>MHRK01000019.1 GCA_001820955.1 Candidatus Taylorbacteria bacterium RIFCSPHIGHO2_02_FULL_43_32b
CTCCGATACAGACGATAGCCTCACTTTCGTGGGGATATCGTACCTGTCGAAGATTATCGGGGAACAGGTCTATTATGGAACACAAAAAACCGGTTCTAATCCGGTTTTTTAAATTTTTACTGGGAGCGGCCAGAACGCCCTGCGCTCCGCGTATGGTTCTTTACTTATATATATGTTTTTCTGAAAAAATTACCGGCCACACTCTTTGTTTGGGCCGTTTCAATTTTCTAGAGCCTAGGGCATAAAGCCTTATCCTAAAAAGGATTTTTCGCTCCTCTTATTTCAAAATGCAAGTGAGGACCGGTTGATTTTCCGGTTGATCCAACCTGACCAATCTGCGCCCCCCGCACAACATGATCGCCGACAGAAACATCAACTTCGCTCAGGTGAGAATACAAAGTTTGTGTGCCGTTTGGATGAGCGATAACAACATATTTTCCGTACCCGCCGTTCCAACCACTCTTAGCGCTTACAATAACATCGCCCTCAGCTGATGCAAAAACGGGAGCGCCTAAATACGTGGCCAAATCAACGCCGTTATAACCGTGCAAAGCCTGAGTTTTTCTTCCATTTAAAATAGGACGTAAATAGTAGCCGTCATAAGCAGGTCCGCCGCCTCCCCTCAAGGGATTACTGGTTCCGGAAGCCACATATTTGGTAACAGGCGAAGCAACCTCACCATCGGGCACAATTATAATGTCGCCCGGTTTCAAAGTTGAGGTAGTCGCTATTGAATTGTAACGAGCAACTTCTCCGGCGTCTGCTTTGTATTTTTTGGCGATTGATGAAACAGTGTCTCCTTTGACCACAGTGTGCCTTACCCCCGATATAGGCAAAATGACTAACACTTGTCCCTCGCGAATAACAGAACCGCTTAAATCATTTGCCCAAAGCACAGTTTGCGAAGTAACTTCAAACATCTTGGCGATTGACGAGACAGTGTCTCCTTTCCTTACGACGTACACACTGATGCTTTCACTGTGGTTACCCTCGGCAATATCAGCCATGGTTCCGACAGGACCGCTCTCGGGCAGAAGAGCAGTTCCGACTATAGTTATATCACCCCCTCCTTTCGCGCCATCAAATTCTACACCTCGCGTCGCCTGAAGAATTGCCACGTTCTGCGAATTAACGCTTGATGTTTCTGCCGAGACAGACTTAGGCGAAAAGACCTCGGTTAATTCCGCCCAAAAAGAAAAGATCCCGGCAAAGGCGACGGAAGGCAAAGATGCTACCGTTAAAACCAAAACCACCATCTTAAGATGGGACAACCGATTTTTTTTATTTATCTGACCCAGTGAAGAATTGATGAAAGAGTCAGTATTTGTGGGTTTTGTAAATATAGGCCGAATCTAAACTCATAATCAACATTCCAGAAAATGGCTTAATGAAGCCATATACACTCATTCTGAGCTCCTACCGACATGTTTAAGTATACCCAGATCGCCTCGCTCGTCAATCAATATGTGCGCACCCTGTGGATACCAAAATTACGACACGGCCATTTACGATTGGGAAATAATGTATTGTTATCTTATGGCCAAATTAGAATTATGCCGCAAAAAAAAGAAACGGGCACAAACCTGTCTGCCGAAAATGACCGCCTTCAAACTAAAACCGCAGGTTTTCCATTTTTGAACTTATCGGTAAACATGGAAATTAGGTTAATCGAAAGTTTTTCGTTATATTATTGCATTCATGTCCAATTATTTAGACTCATTAAATCCAGCCCAAAGGGAAGCGGCGCTTCATACAGAAGGGCCCGTCTTAATTATCGCCGGCGCAGGGGCGGGGAAAACCAAAACGGTCACTCACAGAATCATTCACCTCATAAAAAACGGTGCTAATCCAGGCTCTATTCTGGCCATAACCTTTACTAACAAGGCCGCAAGGGAAATGAGAGAGCGTGTAATATCAATGCTGAGGGAAGATAAGGAGCTTAACAGACCAATTTCTATCAGTCTTTACGGTGAAAACTCACCGTTTCTTGGCACTTTCCATTCTCTTGGGGTCAAGATACTGAGAGAAAATTTCAAAAGTGCCGGTATTTCGGCCTCTTTTGCCATTTTCGATAGGGGAGATTGTGTAAGATCAATCAAAGACGCCATGAAAAGACGCGGTATTGACCCAAAAAGTTTCGAACCGGGAAAAATCCTTAGCGCCATAAGCAGAGAGAAGGGCAATATGTTAACCGCCGAAGAATTCGCAAAAGGAGTCGAACGTTCGTACTTCAGACAACTTGTCGCTTCGATCTGGATCGAATACGAAAAAATACTCAAAGAAGAAAATGCTCTTGATTTCGATGACTTACTTCTCCGCCCCACACTGCTTCTCAAAAAAAATGAGGAAGTTCGAAACGCCTATCAGGAAAAATGGAAATATATTCACGTGGACGAATACCAAGATACAAACGCCGTTCAATACCAACTCGTTAAATTGATATCTCTAAAACACCGAAATGTTTGCGTCGTCGGTGATATCGACCAGTGCGTTCCTCCGGAGACTCGAGTTATGACTCCGAAATCTGAGGTGCCGATAAAAAACGTTAGACCTGGAGACATCATACTGAGTGCGTCGGGGCAAGGAACCACATGTCCATCGGTCGTGACAAGAGTAATCAAAAGAAAATTTCGCGGAAAACTGGTAAAAATAATCACTGAAAACGGTCACACAATAAAGACTACTGACAAACATATAATGTTCGCTAAATTACCAGATTTGGCAGAAAATTTTTTTGTATATCTTATGTACCGCAGAGATAAAGGTTTTCGCATAGGAATTGCAAAGACCACTAGAAAAAACGGGGTAGGAATAGATGTTTGCGGTCTGTCGGTTCGTAGCAATCAAGAAAAAGCCGATAAAATGTGGATTTTGAAAATCTGCTCTACAAAAAAACAAGCAATATTTTGGGAAAATTACTATTCAGCCGAGTATGGTCTGCCCACCGTCGTTTTTCATTCAGTCGGGAGGAATATTATTCTTGATCAAAACGACATTAATAATCTTTTTATGACCATCTCGACATCGGAAAGAGCAAAGAAGCTTTTCCGAGAAACAGGGCTGTCCGTCGATTTTCCACACTACATTCCACAAGGCACAACAAAAACTAACACGGAAAGAGAACGTCTAAATGTCCGCCTGTGTATGTTCAGCGACAAAAGAAAAAGTATTCTTCATCCTTGGGGTTTAAGCAGAGCATCGATCAACACAACATCTCTCTCGCTTAATAAGAGTCTCCGACTGGCAAACATGCCAACACGAAAAGGAAAAAGGAACGATTGGCGATTGGAAGTAGCGCGGCTCGATTACGCTGACGCTGAAAAGTTGGCCATGAAAATATTAGATCTCCAACCAAATTTAACGATTGTTCGCACTGCTCATCTTACAAAAGAGAGTGCGATGATGCTTCAGCCCGCCACAAATTTATTTCCCGGCATGAAATTGGCAACACTTAGAAACGGTAAAATTCTTGAAGAAACCATAAAAAGCGTCGACAGAGAAACATTCAACGGTTTTGTTTACGATCTTGACGTGGAAAATGTACACAACTATATTGCCAACAAAATTGCTGTTCATAATTCGATTTACAGCTGGAGAGGTGCGGATATAAAAAATATTTTGGATTTTGAAAAAGATTATCCTGAAGCAAAAGTGGTGCTCCTCGAACAAAATTACCGCTCCACTCAAACCATTCTCACCGTGGCGAACAGAATCATTGCTAAAAATAAAATGCGCCGCGAGAAAAATCTGTTTACGAAAAATACCGAGGGAGAGAGAATAGGGCTATACACAAGTTACGACGAGGCAGACGAGGGAGAATTCGTCGCTTCGAAAACCAAAGAGTTAATCGATGCCGGGGTGAAGCCGTCAGAAATCGCGGTCTTGTATCGAGCCAACTTCCAAAGCCGAGTGCTCGAAGAATCTTTCATGAACAAAAATTTACCCTACCAAGTTTTGGGCACAAAGTTTTTTGAACGAAAAGAAATAAAAGATGCAATTTCCTATGTGAGGTCCGCCATAAATCCGGAGGGTTTCGCAGACTGGCAAAGGATCATCGCCGCGCCCCCTCGAGGAATCGGCAAAGTCACTTTGGCGAAAGTAGTTTCCGGGCAGGGAGGAACTTTGCCCCCCGCGGCAAAAGCTAAGATACAAGAGCTTCGAAACTTACTCGCCGAAATAAAAAATAAAATTTCAACCGGTAAACTGTCGGAAACTGTCAAATTTACCGTTACAAATTCAGGTTTATTGGACTATTTGAAAAGTGACGGATTGGAGGGAGAAGAGAGAGTTGAAAACTTAAAAGAACTGATTACTTTTTCCTCTCGTTACGATACTGAGGAAGGAGAAAAAGCTGTCGAGCATTTTTTGACTGACGTTGCGCTCGCAAGCGACCAAGACGAAATGGAGGAAAAAAGGGAAGCGGTGCGACTCATGACTGTTCACGCCTCAAAAGGTCTTGAGTTTGATGTTGTTTTTATCACCGGCCTCGAGGAAGATCTTTTCCCACACAAAAAGATGAGCGAAAATGAAGTTACGGACAGCGAAGCGGAAGAAGAAAGACGGTTGTTCTATGTGGCATTAACCAGGGCACGAAAAAAAGTATATCTTTCATACGCAAGCGTCAGAACAATCTTCGGTTCCAAACAAGTCAACGTTCCTTCTGAATTTATTTTTGATATCGACGAAGAATATATCGCCAATGAGGAAAGGTTATCAGGGGGCGGCAGAATAATATATCTAGACTGATATGCAAGTGCGAATCAACGAATGGATACGAATGTTGCGAATAAACTTAACCAATTTAAACGATGGCAAAATTTATTAAAAAAAAATCACTGGGACAAAATTTTTTGCGCGACAAAAACGCTCTGCGAAAAATTGTTGACGCGGCCGAAATCACTGAAAATGAAACAGTGCTGGAAATCGGACCAGGCGAAGGAAACTTGACCGAAGAACTTTTGGCGAGAGGGGCGCGTGTAATCGCAGTGGAAAAAGACGACCGATTAATTTCAGTCCTTCAGGAAAAATTCGCCTCTCAAATGTCTTCCGGAAAATTTACTCTCGTCCACGCCGATATTTTATTTTTCCACCCTAATGCCTACGGCCTAGAGCCTAGAGCCTATTTTGTTATCGCCAACATCCCCTATTACATAACCGGTGAGATAATCCGCAAAGCTCTTTCCGAATGGCCACAGCCCAAAAAAGCGGTTTTGCTGGTGCAAAAAGAAGTAGCTGAGAGAATTTGCTCGAAGGACGGTAAAGAAAGCATCCTGTCAATTAGCGTAAAGGCTTACGGCAACCCCAAAATTGCCGGTATAGTAAAAGCGGGGGCATTTAGCCCTTCGCCAAAGGTAGATTCTGCAATTCTCCTAATATCGAACATTTCAAAAAATTCCTTCGAAAACGTTGATGAGCAAAGGTTTTTTGAGATAGTTAAGACTGGTTTTGCACACAAAAGAAAAATCGTCTCTGCCAATTTACGGCCTATCTTTGGTGAAAACACCGAAAAAATTCTCACCGAATGCGAAATCGACCCCCAAAGCCGGGCCGAGACACTTTCCCTTGCCAAATGGCTCTCCTTGGCCGCGAAACCAAGAAATACTATCTAGAACCCAAAAAAGCCGTGGTCGCCCCCCAGGCGGGCAAGGGGACACAGGTTATTCCCGCATACATTTCACATTCCTGAACCCCGGGCGTATAACAACCAAGCCAATTAAAGGCAAACTTGTCAACGACTTCGAGAAACAACCGACCAGCTCAATTGAAAATACAAAAAAGACTACAAAAACTAGTGGCTAGACCCATGGAATAGAATCAGCATTCCTCCGCCTATAATCACAGGGCAAGGTGCGGGAGAAGGAGGACAGGGAACTAGAATAATGCAAGGCATCCAAGCGGTCGACATGCCGAGCAATTGTTGCCCCCAATGACTTGGGGGGCCATACGAATATGACAATGCCCCCATGTACATAAGTGACGAGAAAGTAGGCGGTCCAAGAATTATCCAGGTGGCAGGCGGCACTTCGCAAGCGGGGAAATACCAGGTAATCGGACCTCCAAATGGAAATTGAGCCACAGCAAACCCGGGAAAAAGAGAAAATGCCGCAATCATAAAAATCACCGTCAATAAACCAAATCTTTTCCAAAGTAAATCCACAGCGTGATTATATCAAACGAAACGAATGTCTTATAATAAGATGTGCATATGAAATTACTTCAAAAGAAAAAAGCCGCGCTTTTTTTGCTTGTGATAATGGTCCTAATTTCTTCTATTTATATTTTTGCTTTAAGAGACAGAAGGCCAACAAGCGTCACCCTTACACCAACCTCACCGAATGATATTCCGGAACAGAAAAACATAGATTCGGACGGAGACGGTTTCGAAGATTGGGAAGAGGAACTGAGAGGAACCGACCCGACAGTAAAGGACCCCCTGTCACAAATAAGTGGAAAAAGTCTTGTTAAAGATCGGGCGAACACGCCCCCAATCAATGCCCTAGCGCCAATCAATGACAGCGCCGAAGTCGTACCAAACACTAGGGGGGGTGATGCGCAAAACCCCTTACGAGTTATGGGAAATTCGGCAGCAACCATATTAAAAAATTTTGACTCTGTAGAGGAGGCCCGTCTTTTGAACCAATCTATTGAAACGTTGACACCGGAAATTTGGCAGGGATTAAAAAATATGGCCACGAAAAGAGCGGAAGTCGCCTCAAAACTAATCGACCTAAATACTAATTACAATGTCTCGGAACTCAAAAATTTCGCAGTAGCTCTGGACTCTCTCGCTGAAGCTATTATTAAACTGATTGGAGACGGGAATAATTCAGATAAAATACCAGTCGAACGGTTTCAGGAATATGCACCGTACGCAATGAACTTCTCTGAAGCGTTTTTAAGTCTCTGTAAGAAATTTAAAAGCAGTAATGTAGTTTTTTCAGCGATAGAGCCAGGCGCAATATTTAATTTGCCATAATATTCCACAGCAATTGTCTTGGGTGTTTCAACCGATTGGGGATATAATAATCGTATGTCGAAAAAAATTATCTTAGCGACCGTTGTTTGCCTGCTAATCGTCAGCACAGCTCTTTACCTTACCAGGATTAACAACCGCCAATCCTCTGATAACCAAGTGACAATAAAAGATGAGCGAAACCCCATACTGTTCTTGGATAATGATAAAGACGGCCTCAAAGATTGGGAGGAAGGGCTGTGGAAGACAAACCCAGAAATTGCTGACACTGATGACGATGGCACTTCAGATTTTGATGAAATTCGCGCCGGAAGAAATCCCCTCATAAAAGGACCGGACGACAAATTGGCTTCAATTACTATTTCTTCAAAAATAAATCCGCAAATCGAAGCCGATTTATCCGAAACCGATAAGTTTTCGAGAGAGTGGTTTGCCAAATACATAGCGGCCAAACAAGCAGGCGACCCGATAAACGTAGATCAGTCTGACTTTCTTATCCAGTCAGCCCTAAACGCCGAATCGGGAACTGTGGACATCTTTAGCGAAGCAGATTTTCAGATTACTGGAGACGATGAACAATCCTTCAGAAAGTACGGGAACACCTTGGGTGCAATTTTTAATGACAAAAATGCCCAATACCCAGAGGGCGAAATGATGATTTTGGACAATTACCAAGCAACAGACGACCCATCCAAACTCGCTGACTTATCAAAATCCAAACTACGATATCAGGGGATAAAAGAGGAAATGGCCAAAATGGCTGTACCAAAGAGCCTTGTCGCCGATCACACAGTGATGATTAACATGATGTCCATAGTTGAGGTTGTTGTAGACAACATGCGATACATTGATTCAGATCCTTTGCGCGCTCTTGGTTGGGTATCAATATATCCTGACGCGGTAGATCTTTTTATAAATTCTCTTCGAAAGGTCAGTGCTCAATTTTCAAGCCGAGGAATTATTTTCAAGAAAGGAGAAAGTGGTTTGTTGATTTCAGGTGGTGTATAATTTGCCAAGCTTTTAATCTAAACTTCATATTATCTTATATGCCTAATTTGATTCATTAATGGCCGCCTTCAAAAAAACTATTGTAATTGTTTTGATTATCGTTCTGGTTGTACCCATGACTTTTTTCGTTAAACCAAAACCGGCCGACGCCTTTATAAGTTGTATTCTCGATGCTATTGGATTGCTGGCTGGGCTCGACTCAGCCGTCAATAAAGTTTTCTCTGTTCCGACAGGTGATTTCGTTACAGAAACCGCAACTTCCCAAAATGCTGCCGCAGATACCGGTTCCAACCTAAAAGAATGCCTGCTCGACCAAATCGCGTTCACCATGGCGAATGCTCTCATTAGAAATATAACCGCGAGCACAGTTGAATGGATAAATAGCGGTTTTGAGGGTTCGCCGTCATTTGTAACCGACCCCGAAGGTTTCTTTCTGGACGTTGGAGATCAAGTGGCCGGACAGTGGATAGAAGAATTGGGACCCCTCGGTGATCTCCTCTGCAGTCCTTTTGATTTACAAATTCGGTTGTCTCTCGGCATAGGCTGGACGCAAAGCCACAAGGAAGAAATTCGGTGTCGACTTTCTGATGTACAAAAAAATGTTTACAACGCTTTCCTCAAAGGAGGATGGGGAAGTGACGGCTGGTCAAATTGGATTTCGATCAGCAGGCCGTCAAACAACATGTACGGAGTCTATCTCGAAGCAGATAATCAATTAACAAGAAACGTTTTACGACAACTTAACATAAATGAAAAGGAGCTCCAGTGGGGCAAGGGATTTCGTTCTTTTCGAAAATGCGTGGCGTATAGGCCAGATGGTAGCTGTCTTAAACACGACAAAAATCTAAGCACCCCGGGATCTGTCATCGAAACGCAACTTAACAATGTTCTTGACTCCCAAAAACGCCGCCTGGAGACTGCCGATGAAATCAACGAAATTATGGACGCTCTCATTAACCAGGCGTTCAACAAAGTGTTTTCCTCCATGGGAATCGGCGGTATGAGCGTTAAAAGTCCAAGGTATGGCGGCTCGTCTTACATTAAGAGTCTTGTAACTGATTACGAAAAGCAAGTGGCCGAATCCACCGCTAAACCGCCGACTTGGGTTGACTGCAATTATACTTATCATATTGAGGACCTTGCGGATGGTAAAAAAGTTTCTGTTTGGATGCCAGGCTGGATGCCATCTGGTACAGACTGCGTAAAACCTACTACTGGTAGCACTGTTGGCCCGGGGTGTTTTGCTGAAATTACACCTGGACTTATTGCACAAGTGCCACCGGGGTCTCTTTTCCTTCCCGTACTAACTACTAGTGAGGCTGCCACCCCAGCAGCGGCCTTGGAAAATGCCATAAAAATCGGCTGTGCCAACGTCAACAACACAGTGGACAAAGTGGCGGGACAAAATGCGAACTCAGCCGTCGGAGACATAACTGGCCTTGGTTTTCTTTCACCAGAATTGACTGCGGGTGGAGCTGGAACATACCAAAAAAACTACGCGATGGATTCTTCAACTAAAATCCTTACGAGCGCGCCACTTAGAAGGGTACAACCAGGAGATCAATTTGCCTATCTTGATGGCTCCTATTCGACTGATGGTTCAAAAAAAGCATGTGACGTATCGAGAGCAGGTGGATTTACCCTATCATCTGTTTTGACTAATTCGGGGGAAGGAGCTTACTTAAAAATGATTCTCGCAGAAGAAAAACCTATTGAAAAAATTAACTTATATATACCTTACCGATCTGTTGAAATCGGCGATAACCGAGGATGTGATAAATATTTTTACGACATGAGCTATATAATCTATGCCTATGATGCCGCAGGAAATCAGTATTCTTCACCAGTATTTACAGGCAACTCTGATTACCAAAATCCAAAGACATGGACGTTTCCTAACACACCAAATATCAAAGAGATCATTGTCCGCCCTTACAATCTTGACACTCGTACGCCGGATATCATAAATAATCTAAGCCTCGCCGAAGTCGAAATCCTCGGACAAGCAAAAGTTACAGCTCCTGGGACAACAGAAACCGTCACTCCGGCATCATCCAAAGTGTCTATGAATCCAGCCGCCCTTTCATTACCCAATCCGCTCAAACTGGGTTCGCTTTTCTCTCCTTCGGACAGCATGCATTACAATTTCAAACTCACACACTCAGAATCCAAACCTATCCCTGAGTTAAAATTAAAAATGACGCTGAAGTCTATTGAGGGCAGTCTTGTAACCCAACAAGATCTAAACAAATACTTCACGAACATCACTATTAAAAAAACTGTATCAAACGACTGTAGTGACCCATATGCATCTTCCATTGTAAACAGTCCCCCGCCTCCGACCACACTAGAAATACCACTGGGGGCTTCAGCTGTTTCTCAATACTGCATACAAATTTCTGCTAAATTGCCGATTTACAATACTACAGGAATAGACACTCTCGGGGCTTTCGAACTGCAAACGGAGATTACTGAATCTGCTTATGACACAACAAGCGAGCAATTTCTGAAAGTAGGCACCCACAAAGCATCTTTCATTATCAATAAACCTTAGAGCCTGTTCATAGTCAAATCATAAACAATAAATGAGGTGTGTGACTGTAAGCCGACAATGATATGTCCCTCCTCGAGATATGTGATAGCCGCAGGCAAATTTAATTATTTTTGCAGGCAGCAGATTATGAACCGGCAACTAGTTGAGATGAGTTTTGAGAAAAGTTCAGTATAGGAAAAAAATGATTTTGGGGAGATATAACAACAGGCGAAAGAAAACAGCTTCTTTGCTCGCAGTCGTTTTTTCTGCAGTGCTTTTTGCTGTAATCCCACTTTCTGCTCATGCGATACCAAGCATGTCAGAAATGCTTGACGGCTTGTCAGCCCTCATCGATCTCTTCACTTCGGGCCGGTTAATCGCCAACATCGCTTTCCTTTTCCTTACCATCATATCGGGCGCTGTTACATTAACAGGCGCCATTCTCGAAAAAAGTATCCAACTGTCAATACTCCACTTTGGCGATCTGGCCGGAGCTACCGGCATTGTCGGAATTGGATGGGAAATTGTTAGAGACCTGTCCAATTTGGTTTTCATCTTTCTCATTCTTTGGGTTGCGATCTCTACAATCCTCGGCTTAAACCACGGCAGTGCTATGGGTACAATTATACGAATTGTTATAGCCGCGGTGCTCATAAACTTCAGCCTCTTTATAACCAAGGCAGTTATAGACGTGGCCAACATCGTTGCTCTTCATTTCTATAACTTGATCATAGGTAGCAATGACGGCAGTTTGAGCGGTGTTTTTATGAGAGGGTTCCAGGTGCAAGGAATTTTTGACGGCAGATCAGTTGACCTCTCGACAGGGGCACCTTTTAAAATAATTGCTGTAAGCGTTTATGGCTCAATTATGCTTTTGGTCGCGGCGTGGATTTTTTTGGCCGCAGCGGTGATGATGATAACAAGAACAATCTACCTTGTTTTTTTGATGATTCTTTCGCCGTTTGCTTTCATAGCTTGGGTAATCCCCGGAATGGGGGGATACACGCACGAGTGGTGGAATAAACTTTTCAAGCAAGCTTTCTACGCGCCGATTTTTATGATTATGATTTACATAATCGGAAAAGCCTGGCAAGACGGCGGACTAAATACTGTTTTGGGAAGCGGATCCACCACCATGGCCACTGCATTTAACGGCATTTCAAGTGGAGCCTCATCCTCGCAGATAATCGGGCAAATGGGCATCTTTGTAAATTTCATGACTTTCACGGGACTTTTGGTCGCCACACTCATCGTAGCCAATTCACTGGGCGCCAAAGGCGCGTCCACAATGATTTCCTGGGGCAAGAAGTTGCAGGGAATCGGACAAGGTGTCGTCGGTAGCTACTCCGTCGGCAAAATCGGTGCCCTTATTCAGGATAAATATGGAGATAAATGGAGAGCCAGCAACAACATTGGTCAACGGCTACTTCTTCGCACAACCAATGCTATGCAAGAACAAAAGTGGGGGCAGGGAAGCAAGAGCTACAAAGATTATAAAGAAAAAGGTTCTGTGCTTAGTGCCGGCGAGGAAGAGGTCAAGAAGAATATGGACAAGTTGGAAAATAACCCGACTGAATTTGCCAAATATTTTTCGCGACTTAGCGCGGAACAACGCAAATATGCTTACAAGAGTATGTCAGCCAGGAATCGTGTAGTCCTGCAACAAGCCGTGGCTGGACAACTTAGAGATCGCGCGGATAATCTGAGCCCAGCGATTGCAGGCCTCGACCAGTCATTGGCCGTATTATCAACAAAGCTTTCGCCGGAAGAAAGAGAAAAAACAGAGAAAGCGACAAGGGAAGCGGGCAGAGTAGACGAGCAGAGACAAATTCGAAATACACTTGGAGCATTTGTTCGACCTCTAACAGAGGCCATGAACGCCTTGTCTGTGGCTCAAGTTGCTGGAAATGCGGCAGAAGTGGCCAGACTTCAAGCGGAAATACCAAGAATTGAGGCGAACATCCGAACAAATCACGAGCAAGAAATTAGAACTCGGCTTCAAAACCTTCAGAGTGGAGAGGTTAGCAATATGTCAATGCGAGATCTTCAGGCTTTGGCTCCTTATCTTTCTACGTCTCAATATCAAAAAACTAAAGATTCGCTGACAACAATAGAACAAAACCACCTTGAAATAGCCCGCTTTAACAATCTTGCAACTGCGGCCGGTCAAAATATTTCCTTAAACAACAACAACCAAATTACCGTCACCTCAACAGGGGCAATCGACGAAACAGCTCTCCAAAATCAAATACGCCAGATGGACCCAAGAGACATTGCTGAAATGGATGCGTCCCTCCTTCGTGTCCCTGCGATAATTAAGAACTTGTCACGCAAAAACATGGACGATTTGCTTAAGAGAACAGATTTGGATAGCGCAACAAGACAAAGTATCAGGAGAACGATTAATGACTTGATTCTGCAAGCAGCCGGAGGAACACCAGTGGCGCAAGCTGGAACACTGCAACCTAACCACGAACAGAATATTCAAGACATTGAGGATTGGCTACAAAGGGATCCTCGAGGTAGAAACTTTGTCTAAATAATTATTTTAATGGTATGGAATTTACACGAGAACAAATTAGGGAAGCCTGTCTCAAATTGCCACCCGAACTACAGGACGAAATTTTCAATTTGAATATCGCGCCGATGGTCAAAGGGTGGGGCAATAAATATGAACTGCATGTGGATAGGACGGGAACACTCGCTGATGAAATTGGCCTGGTTCTTTTCGGACTTGTACCATCATCCGAATTTGTCAGTAGATTAAAAAAATTGGAGCTTGGGACCGAAAAAACAAACTCCTTGGCAACGGAAATTAACGAGACTATTTTCAAAAAAATTCGCTCAAATTTGAGAGCCGCAAGTGAAACGCCAGTCTCCGCCCTCACTCCAACAAAAACTGAAGGTATAGAATCTGTTTCTAAAACAGAATCCCCGATCGCGAAGCCAGAAACAAAACTTCAGTCCGCATTCGACAAGAACAAACTTTTGGCGGAAATTGAAAACCCATCGCCGGCATCTGTCGAAGTCAAAACAGTACCGCCCCCGGTTAATTTGCCGATAGAGCCGACTGTCAAAACGGAATCCTCCTCCGCCTTAGCCGAAACCGCCATCTGGCGCACCATGGAGCGAGATGTCGCCAAACACGGCGGAGGAGCGAGCCCCTCACCGGAAACAACTCCGATTAACCGTGGCAAATTTGGCATGGGTAACGCACCAACAGCAATGAATAATGCATTACGAATTACGAATAATGCAGAAGAAGACCAACTTAAGACCGGGAGTGAGCAAAGTACCAAAGAAACGGCAAAACCGATTGCCCCGGTTGCACCAAGACCAGCCGAGGAAAAACACTATTCACCGCCGGTTCCGCCTGTCACTCCTAAACCTCCGCAAGCCACTCCTCCCGCTCCAATCAAAACGGAAGAAAAAAGATTCGATGTTCCCCCCGTACCAATCGTCACACAAAAGAGTGATAACATGCTCGATAACAAACTGACAAAAATTGTCCGAATTCCGTCCGAAAGAAAGAGATACGTGGTTGATCCATACCGTGAACCTACTGAATAGCGGAAATGAATAATGTATTACGAATTATGAATAATGCGGGGAAAAAGAACCAAAACACGGAAAGTTCATTAAATAAAATCAGCTTTTTTACTGACCTCAACGCATGGAAAGAAGGTCATAAATTAGTTTTGCTCATCTACAAATTGACCAAAAACTTCCCCTCAGACGAAAAATTTGCCCTAATAGATCAGATGCGAAGAGCAGTAATCTCTGTTACTTCCAATATTGCCGAAGGTTTCAGCCGTCAATCTTACAAAGAAAAACTGCAATTTTACTCCATCGCCCTCGGTTCCGTTACTGAAATACAAAATCAACTATTCACATCTCGAGATATCGGTTATTTATCTCAAGTAGATTTCCAAAAAACGCTGGATCAATCCATAATTACTCACAAGATAACTAACGGCTTGATTAAAAGTTGCAAAGGTTTTATTAACCATAATTCATAATTCTTTATTCATAATTCATACTCATGCGCTTCCAAGTTCCACAATTCATCGGGGTAGAGGACAAAGTTTTCGGTCCATTTACCGTCAAACAATTCGTCTATCTGGTAGGAGGCGGTGCTATTTGCTATCTCATCTACAGGCTTCTGCCCGTATTTTTAGCTGTCATTTTTTTGACCCCGGTGGCCGCTCTTTCGATTGCTCTGGCTTTTGTAAAAATAAACGGCAAACCTTTTATTTTTACCCTTGAAGCGGCCATAAAATACTTCATGGGTACAAAATTATATCTCTGGAAAAGAGACAAAATTACACCCAAAAAGGGAGCGGAAAAAACCGAACCGGCAGACACGATGGTCAATATCGCCATGCCGAGCCTTTCCGAGAGCAAACTGAAAGATTTGACTTGGGCGCTCGACATCAACAAAAGTGCCAATCAACGAATGACTACGAATATTGACAAATAAAGTTAACGAATAAAAACACAAAAGGCAATACAAATAATATGGAGAGCGGGATTCAGCCGAACCAACTGCCACAAAAGCAGTCTCAAAAAGAAATTATCTACAAAGAACTGTCTTTTAAAATAGTCGGGGTGCTCTTTTCTGTACATAACGAACTCGGTAGATTTGAAAAGGAAAAAAGGTACAGCGATCTTACAGAGCTTAAGCTTGGTGAAGCAAATCTTCAATACAGAAGGGAACTTAACATCGGCTCGAATGCAAATATCGCAGACTTTATCATAGAAAATTTGATACTTCTCGAACTTAAAGCAAAACCTTCCATCCTCAAGGAGGATTTTCGTCAAATCCAAAACTACCTTCAAAAATCACAGCTAAAATTAGGAATAATTGCTAACTTCCGAAATCGGTATCTTAAACCTGTCCGCATTATAAGAATCAATAAATTCAAGCAATAGCAAAACCGACACTGTCAAAGTATAATGATGTGATGATCACTAATCACAATTTATATTCCGATTAGTTAAGTTAATTAGTTAAGATTCGCATCATTCGTATATTTGCACTTGCCTTATGACTAGTAAGTCAACTCAAGATTTCGTTTCAATAAAAGAGATTCGAGATGGGGTGGTAATCCTCAAGGATAATTCGATGCGCCTCGTAATATTGACCACCTCGGTCAACTTTGCCTTGAAATCAGAAGACCTCCAACAGGCCATAATCGCCCAATTTCAAAACTTCCTAAACTCTCTGGATTTTTCGGTGCAGATATTCATTCAATCGCGCCGCTTTGATATAGAACCCTATCTCGTCCAGCTTGAAGAACGCCACAAAAGCCAACTAAATGAACTGATGAAAATCCAAACGAGAGAGTATATCAATTTTATCCGCGATTTTACCGAGAACACAAACATCATGTCCAAACATTTTTTTGTTGTCATTCCATACGCCGCCTCGCTTTTATCGAAAGGAGGGGGAAGTGTCACGGACAAGATATCCAGTGCCGTTCCGATGTCGTTTCTCGGAAAAAAAGAGGACCGGGCGGGCACAGCAAAAAAAACCGAAGAAAGCTTCTTGGATAATAAAATTCAACTTGAACAAAGAGCTTCCGTGGTGGAACAAGGACTACTCCGCGTCGGGCTCCGAACGGCACGTCTCGACACAGAAGAATTAATCGAGTTTTATTACAAAATGTTTAATCCTGGCGATCTGGCAAAGCCGGCCAAAGTCACGCAGTAACAAATTCCTAACTGACCAATGAAACTGGGTGCAAATTGAAAATGTAAATATCAAAATGCAAAATGACAGTGCAAAGTTTAAAAATGAATTTAAAAAAAGAGTCTACAGTTGGGTTTTAAAACTTGTTAAGTTTATAGATACATTGCCAAAGGATTCTACGAGCTCGGTAATGGGAAAGCAGTTGATTCGCAGTGGCACAAGCATTATTGCCAATTATACTGAAGCCACCTCGGCTAGTTCAAAAAAGGACTTCATTAATTTTTTTACCTATTCACTAAAATCAGCTAACGAGTCTAAAGTTTGGCTTACTTTGCTTCGTGACACCGGAAAAGGAAGTGTAGAGGAGCTAAATTGGCTTTTAAGTGAACTCATAGAAATAGCCAATGTTCTAGCTTCTAGTATAATGACTATGAAGGGGAAAAGATGATTTAACATTTTTAATTGTCATTTTACATTTTGATTTTTTAATTTTGCATTATTTTGACCGACACATACATATAATTCGTATATTGGTAACGCCTCTATGAGTTTATTAGACAAAATTTTTCCAAAGAAAGACGCCGGCGACTCTCCGCAAATCGCCTCTGTTTTGCCTGCCGATATATATGAGGCAGGGGCACTTGAACTCCGCGATGTTATCGCCCCATCTGCTCTCAAAGTCTCGCCCAAATCCATAAACCTGGGAAATAAAATCGTTAGAACATATTTCGTCATATCCTATCCCCGCTTTCTGACCGAAGGCTGGTTTGCCCCGATAATCAACCTGGACAAAGTTTTTGATATTTCAATATTCATCCACCCCATTGATACGGCAAGGGTTCTCAAACAATTTCAGAAAAAGGTGGCCGAAGTCCAAAGTCAGATAAACGAAAGGGAAAAGAAAGGTTTTGTCAGAGACCCCATTCTCGAAACAGCTTACAACGACCTTGAAAAATTGAGAGACGACCTTATGCAGGCTCAAGAAAAAATGTTTGATGTCGGTCTTTACATGTCCATCTACGGAGAGTCAGACGAAGAGTTGGACAAAATTGAGACTGAGGTGAGATCCATACTCGAATCCAAGCTTGTTTATGTAAAACCGGCGCTTTTCCAGGAGGAACAGGCTTTCAGAAGCATCGCCCCTCTCGGCACGGACGAAATTATGGTACACACAAAGCTAAACTCCTCGCCACTTTCCAGCCTTTTTCCGTTCATTTCCTTCGATATGACTTCCGACAAAGGTATTCTTTACGGCATCAATCGGCACAATGCGAGTTTGGTGCTGTTCGACCGCTTTTCTCTCGAGAATTACAACAGCGTGACGCTTGCTCAATCTGGATCTGGAAAAAGCATAAAAGGCAACGAACCCGTCCTCATAAAACAAAATGGAAAAATATCACTCCGACCAATAGGTAGTGTCGTCGACAAACTAATAAGAAAGAGGGGGGCAGTACAAATAGATGAAGAAATGGACGGGGTGATCGACCCAGGACTGGAAGTCTACAGCTTTGACAAAAATATGAAAGGCTCGTGGAGTAAAGTCAGTGTTGCCGCCAGGAAAATAGCCCCCAAGCAATTCTATCGTTTCAAAACAAAAAGCGGACGTGCTGTTGTAACGACTGGCGACCACAACATGTTGGTTTTACGAAACGGTGAAATTGTAGCCACAAAAAGTGATAATGTTGGGTTGGGAGAAGCCGTGCCCTTACCGAGATCTGTAGAAACAGGCGATAATTTCGACACACAAATTAATTTACTTGAACTTCTGAAAAACCGCCCAAATATATATGTTGCCGGCGCGGCAAAAGAAATAAAATTGCTTCAAAAAGAATACGAAGGAAAGATTGTTAACTCGCGATTTGATAAATATCTCTACAAGTACCACGCGGGGCGAAGAATACCGATTGCCTATTTCCTCAAACTCTTACGAGCATCAAACCACACACCACAAGCAGTGGAGATTAGCAAATGGCGTGTTATTTCATCGAGCGGTACTGGCTCTCTCCCCGCCATTTTCCCAATTTCCAAGGAATTCATGAGGATCATCGGCTATATTATTTCCGAAGGTACCATTCGAAAAGAAGCTGTTATTATCAGCAACACCGAAAAAGAAGTTTTGGACGACATTTCAGACTGCCTTAAAAAAATGGGGTTAACCTTCTTCAGAAATACCAAAAGCATCCGCGTGGGTTCTGTCGTTTTCGTAAACCTAATTCACGCTCTCGGTCTTTACAAAAAATCAGCCGGAAAATGTATCCCTGGGATCGCATGGGGGACATCTACACAAAGCATGGCGGCCTTGCTTTCATCATACTTTGAAGGTGACGGTGGAGTAGACGGACCGTCAATCACAGCGGTGTCCAAATCAAAACGTTTGATTTCTGAGCTGTCTTATTTTTTGTTTTTCTTCGGCATCGTAGGCCGCGTTCATAAGAGGGAAAAAAAATACGTCAAAACTGGTAAAAAAAGAACTTTTTGGCATATTTCCATAAGCGGGCAATCGTCACTTAACAGTTTTGCTGAAAAAATTGGCTTTGTTTCTAAAAGAAAAAATGCGCTTCTAAGTTCTCTTCTGAACAAAAATGAGAATACAAACGTGGACACCATACCAACACTTGGACAACTAGTTGAAGAATTGACATTAATTTTCCCATACGGGATAAACGGAACATCTAATTTTCAAAAAATTAAATGGTCTAGATTTGACCCCACTCCTAAATATCTCAGAAAGGCAACTGATGAACTGGAAGAGAAAATCGAGGAGTTCGTGCAACTTGGGCAAAGCATAAAAATATTATCGCAATTGCCCAAACTTCACAACATCATAGCTATTGCCAAGGAAAACAAAGAAGTCAACACCAAATTATGGAATCTCCTCGGTTCGAGTTGGGCATGGATGCGAAACGAGACTGGAGCACCTCGTGCAGAGAACGCTCTTGCTCTTATAGAAGCTGTAGGTCTCACCTCTCCTAGTGTATCCGCAATTAAAACCGCCGTGCACGACAATGCAATAGCTCTGCATTTGCCAATGAAACACATGGACGCATCTTTACGGAGCGCTATAACAATACGGCCAGAAAGCAACACTTCCTATGAAATGCTCCAAAAAGCGGCCTCTTTTATATCGACAGCATACCAGGAATGGGAAAATAATCTGCCGCGTGTGAAGGAAATAATCTCCATTTTACGCACGCTTATCGAAAGCGAACTATTTTTTGACCCGATTACCAAAATCAACACCATAGAAAACAAAAGCGAAAAATATGTTTATGACCTGACGGTAGACAATGAAGTATTCCTTGCCGGATACGGCGGGATGTTTGTTCATAATTCATACGCCACCAAGCTCGAAATATTGCGCTCTCTTATGTTCGATACGGAAGTTATCGTTATCGACCCCGAAAGGGAATACGAGCAGTTGGCTGAAGCCGCCGGCGGAAAATATTTCAACATTTCGCTTAATTCCGAACACCACATTAATCCCTTCGACCTTCCCGCCCCAAGAGAAGACGAGCAACCAAGTGACGTTCTACGCTCGCACATCATCAATTTAGTAGGATTGTTTCGTATAATGCTGGGCGGTCTTACTCCGGAAGAAGACGCTATCGTTGATCGCGCCATCACGGAAACATACGCCCTAAAAGACATTACTCCCGACGAAAATTTTGCCAATTCTGAACCGCCTCTCCTTTCGGATTTCGAGACAGTTTTGGCCGGAATGGAAGGGGCATCTTCTCTTCATGAGAGGCTGACGAAATACAGCCGCGGCACATGGTCAGGCTTTATCAACCAGCCGTCAAACATTTCAATCGACAGCAAATTCGTAGTCTTTTCAATCAGAGACATGGAAGATGAACTGAAAGCCGTGGCAACATATCTCATTACAAACCACATCTGGGCGGCAATCCGAAAAACCTTAAAAAGACGCCTTCTCATCATCGATGAGGCCTGGTGGATGATGAAATCTGAAGACACGGCCTCATTCTTGGCGCGCATGGTAAAGCGCGGAAGAAAGTATTATTTGGGAGTCGCAACCATCACCCAAGACGTTGATGATTTCTTGAAATCTCCTTACGGCACTCCGATTATTACAAACTCGTCTATGCAGATATTGCTCAAACAGTCGCCCACAACAATCGATCGTCTGCAACAAATTTTCCAGCTAACAGACGAAGAAAAGTATCTGCTTCTTGAATCGGCCATAGGGGAGGGGATATTCTTCGTCGGCCTCAAACACGTAGCCATAAAAATCATCGGCTCCTATACCGAAGATCAGATTATCACGTCCGACCCCCACCAACTGCTAACAATCAAAAAAGCCAAGGAAGAGTTGCGCGCGACAGAAGGATGATTTAAACAATCAGAATTACACACACTTCACTACTCAAAATGGAAAAAAACGCACCCAAACAGAAGGTCTCTCACAATTTCAGACAAAATGAAGTGGGGGATAAATCGAATAGGGCAGAACCAAAACTACTGCCTGTGGTGTGGGCAATGCTTTTCACTGCCATGATCATTGTAGACCTTCTCCAAGTGGCGCTTGATGCCGTCGTCATAGGGTTTCTAGCGAATATACTTATAGACGTTGTTGTTGGCCCTTCACTTGCTTTATTCTTTTATCTGAGAGGGATGCTCGACAAGAAACTGACGATTAGCCTCATACTGGGCTTCGCACTTGATTGGTTGAGTCTCGGCATTTTACCGACCTGGACTGCGGATATTGCCTACGCATGGCTGGTCACTGACGGCTCAAAAACAATCGGCAAAGTGGCAGGGGCCGAAGAAACGGCAAAAAAGATATCTTCTAAACTGCTGAAAAAATAGTATTTGCCCTTAATATGTACTGAGGTACAAATAGTTGGAAATATTTGTTGTGGTATAATATTTACATGAAGTTGCGTCTTATTCTCACAATCGTCCTCACACTTTTTCTTTTCGCGTATTCAACTGTTGCTCAGGTCCCGGGGGAGGGTTCGCTTGAACTTGTTGTCACTCCAGAAATTCCGAAACCAAACGAAGAAGTTGTTGCGGTAGTAAGAAGCAGTATCACTGATTTAGACCGGGCAGATATTTCCTGGATAATAAACGGGCAAACTAAAATCTCTGGCAAGGGTGTTAAAAGTTTTAGTTTTAAAAACGGACAATTAGGCGAAAAAACTTCTCTTCAGGTAATTATCGTCAGCTCCGACGGTTATTCTCTTTCTGAAACCGTAACATTCATACCGGCAAGCGTATCTTTAGTTTATGAAGCAAACTCTTACACCCCGCCCTTTTATAAGGGCAGGGCTTATTTCCCCTATCAGGGAACCGGCCGAGTGATTGCCTTTCCATCATTTTCAGATGAAAACGGCCCGATCGACTCTTCACAGCTAATTTTCAAATGGAAGGAAGGAAATAGGGTTCATGAGAATGCCTCCGGTTTTGGCAAAAACACTTTCGCTTTTTCAAACACAGACAAATTGCCAAGACCTGGCGAGATAGGTGTAGAGATTACATCGTCAGATAAACAAATAATCGCTACCGAAACTATAATTATCGAACCAACTGCACCCATGCTTATACTTTACGAACGCAAGCCCAATCTTGGCACCCTCTACAACAAAGCCCTTACAGATCAAGCACTTCTTAGTGGTGACGAAATGGCCGTGGTCGCCTCGCCGTTCTTTTTTGCGGTTAAAGATCCAAACCACAAAGACCTTCGATATGAATGGTCGTTAAATGGCCAGGACGTTCCTCAAACTCAAAACTCTTTGGTCGTGCGCAAGCCTCCAAATATTAGCGGCCAAGCTCTTCTGTCACTTCGAGTATGGAACACTCTTCGTTACTACCAATTCGGTACGACTGACCTTAATATTAGTTTTTCAGCTAACTAAAATGGCCATTATAAAAAAAATTTCAGTTGGTCTGGCGATCCTTATCTTTTTTGGTCTAAATTTTAGTTTATCCATGGCGCAGACAACCCCAAGAATTGATGTTTATCCCACCCTGGCTCCTTTGCCCAACTCAAACGGAGTGCTGGTCACAGAAGTAGTGGTTGGGGGGAACCAGGGGATAGGGACCTATTTAAACAATCTTTACAAGATGGCAGTTGCAGGGGCGAGCGTTTTGGCTGTTTTGATGATAGTTATAGGCGGTTTTACTTATCTTTCAACAGACGCCATCGGCAACAAAGAAGAAGGTAAGTCCTATATTAAAAATGCCTTGGGGGGAATGCTCTTAATTTTAGCGTCGTGGATTATCCTAAACACAATTAACCCTCAACTTGTCCAGTTGAACATAATAAGTAAAAAACTTGAATCGGTACGTATGGAATCTTTGTTTCTTTTTAGTGAAAACGGCCAAAAACAATTTGACGCAATGTATGAAGAGTTAAGAAAGTCTGTACTAAATCGCAAAGAAAAACTTCAAAACATGAAGGATCAATTATCAGAAATGCAATCTCAACTCGACACATATAAATACCTTCAACATATGGATAGCCTTGGAGCTTTATCACCAATAGAAACCATAGCACTTCAACAGTTGGAGCCTAAAATCCAAGCTCTCGGTGGGGCATCCGCAATTGAAGCAAAAATCACTGACCTTACAAAAAATGTAAATCAAATTTCTCTAATTGACGGTACTTATGAGCGAATTGAGAATATCCGGGTCCAAAGCCTTACCCTAACAACCCCGACAACCATATTATCCGCCTCCGAAACTTTACGAAATATCTATACATCAACCGTTGCTAAAATTGACGCTTTGGATACACACATTTATACCGCAGATGCTAAAACAGATTACAAAACTCAATTCGCTCAAAAAATCGACCAAACCATAGAGGAAATATGCAAAAATGGTGTAATTCCAGAAAAAATTGTAGACCTGGGTGAATTCACAGGTGGTGCGACTTCTAACGACGACTACTCGAAGTGTTTGAGTTTTAGAATTCTACCCTCAGGCGGTGCTGGAGGGAACTGGTAATAATATGGAAAATAAAAAAAGTAAAATCATCATAACTGTCCTCGTAGTTGTTCTTTTTTTGATAGTGGGAGCTTTATTTTTCCTTTTTTTCATCAATCAGGAAGAGGCGGGTGATCCAGGTGACATTTTCCCAGGCAGTGGTTCAGATTTGCCCGACATGAGTACTTCCACTACAAGTGGAGGAGGAAGATCCGGCACAACACAAGGTGGTGGCAATTTGATTTCTGGAATCCAAACACCTCACCCCCGCACGGGAACAGCTTTTAAACCAGTTCTGCGGCTCGTTACGAATAAGCCTGTGGGCGGGGCAGTAACTTTTGAAAGAAGTGGAAAAGTATTCATCCGATACATAGAAAGAGCTCAGGGCTTTACGTTCGAGACTAGCGCTGTAAATATCAATAACTTGAGACTTACTAATACAACCGTTCCGCAAATTTACTCCGCCTTATTTAACGCAAACGGGACTATCGCTATCCTTCAGTATCTGAAAGACGAATCTCTTATTCAAACTTTCGTTGGTAATCTTATTGAAAAAGGGGGAGGTCAGGGAGAATTAAGAGGTCAATTTTTAAAAACCGACATATCTACTTTGGCGCTTTCTCCACAAAAAGACAAAGTTTTTTACTTGTTGGAAACAAATTCCGGTTCGTCAGGTGAATTAGTTTCCTTAAACAATACGCAAAGGTCTACTGAAATTTTCGAGTCTCCTTTGCGCCAGTGGCTCTCACAATGGCCAACAGAAAATAAAGTGCTTTTGTATTCGAAGCCATCTTACAATAGCGAGGGGGTTGCGCTGTTCGTAAATACAGTTAGCGCAGAGACTACGACAATTCTCGGCGGGATTAAAGGTTTAACAGCCCTTGCCAGCCCGGAGGGAAATCACATTTTGTATTCCAATTCCTCGGACAAGACAATGTCAACCAGAATTTATAGGCTAAATGATAACAGTAGTAAGACCATCAGCCTGACAACTTTACCGGAAAAATGCATTTGGAGCGACTCTTTACCAAACGTTTTTTACTGCGCCGTCCCATCCTCGATCCCTAAAGGAAATTATCCTGATCAATGGTACCAGGGAACTATTTCTTTCCGAGATGAAATGTGGAAGGTCAACGCGGAAACGGGCGACCTTGAATATCTGAGCCCGATAAGCGACCTGGCTGGCATGGACATTGATGCTGTAAACCTTTCAATAGACAAAAAAGACAAATCAATTACTTTCATGAACAAAAATGATCTTTCTCTTTGGACTCTCCAAATAGCCGAATAATTCTTGCCCCCACTGCGTCTTTGCCCATACCTCAAATCATAGACCTCCTAGCAACTTTCATTTCTTTTTTATTCTTTCTTTTTTATTCCCAGTTGCAAACCCTCAAACCCCACGAACCCGATGGCCTCCAACCCTTTTGCCCATACCGACACCTCACCATAAATCTAACTATAGTTACGTTTATCGAGACCCCTATTAGAAAATTTAATTCAAAAGTATGGGAAATATCGAATTTGAAGCCAAAAAAATCAGAACCAGGCGAAGCATAAGAAAGGCAATTTTGGCTTCTATCGCGGTGGCTGGTTTTTTGAGTATAGCGGCCGTTGCGCCAAACGCCATGAGTATTCTTGAATTGGTAAGCGGTAAGAAAAAGAAAACCCCCAAATTTGCTATCACAAATTCTTTTAACAGACTTTTGGAAAGTGGGTATATCGAATTAAAAAATAAAGGAGGACAAAAGAAAGTTGAAATAACCGGAAAAGGACGACTACTCCTAGCGAGAATTGGCGGGGGAAATTATGTACTTAAAAAGCCCTGGCGATGGGATAAACGTTGGAGAATAATCCTATTCGACATACCAGAAAATAGACGTCCGGTGAGGGTGAAACTCTGGAAAATGCTTCGCGCACTTCACTTTTACCCCATGCAAGACAGCGCGTGGGTTTATCCATACGACTGCGAAGACGTCATCAAACTCATAAAAACTGACCTGCACGTTAGTTTTGGAGTTATTTATATCATTGCGGAATCTATTGAGAACGACCGCAGGATTAGAGATTTTTTCGGACTCAATAAAAATTTGAAACACCTCAAAAAAATAGCTGCATTCATAACATCCTAAAATGGAAGATCCCCCAAACTCTAGCCCTCAACATAAATGTAACTATAGTTACATTTATGTTGAGGGGTGTTTTCAAATCAAGCGGAAAAAAGTCTGCCGCAGAAAAAATCAACATCGAGGAGTTAACTGATTAATTGAATTAATAGATTTCGTTACATTAACTCATGCAAAATACCTGAGTGAAAGAGTGTAGGATAAGAAACAATAGAAAAATAAGTAGCTCTATATAGACTCTTTTGACTCAACGTATTTAATGACAACTCTTCGATATCTTCCTTCTCCTTTTGATTCTGTTTTTATATCCGGTATATTCTGCAACGCCGCGTGCACTATCATTCTCTCGTATGACGACATCGGTTCAAGCTCAATATCAACCTTAAAGGAACGCGCCCTCTCGCACATTATTTTAGCTTTATTCTTGAGTTCCTCTTCCAGTTTTTCCTGATAATTGTTGACGTCTACAAAAAACCTGGTGGCTTCGCCGTCCTCTTCTTTACCTTTTCCCGCCATTTTTTTGACAACATGGTTAAAAGCAAGAAGATGCGCCCCTTTTGTGCCTATCAAAATGGCAGAGTCGTTGGTTTTTATAACGAATTTAGTTGAAGAAACCTCATCTCCTTCGTTTATGTCAACCCCATCAAAAGGAACGTTCATAATCTTCAACATTTCCTCTATGATTTTTTTTACTTTTTGTGTGTCCGTCATGTTACTTTGAATCTTTAGCCAATTTTTTATTGTTTTCTATTTCAGCCCTTTGGAAGGCAAATTTTTTCCGCAAGTATAACTCCTGAGCTATAGCAAAAAGATTGCTTGTTGTCCAATATAACCCTACCGCTCCAGAAATCGTAAAGGCAATAAAAGCGACAAATAAAGGCATGATGTATCTCATTTGCATGTTCAAACTTCGAGCCATTTCGTCCTTAAGAGAAGGTGCCCCATCCTTTTTCTCTCGTGGGGGAAGGGCAGGGATAGCCAGTCTCATTTGTATAAACTGGGTCACCCCAACCAGGACGGCCAAAAAAGCGCTTTTTTGGCCGATATCAATTAAACCAAGAAAGTGCATATTGACCTCTTCCGGCTTTGACACAAAAGAGTACAGCAAATCGGTATTCACTTCCGGCAGGCCTCCCTTATAGAAAACATAATACAAAGAAAGAATAATTGGAATTTGAATCAAAATAACCAACAAACTAGCCAGCGGGTTTATTTTATTTTTTCTGTAGAACTCAAGAACAGCCTGCGCCTGAGCTTCTTTATTATCTTTGAACTTCGTCTTTATATTGTTAAGCTCCGGCTCGTACTGTTTCATAGTAAGCTGTGTCGCTACGGCTTTCTCGGAAAGAGGGAGCATGGCCAATTTAACAATGAGAGTAAGCACCAAAACGGCAATGCCGACATCGGCGCCAGGTATCACATCTATCAAAAAAATAAGGCCGTTATAGAGCGGCTGATACAGCGTATCGTGAAAAAATCCTATCATGCGGACATTCTACGCTTAAATCCAGGTATTTTCAAACTTACAGAAAAACAGAAACTACAAGTTATTTTTCGAAAGAAGACTTTCAACTTCTGATTTTACCGATGAAAAAGGAGTAGAAACTACATTTTTTCTCAAAATTAAAACTATCGCCATGCTAGAACCTGAGGTATTGCCATATTTTTGATGAAGTATGTGATATATCCTTCGGCGAATTTTATTTCTTGAAACAGCCTTCGAACTGATTTTTTTGGGAACAACCACCGCAAAATGCCGGCCACCTGACTTTTGAATAGGGGAATAATATAAGGAAAAAAAGCCGGAAATTCCTCTTTTACCGTTTTTAAACACTTCCGCGAAGGCTTTTTTGTGGAGCCTTTGGCTTTTTGGGATCATGACTAAACAGTGAGACGTTTTCGCCCTTTTTGTCTTCGGCGCTTTACTGTATTACGGCCGCCTGAAGTTCTCTTACGCACAAGAAAACCGTGCGTTTTAGCTCTTTTCCTTTTTTTAGGTTGATATGTGATTGACATAATTAATTAAACGATAACTTGAAAAAACAATTTGCGCAAGCGACACACAAAATTTGGTTGTGGACGAGCTGAAAAATTTCAAAAAAACATTATCCACAAGTTGCGAACAACTTACTAACACATCGAGTGGCTTCGGGGAAGTGTGCGCTTTGAAAGACCGATATATAATATCTCTTACATTATGAGCCGAGCAGTTGCAAACTTGAGTATGGATGACAAAACTCTTTGGGAAAAGGTTCTGGCTTCTATGGAAACAATGGTATCTAAAGCCAACTTTAGTACCTGGTTTAAAAACACTGAGATAACAAAACTTGAAGATGGAGTCGTGTACGTGGCCGTTCAAAACGCCTTCGTCAGAGATTGGTTAGCGAATAAATACCACAAGACCATATTAAAAACACTGCGGGAACTCTCCGGTGACATTAGGGGGCTCGAATATACAGTTGTTAAGAGCGATAGAAACAGAATTGTTGAAAAACCGGCAATAAAGGCCCAACCTGCCGCGGCTTTACCCCTTAACGATCACTATGTAGACCAAGAAAGCAACCTGAATCCCAAATACACATTTGATAGCTTTGTTATTGGCCCCTTCAATGAGCTTGCTTACACAGCGGCGCAAAGCGTAATAAAAGACTTGGGAAGAGTTTATAACCCTCTGTTTGTTTACGGAAACACCGGACACGGCAAAACTCATCTCATCCAAGCCATCGGAAATCATATTAAATCGAGTTTGGTAGGGAAGAGTGTTTACTATCTTACATCCGAGCGGTTTTATTTGGATTTTGTAAACGCCATGCAAGCAAACCGTGTTCCGGTTTTTAAAGAGAAATACAGAAAATTCGATGTGATAATAATGGACGACATTCAATTCCTATCTAGCAAAGAGTCTACGCAACAGGAATTGTTCCATTTATTCAACACTCTCCATGACGGGGGGAGGCAGATTGTCTTTTCTTCCGACAAACACCCCAATTTTATTCCCGGCCTAGAAGATCGTCTAAAGTCTCGTTTTTCCGCCGGCATGATTGTTGACATCCCTCCACCTGAACTTGATTCAAGATTGGCTATTATTCGCGCAAAAACAAGCCGCTTAGGCCTTGAACTCACTGAGGATGTGGCAACCTTCCTTGCGATGGCCATAGAGGGTAATATAAGAGAGATTGAGGGGGTGATAAACACCGTACTTTGCCAAACTCAAATGAAAGGCCACACTCTTGGCCTTATTGAAATCAAAAATTTGGTAAAACTGAACGTAAAACCGAGAAAAAACAACTCTGTGAAGGATGTTGTTAAAGCAATTTCATCCTATTATGACATAGAGGAATCTGATATTTTTGAAAAAACCAGAAGAAAAGAAGTGGTGAGACCGCGTCAAATTGCCATGTATATATTAAGAGAAGATTGTGGGGTTTCTTTCCCAATGATTGGGGAAAAGATTGGCGGGCGTGACCATTCCACCGTTTTACACTCCTATGAAAAAATAAAAGAGGAATTGAAAACCGACCCGAGTTTGGAGCAAGATATTGCTCAAGTCCGCGCAATGTTGTAGTTTGGTTGTGGATAACTAACCTCATAACCTGTGTTT
Organism: Candidatus Taylorbacteria bacterium RIFCSPHIGHO2_02_FULL_43_32b; assembly: GCA_001820955.1. GTDB lineage: Bacteria > Patescibacteriota > Minisyncoccia > Phycocordibacterales > 2-02-FULL-43-11 > 2-02-FULL-43-11. Next base: position 28,882 of record MHRK01000019.1, read on the forward strand.
AAAGAGAGAAAAAGGGGTGTCTATTATGTTTAGAAGTTGGTTATTATTAAAGTTGTTAAAACAATCAACATTTATATAAACAGGGTGTGTTTCTTTCATTCATAAAAAAGCCTTATTTATCAAAATTTTTTCCACTATCCACTTATCAACAGGTCTATCATAATCTTATTTTTTATACATAAATTAAATATTATGAAAATAGAATGCGGAAAAGAGAAGCTGGAAAGGGCGTTAACTCTAACAGAAAGGGCAACAAGTAAAAACCCAACCCTACCTATACTTTCTTATGTTTTATTGGAAGCAACGTCCAATTCTTTAATATTAAGAGCAACCAATCTTGATATTGGTGTGGAAATTACTTTACCGGCCAAAGTCGAAAAGTTAGGCACTTTGGCGGTTAAGGGCAGTACTCTTCTTGGTTTTCTTACTAATTCTCCTAAAGATAAGAATGTTACCTTGGAGTCGAGTGAAGGAGGTCTGTTGGTTAAAACTTTGGGGGGTAGTGCGTTGGTCAAAACCGCGAACCATGAAGATTTTCCTAAAATCTCCAAAGTTTCCGGAGGTTTGGGGGTTGTTATGGACGCTTCTCTCCTTTCAAGTGGAATTCGGTCGGTTTCATATAGCGCGTCAATTTCTCATATCAAGCCGGAATTAGCCAGTGTTGTTTTGTATAGTGATGGAAAAAATTTAGTTTTTGTTTCAACAGACTCTTTTAGGTTGGCGGAAAAAAGAATTAAAGCGGAATTACCGAAAGATATTGAACGCACGATAATCCCAATAAAGAATGCGGTTGATTTATCAAGAATGGCCGAGGATATAGAGAAAGAAAAAGTGAATGTTTTCTTCGGCAAAAATCAAATAGCTGTGGAAGGAGGGGGAATATATTTCGTATCGAGAGTTGTGGAGGGGGTTTTCCCGGATTACAAGCAAATTATTCCAAAAGAATGGAAAACTGAAGTTGTTGTTTTGAAAGAAGATTTTGGCCGGGCGGTTAAAACATCAACAGTTTTTTCCGATTCTTTTAACCAAACTACGATCTCAATTCAACCAAGCAAAAAAAAGATGGAGTTTAAGTCAAAAAATGCCGACGTTGGGGAGGGCGAAATATCAATCTCGGGGGCTATTTCAGGTGAAGCAATAGACATTAGTTTCAATCATAAATATATTTCAGACTGTCTCCAGTCAATTCTTTCAGACAGTATCGCCATGTCATTTTCCGGCAACAACAAACCAACCATGATAAGAGGGGTGGGGGATACATCTTTTTTGTACATTGTGATGCCTATGAATCGATAAAAATTTAGTTACCCATGTTCCATCTATCGGACTTTTTAGCCAAGTACAAGAACCTCGGTTTGAGCGAACGTCTCTCGAAAGAGGCTTTTGTGTACGGCGTAAACGAGGTGCTCGGAAAGCAGTTTTTAAAAAAAGAGGATGTTTCAATAAAAAATAAAATCGCGTACATAAAAATTCCCAGTTTGTTAAAAAGCGAAATTTTAGTGAAAAAGGAGGGTATTTTTTTGAAAGCTAAGGAAATGGCCGGACAAACCTTTCAGATTGAAGACATTCGTTAATTTTTGTCGCTATTTCTTTTTTAAGATCTCAAAATAGAATTCTCGACGGGAAAGAGATTTTAATTTCGGAGTAATATCAATAATTTACAACGAAGGAGCCAACAGTTTCGGCTTTTTCACCCATTGAATTATAAACAATAACTCTTACGTTGTTGTACTTTTGTGGGAGTGGTAAATCTTTTGGAATAAACGAAATTGTAAACGGTTCCTTAACCACAGTGTCGATATATTGGCCGTTTACATAAAATTCTGCTCTAATGACCGGGTATGAACTCTCCGCTTTAAATTGAACGTCAATTTTTGACGTCGGTGTGTATTTGGTTAATTGGTTTGGCGAAGTAATCGTGACTTTAAAAGTTTTTTTGATAATTGGCTGGATTATCTCCGGGGTAGGGGTTGTTATCGGTATTTGTACACTCGAATTCTGCGGGTTGTTTTGGAGCCATTTTTGAACTGGTATTTCCCAGAGAAGATATTGCGGGTCACTCTCGGGATTTTGGGGTTTTGGGCCCAAGGGATTTTTTTTATCTACCCAATAAAGGATGGAGTGAACGGAAGGGATCACTCTTTCTTCTATGTACTCAGTGGGGGTTAGGGAATCGGCCGGAGCGCCGGTTCTTTTGTCTATAGAAAAAGTTTCCCCTCCCTGCCAGACGCCACGAAGGATTGGTTTTAGTTGCACAAATTCATCTGCCCCCGGACTTCTGAAGTGTTCTATGGGAGTGGATTTTAACACCTCGAGCATAAATGCTCTCCACATCGGGGCAACAATGTACCCTGCGATTTTCTTTTCCATCGGCGTATTGTCGTTGTTTCCAGCCCAGGCGCCAACAGAAATATTGGGGGTGTAACCCATAATCCATGCGTCTTTGTAATCATTCGTTGTGCCCGTTTTGTCCGCCACGTCATAGTCTTCGAAATAAAGTGGGGAATTGGCTCCAAATTCCGGAGTGCGCGCTTCGTTATCACTCAAAACATCGCTTATCATTCTCGCAATATTGGCGCTCAAAACCTGTTTGGGTTCGGGTTTGAATTCGTAAACAACACGACCGTCTTCAGTTTCGATTTTTTCTATGGCATGAGGCTCTATTTTTACACCCTCGTTGGCGAAAACCGCGTAGGCGACGGTCATATCAAGAAGAGAAACTTCACCACCTCCCAAAACCAGTGTTAATCCGTAGCGATCAGGACCTACCAAGCTTTTTATACCCATTTCACTTGCCAGATCTATGGCATCCCTTATGCCGACTAAGTATAAGACTTTGATTGCGGGTATGTTTCGGGATTCAGCCAGCGCGTTTCGAAGTTTTATGGGCCCTTTAAAAACTTCATCATAGTTTCCGGGCATATAACAAACTTTCTCATTTCCAGGTGTTATCGGCGTTCCGTCTGGATTACACAAGGTGGAGAATTCAGTTTGAAGATCAAAAACTACAGTGTCGGGGGTGTATCCTTTTTCAAATGCTTTGGCGTAGACAAAAGGCTTGAACGAAGAACCCGGTTGGCGATGAGCGGTTGCGATGTTGAAATTTCCATCGATTTCTTTATCAAAATAATCTCGCGAGCCCGCCATAACCAAAATACCTCCAGTTTTGGGGTCAACAGCGGTTATGGCCGCATTTTCGGCATTAAAAGAAACCTCGTTTTCGAGAGCGTATTTTTTTACGATTTCTTCGGCTTTTTGTTCGAGATCGTAATCAAGTGTTGTTGTTACCCGAAAGCCGCTTCCAGCCATGACTTCACTGCCGTATTTTTTTTCCAATTCTTCTCTAACATACATCACAAAGTGGGGAGCCTTTATACCAATGTCGGCTTGTGGCAGGAACTCCACTTTTTCAAGAAGGGCGGCATCGTATTCTTCCTTTTTTACGAAGTCTTTTTTGAGCATAGCGCCGAGAACCATTTTTTGCCTTCGCTCAAGGGCACTCTTGTTGTGGCCGTAGGGGGAATAAAAAGTGGGTGCGTTCGGTAGGGCGGCAAGATAGGCGGCTTCGGCCAAGGTTACTTCGCTGGCTTTTTTACCAAAAAAACTTTTGGCCGCTTCTTCGATGCCGTAAAGATTGCCTCCGTAAGGGGACTCGTTCAAGTAAATTGTGAGAATTTCATCTTTGGACATTTCCTTTTCGAGCTTCAAAGAAAGCATCCACTCTTTTAGTTTTCTGCCGATAGTTTTTTCTTTTGTTAGAAGAGCGTTTTTTATGACCTGTTGAGTGATTGTCGATCCTCCTTGGCTGTACTCTGCGGTTTTGAAATTGGCTAGCATTGCTCGCAGAAATGATATTGGCCGTACGCCCTTATGCGTGTAAAATTCGTCGTCTTCAATGGCAACCGCGGCGTTTTTAACGTTTACGGAGATGTCTCCGCTTTTAACGACGGTGCGTTTGATGCCCTCGTTTATGTCATAAAGCAAAATTTTACCCGTTTTGTCGTAGATTTTGGTTGACTGGCTGACCTTTCTGTCATCGAAAGTACGGAGATCGGGCAGCTTTAGTGAAGAAAGCCAAAGTAGGGTAAAACTGCAGGCAATAAGTACCAGTGCAGTCGTGGCGACGGCGATTTCACGCCGCAAAGTCCAGAATCGTTTTACGTGCCTTTTTATGTGTTTTCTCACGAAAGCATTTTAGCACAAAAATAGCGTAAGAAAGACAAATCGAAGATGTTGTGGTAAATTTTCAATATGGAATCGAAAGAACAAATCGTGGACGAATTATTAACTCGCAGTATTTTCAAGATTTTGCCTTCAAAAGAGGAGTTTAAGTCTGCGCTTCTGAATAGGCGACTCAAAATATACATTGGGGCTGATGCCACGGCTTCAAGTTTACACTTGGGTCACGCAACCAATTTTATGATTTTGGAAAAGTTAAGGAAGCTTGGACATGAAATTATTGTCTTGTTTGGGGATTTTACAGCTAGGATTGGTGACCCAACAGAGAAGGAGTCTGTTCGCAAGGCATTATCAAAGGAACAGGTCGAGTCGAATATAAAGGGATGGCGTAAGCAAGTTGGTAAGGTGCTCGATTTTAAAGATAAGGTCAATCCGGCTAAAATTCTTAAGAATAGTGCCTGGTTATCAAAACTTACCTTCGAAAAAATTATCGAAATATCGGCAAATTTTACAGCACAACAGATGCTCGAGAGAGATATGTTTGAGAAAAGACTGGCTGACAACCAACCAATTTATTTTCATGAATTTTTCTACCCGCTGATGCAGGGCTACGACAGTGTTGTTATGGATGTTGATGTCGAGATGGGTGGAAGCGACCAAATATTCAATATGCTGGTCGGAAGACAGCTCCAAAAAAAGTATAACAGTAGGGATAAGTTTGTTGTTGCGACGACACTTCTGGCGAATCCTAAGACCGGGAAAAAGTTGATGAGTAAGAGTGAGGGTAGTTATATTGCTCTCGACGATTCACCGGAAGATATGTTTGGCAAAACTATGAAATTACCCGACGAGGTAATGATGCAGGTGTTTGTCGATTGTACTTTTATGACAATGGTGGAAATTAAAGAGTTGGAGGAAAAAATGAAATCCGGTTTGAATCCGCGAGATGTAAAACTACGATTAGCTGAGGAGATAGTGACTATTTACCACGGAAAAGTAAAAGCCAGGGCGGCAAGAAAAGGTTTTGTCGGGGCGTTTTCTGAAGATAAGATTCCGGAGGATGTGGCCACTATCGAAGTATCTAAAGGGTCGGGTCTCATGCAGGCGATTGTCCCTAAAATAGTGGTTTCAAACACAGATTTTCGCCGATTGATCGCGGCAGGTTCTATAAAAAATATGGAAAGCGGGCAGAAGGTTTCGGATCCTCTTTCCACTCTCAGCGAAAATGCTACCTATAAAATAGGCAAACATCGATTCGTTAAAATAGTTGTTAAATAAATTATTTAGCTTTCCGACAAAAAAATACTCTCGGTTTGCCGAGAGTATTTTTTATTGGGAGGGGCCAGAAGACCTCATTCGAGTCTGAAGACTCTCAGTGTCTGAACGACCCGCCGAGGTACCCCGAGGGTACCCCTTGGGGCGGGGATAGGACGGGACAAATTTTATTGTCATCTTCGCGACCAAACTGCAAATTCCTACAGTGTGTCCGGTTCTTCGAATGCCTGGATTTCAGGACCTATGTCGTCGCTGTCGTCCTCTTCTGTTTCGTCATTAATATCTTTTATCTCGTCATCTTCGTAATTGCCCATGATGATTTTTATTTTTAATTTAATCCGCTTGCGCGGGTTTGCAACTTGATCTTCTAACCGGAACAAATTGCTTTTACTCATTTGTATCAAAGAATAAAATTTTTGCAAACAAGGCGGGCTGTGGATAAAGGGAGCTCGCCTATGTTTTGGAGAAACACGCGTATTCGCCAGGGTGGCGAATCGCTATGCTCGGCCCGTCGGCCTGCGCAATGTTTCTCAAAACATAGGCTCGCTCTCGTTTCTCGCTTTGGGTACAAAGCTCGGGGCGGGGGATAGGAATTAGGGTAACAGTTATTTGGAACTTCTTCTTGTTGCAAGCGCCGCGATTCCAATCGCGATAGCGTCGTATTCGTCGTCGTGTTCTATCATGGCGCGCATTTTTATAAGTCTTTTTACCATGTCCGTTACTCCGGCTTTCTTACTTCCGCCATAACCGGTTACTGCCACTTTTACGGAATTCGGGTTGAAAGAGCGGACAGGGATTTTTTTCTTTCCGGCTTCGGCTAAAATACAACCCCTTGCTTCAGCGACCCCAATTGCCGTTTTTTGGTTGACGCTAAAAAAAAGGCTTTCCACAGCCATTTCCTCGGGTTTAAATTTAGAGATAATTTTAGAAATTCGGGCGGAAATAGAAGCTAAACGATTTTCGGCCGGGGTATTTCTTTCCGTGACGATACATTCGGAGTGAAGAAGGATGGGTAGGGATGCCGTCCCTTCAACTACGGCCACTCCGACTCTGTCATAACCGGGATCTATCGCCAGTATTCTCATGGCTCAAGTGTAAAATGCAAAAATCAAAATGTAAAATTTATTGGAAGCGGGGAGAATGGCTACATAATAAATAGTGCGCCCGGTGGGGCGCTCATATCCAACCCGCCTGACGGCGAGGCAGGCAAAGTTTTCCCGGTGCCTCGCCTAATACCCCGCCGAGGTAATCCGAGGGTACCCCTTAGGGCGGGGATATGGACGAGGCAAATTTTATTGGGAGCGGCCAGAGGACTCTACGTTCGGCATGCGGATATTAACGATAAAATAAGATTTTAAAATTTTGCATTGTCATTTTGCACTTTGATATTTAAATTTTGCATTATTCAGCATTGGTTATGACGTCCTGTACCTCATCACAGTTTTCAAGTTCATCGACAATTTTTTCGAGAAGAGCCAAATCTTCCTCTGAAAGTTCGACTGTGGAGTTTGGCACAAGTTGGCCGTTTTCTTTTTTGAATGCCCATGAGGCACTTCCAGGAGAGGCCAAGGCTATATCATGTTTTCCAAGAGCGATTTTAACTTCTTGCGCAGCCTTGTTTCTGTTATCTGTAAGCGCTTCGATAATTATTGCTACGCCTCCTGGCCCGTAGGCTTCGTATGTTATGTTTTCCATAACCGTACCCGCTTCCTTTGATTTTTTTATGGCTCGCTCGATGTTGTCGTTTGGCATGTTCTCCTTTCGGGCTCTCTCTATTACGGCCTTTAACCCCGGGGCTTCTCTGTTTCCTGCGGCTTTTTTGGCCTCGATGGTGATAAGCTTGGCGTACCTAGAAAACGCCTTACTCTTTTGCGAGTCAGTTTTGCCCTTGCGCTCTTTTATTTGTTTCCATTTATTATGTCCTGACATAGTTGTATCAATGCCAATATAATAATACTTACGAGGTTTGAAAACAGGCACTTGACATATAGTACATTTTTGATATATAATGTGTGGCGGTACTTTCAAAAACTGAGTTTGTCACAGCAGAAAGCGGCTTATTTGGCCACTTTCTGCTGTGACAAAGCGGACGCTTTGCGAATTCGATGCCCAAGAGAAAAAACAGGGCGGAGATCACAGCCCGGAAAAAACAAAATTGCTGATGCAGTAAATATTCTGCGGAGGCGGAAAGGAAATGTGGAAAATTGGAAAATCATCGGTCGGTTTCTCGCAGTGCTGAACCACATCGTCGAAGTGTTCAAAAAACTTGAGGTGTCTTTGGACATCCTCGAGTGGCTCGTCGGCGAAGGCAAGGAATTCTTCGAAAAAAGTGTCCTCACTCCGCTTGTGGCGGAATTTCGCAAAACCGAACGCGTTCGGGTGGTGAACGAGACCACTATCATGGTCAATCTCGATGCGCCGCCCAGACTCCCCTTTGAAGGAGCTGTGGTTGCGAACATCCCGAAAGGTAAGGGATGGGTGGAGGTCGAGCGTCGCACCGACGGTCTGTATGTAGATGGCAAAAACGCCATCCTGCATCTGTCAGACAATCAGAAAGGAAAACTGGTTATTGTCGGTACAGAGTTTCGGAAGGAGCTTGAAAAAATGGATGTGCTCCATCCGAACATTATGGACGCCCTCTGTGACCACCTGCGCCTTATTCCGGAAGATTGGAAGAAAAATGAAGATGGGGAAATCCTCTATATTCACTTCTGGGATGTCGTTTTTCGCGACAGCGATGACAACCTCTTCGTTCGGTGCTTCTACTGGGACGATGGGTCGTGGTGCCGCTATTACGGTCGGCTCGGCGTCGATTGGGACCGTCTGGACCCGGCGGCTGTCCGCGCAAGTTAGTTCTCGGTTTTGGATATTAGTTCTGGCACTTGTCTTGAACTTTGTTGACACTCTGTATCGAAAAAGATGCGGGGTGTTTTTTGTAACTTGAATTCATGAACTCACTTAACGTCGCTCTTCTTCGTGCGGGAATGACAGTAAAATAGGCATGCGTGTTAATTCAGAAAAGATTATTCATATACAAGGAATTGCGGTTGACCTATTTGTTAAAAGGTTTTGCGCAAATAATTATTGTTGACCTAATCTAATTTGAGCATAGAATAAGTTTGTTGCTTGTGGAAGTAGGGTTCAATTCCCTCACTGTGCCGCAACGGTAAATGTCGTCTCTTTGGCGATTTAGTCCGGTCTTCAAGTGATAAGTTCTAATCAACGAATCCATACGAATCTTAGCGAATAGTTTTAGCGAATACATTTGTTAAGGTCATTCGCAAAATTCGTACATTTGTTGACTTGCATCCTTCCGCGCAGAAGAATCGGTCGTTTTAGTCACTCGATTCGATACTTTTTAAAACGCGCCGGGAGGCGCAATTTTCATTTCTAGTATCTAGAGCCTAACTCCTAGAGCCTAGTCAATAATGCGACGCACATTAATTATAGTTTTTTTGTTATCAGCTTTTCCTTTGTCTCTTTTTGCGACAGAGGAGCCTGTTTCGATAAGATTTAGGGTGGAGACGCATGAAGGTTCTCTTTTTAACGGGGCAATAAGCGTTTCGGCTTGCCCCGACAGTGATACTGCCTCAACGACCAGTGTAAATGCTTTTTGCGCTGTCGAAGAAGTGGCCGCGACAAATGGTTGGGATATCAAGAAAACCTGGTATTCATTTGGCGCCAGTCTTGATTCATTAAGCAATTACAATGCTGATTTTGCGAATAACCGTTTCTGGCTTTATTTTATAAATGACGAGCCGGGGAATGCGGCGCTTAATGCCTATTTAGTTAAACCCGGGGACGATTTGCTTCTTGTTTATGGCGTATCGCCGCTTAAATTAGCCGCGGCAGAAAACAAATTGAACGTTGGAGCAACAACAACCGTTTCTTTGTCTAGTTTTGATTTTACAGCCTGGGCGTGGGTGCCGGCCTTTCCATCAAAACTAGTTGTCGACGGGGTTTTATATTCCGAAAGCACGGACGGAAGTTTTGGTTTTTCACCTTTGGGTAGTCGCGCCTATAACCTTATAGGAAGAAAAGAAGGTTTTTTGGATAGTAACGCGGTAAGCGTTACCGGATTATCTATCGAACCAAACCGAGGGGAGGTTTTGGGGGCAACGGTTTCCGAGTCTGTTACGAGCGGTGGATGTTGGTTGTGTTTTTATGACGAACCAAAAAGGGAAGAGTTTGACCTGCCTAAAGCTTTGGAATTTTTGGAAAAACATCAGTCGGAGGACGGTTCTTTTGGTTCACCGATGTTATCAGATTGGGCGGCCATAGCTCTTTCGTCACACTCGACTACTTCGCCGTCCGCCCTCCTTTTAAAAAAACATTTACTCTTAGATAAAATCACTTCAAATATTTTGACCGATTACGAAAGGAGAGTGATGGCCATGTTGGCGCTCGGCTTTGATCCCCGGCAGGAGCCAGGGGAATATATTTCATACATCAAAAATTCCTTTAAAGACGGTCAATTTGGCGATCCATCACTCATTAACGATGACATTTTTGCTGTTCTTGTTTTAAGAAAAGCCGGTTTTTTAGAGAACGATGAACAAATAGAAAAAACAGTGAGAAATATAATTGCCTCTCAATCGTCGAATGGCTCTTGGATAAGTGCCGACTTAACATCCGCCGCGCTCCAAGCTCTTTTACTTACCCCCAATTTACCCAATGTTTCGTCTTCGATAATTAGAGCTCAGGAGTATTTGCGCTCCGTTCAATTTGATGACGGCGGGTACGGGGATGTTTTTGCGACCAGTTGGGTCACTCTGGCGGTCGCGGCTTCCGGGCTCGATCCCTCTCTTTGGGTTAAGAACGGAAAGAGTCCTTTAGATTATTTGAATAGCGAACAAAGGATTGATGGGGGGATGCGAACCGATTCAAACGATCGTGATTCCAGAATTTGGGCAACGTCCTATGCTATCTCTGCCGCATCGAAAAAGTCATGGTCCGAGATTTTAGGGGAGTGGGAAATTGCGATTGAAGACACAAAAGCCGAGGAATCGAAAAACATCGCATCCTCGACGAATGATTTTATTCAAACCGAGTCTAGTGGAGTGGCCACGATAGTGATTAGCAATCCCGCCCCAGTGCCCGCAATAGACTCACGCAAGGTGAAGTCAGAAGGGACAGAAGCTGTACGGGTCGAAGCTACGCCTTTAACCCAAGTGAACCTTGCGGCAGTCGCGGTTAGTCCTGTATCGAGTGAGAGCGAAAATTTTTTGGTCAGGTTAACAAAAAAAGCGACGTATCAACTCGCCGCAATTTTGTTTTGGTTCATAACTGATTAAATTTAAACAGTTAGAAATTCAAAGAAGACATTTTTTTGCCTACGTGGTTGTGCGCTTTTCCGGTTGCCATTCTTCCTCTCGGTGTTCTTTCCAGAAACCCCAGCTGGATAAGGTACGGTTCGTGCACGTCCTCAATGGTTGACTGATCCTCTGAAAGGGCGGCGGAAAGCGTGTTAAGTCCTACCGGACCGCCACCAAATTTTTCGATAAGAACCAATAACAAATGTCTGTCTGCTTGCGTCAAGCCCACCTCGTCCACTCCAAGGAGTGACAAAGCGTCATGGACGGAGTTTTTACTAAGAGAACCGCCCTTAACCTGAACATAATCACGGCATCGTTTTAGGAGGTAATTTGCCGTTCTTGGCGTAAAACGGCTTCGTTTGGCTATTTCCTTGATTGCTTCGGACTCAGTTTCTACATTTAGAATTTTGGCCGATCTCATTATTATTTTGCCGATTTCATTTTCCGTATAGAATTCCAGTCGGAAGACACCGCCTCCGAATCGAGAACGAAGAGGCGCCGAGAGAAGAGCGATGCGCGTCGTCGCGGCTAGTAATGTAAACGGAGGTAACTCTAATTGAATAGTGCGGGCAGAGGGTCCCTTGCCGATAATGATATCAAGCACTCCCGATTCCATAGCGGGGTAGAGAACTTCTTCAATTGCTTTGTTTAAACGGTGTATTTCGTCGATAAATAGGATATCACCGGGCGACAAGTTGGTTAGAATCGAAGCAAGATCACCAACTTTCTCTATGGCGGGTCCCGAAGTAGATTTTATTTGCGCTCCCATCTCTTTTGCAATGAGATGAGCCAATGTTGTTTTTCCAAGCCCCGGGGGGCCGTAAAAAAGAATATGTTCCGGCGGATGTTGGCGTTCAGCGGCCGCTCGAAGCAGTATTTTCAGGTTTTCCTTGATGTTTTCCTGTCCAATATAGTCATCCCATTTGGAAGGTCTAAGGGTTTGGTCCAAAAAATGATCATCCTCTTTTTTGTCCATGCGTTTTTTATCGGTCTCTGTACTTCGCATGATTGTGTTACATTTTGGTTTTAAAAAATGGCTTCAAATAAGGATATTGTAGGAACGGAGGAACGGGCATGCGAACTAATTTGACAGCAGTAAGTATTTGTGATAGTCTATTTGAATTCCCCCAAAAAAGTGTTAGTATCTGAGCCCCGAACGGTCTTTTAAAATATCCAGCTTTTTCGAAAGCACAAACCTCTAAGCAATAAGGCTACCGGCCGATTGATGCTTCTGCGAGGAAAATTTGGTTGACGCCTCGTGTGATCACACTGAGTTTCCCCTTAGCGTTGTTATCATACTTTTAATACACATATTAAAAGCATTGCTTAGAGGTTCGTGCGTTCGATCTCGAACTCCTCTATATCCGTATTCTATACCTTTTAAAAAACTCGCAACCTTTACCCGTCAAAATTTTGGTGGTGCAAAAATTTGAACGTAAAAAACTGTTTTTTGCGTGAAGTCTGTCAACTAATTAGGTTTGTGGTCCGACTAAGTTTCGAATCCATAGTCGTTAAGATCAACCACCCTCTCCAATTCTTGGACTGACGTTGTGCCATTTAATATTTTTAGCACCCCGTCTTCGCGCATAGTTAATATGTTTTGAGTTTCGGCGGCTTTCTTAATCTCTCTTTCGCTTGGGGACTGTCTAACCACGTTTTCAATTTCCGCGTTGGACAAAATTGCCTCATAAACTCCGATTCTTCCTTTGTAGCCAATTCCATTGCACTCTCTGCATCCGACGGGCACCCACATCTTTTCATTGTATTCGACTTCGATTTTTTTCTTCATGCCGTCAATAATTTTTTCAATTTTTGTTTTGACCTCACCTTGCATGGGGACTTCTTTTTTGCATGACTCGCACAATTTTCGGACTAGTCTTTGGGCCATGGCCGCCATGACTGCCGATGTTAAGACTTTCGGGTTTACTCCAAGATCAATCAGTCTTGTAAAAGCGCCCGCGGCGTTATTGGTATGAAGGGTGGAAAAAACCAAATGCCCCGTGAGGGCCGCGTCAATTGCTACGCGTGCGGTTTCGTTATCACGGATTTCACCGATCATTATAATATCCGGGTCCTGTCTTAAGGCCGAACGTAAACCTTCAAGAAAGGTGTATCCTTTGTTTGGGTCTGCTTGTGTTTGTACGATACCAGGCAACTTGTATTCGACGGGGTCTTCGATAGTGACAATTTTGACTTCCGGCTGATAAACAGTTCGTAGAAAAGTGTACAGAGTTGTTGTTTTGCCGCTTCCCGTGGGACCTGTAGTCAGGATCATGCCCTGAGGTTTGGAAATTAAATTTTGAATGATAGGCAGAATCTTTTTGTTCATGCCCAAAGTTTCAAGAGAGACCGCGATGGATTTCGGATTTAATATTCGGAGAACTATAGATTCACCGAAACTTCCCGGCACGACAGAGGTTCGAACTTCAATTTCCTCCTCTCCGGCAACGATACTAAACCTTCCGTCTTGTCCGGCACCTTTTATGTTTAACTTAAGGCTAGAGAGAAGTTTTATTCTGGAGAGTAGAAGGCTAAAAACTTTTGTGTCAACAACAAAAACATCATAAAGCATTCCGTCCAAGCGGAAGCGAAGTCTGGAGTTGTGTTCTTCTGGTTCGATGTGAACGTCGGAGGCCATAGTGGCTATTGCTCCGGCCAAAATAATTTCAAGGGTTTCGGAAAGACGAACGTCTTTCAGGGCGGAGATTTCTTCAAGTGTTTTTTTTACATCTCCGACGGTTTTTATTTTCGAAACATATTTGGCCAACGATTCGGCTGTTATGCCAACAGAGCCGCTACTTGAGGTTTTTGCGAAAGAAAGGTCTTTGTAAAGAATAATGCATTGCTCGAAATTTTTTTCAGAAATGACATGTGCCACAAGGTCGTATCCTGCCTCCCGAAGACCTCTAATAATTTCGGTTGCCGCAGTCATCTTGGGATCCGTAACTGCAAAGAGCAAAGTTTTGTCGGCTAGCTTAAAAAGAAGGATTTTTGCTTCTCTCGCCTTTTCTTCCGGTATTAAACGCAATGCATCGGTTTCGACAGTGTTCGGATAAAGAGTGATAAAAGGTAAACCTTCATCGGCCGCTTTTGCGGCAACCGCGGCGTCTTCTTCGCGGCCTTTTACATCAGAAATTTTTTGATTTATTTTGTCGTCGTCAAATTGAAGAGTCATGGAGACATTATAAAGGCTTCATGCGCCCGGCGCTAGGCTCTTTGAAAGGGAAGCGGCACCCAAATTGATAGATTTGACTTTTTCTACCGATATGCTATAATATACATAGTTAGTCAACAAAAACCCGACGAGTAGGCAGAGCGCTGAAAGTCATACGAGGAGAGTTATGAAAAGTATTTTTGGATTGATTTTGGTGTTCGTTGTTATGGTTGTGGGTACCGAGGCCGCTTCCAAAAGGCAGGCGGTTGAGGTGCCTGTGTATAGGGTGGTTGATGTGACGAATGTAGTGAGAAGCACCGAGGCTATAATGGAGAATGGCACCAATTTGGTCAATGTCATCAAGGAGGACATTGTGGTGACCCGAAGCGAATTTTTGGGGAATGATGTCAACGGAATTCCAATGTTTCGCTCGGACTCTAGGGTTGTAGGTAGGGTCATCCGCGATGACACCCAACAACCCTTGCCGATGCCTGCGGTGAAGGCCAATTGGCCTCCACCCGTGCAGTATCAACCTCCGCCTGTACCGCAGGTAATTGTACAGCCGGTGTATGTGGAGAGAGGGCGCAAGCATTACGGCCACTACGCTCGCAGTCCAAGCCGACGGTCTTATACGAGGTATTCCCGTCACTCGTCATTTTATTGGGTTGGCGTAGACGGGACATTTCGCTCTGGTCTCTACCAAAGAAATTACTCAAATCGTCGCTGAGTAAATGCAGATTCAAAAAGGCGTTCCAGAAATGGAGCGCCTTTCCTTTTTTCCAAAGAAAATGGAGGCAGAAATGACACGAAATCGGGCTTGACAAATAGCCCCAAAAGGTGTATACTCTTAATAGATTCAGAAAGCCCAAAATTTCAAAAACAAACAACAAAAAGAAAGTTCTATGACACCGACACCGACACCGACACCCGGGCGCCAAAATCGAGTTGTGGCTTGGTGGCAGAGTCTTCCCAACACAACCAAATGGATTGCCTGGGGGATTATCTTGGTCATCCTTGTGAGTTGGCTCGGCTACGTAGTTTACAAGAAGGATACGAAACCTTCCTCTTCGGTTACAGCGTCAGCGTCTGCAACCAGCGTTGAGTCGGCCGCATTGGCCGAAGCCAACAAACGTTTGGCCGAGATGGCCAAACAGCAGGAGGTGGCGTCGAATCAGTTGGCTGCTCTGACGGTTAAGCTGTCTGAGTTGACCAACAAGGTAGCGGTGGCGGCAACTTCGCAGCCGCCGGTAACGGTCTCGGCACCTGTGTCGACAGTTTCGACATCGGCTCCGCCGGTTTCGACAAACACTGCGGCTACTCAAGGCACAGGTGTCTCGGTTGGCGGTAATGCCGCCGTTGGCAACGTGATCCACCTCAATAATCTCGACATCGAGGAGTTGAGAAAGATCATGAGGGAAGAGCTGACGAACACTGTTCGTCAGCTGACAAACGTGGCGCCAGTAATAATGAACGCGCCGAACCAAATCCACTTTGCGCCTGGCTCAGTTGGCCAAAACGCAATAGTTAACGCTGAGGCCGGCGATCGGCGCTACAGGGAGGCCAATGCAGTAATTCAGTCTCCGGTACAGCAAGTTGTGTACCGAAAGCGGTCTGGTTGGGATCAGTTTGAGCGAAAGCTTCCTTATCGTGAAGATCTGATCAGAAAGCAGATTAGGTTGGAGGGGCAACTCGATCTTTTGCCGGCCAGCAACCAGAGGAATTAGACCCTAACAATTCACAGCGCATCGGAGTTTATACCGATGCGCTTTTCTATTGTTGGAGTTTCAATATTTCCATGCAATATAATTGTAACCATAGTTACAATTATATTGCATGGGGTGTTCGGCGATATATCTGCGGACAATACTTTTTGTGCGCATTTGCCTGCGAGGTGTTAGTGCGGCTGAAAATAATTGCGGGGCTTGAATTTGGTAACCGTAAGTCCATCTGGTACTATCTTTTCATGGACGTCGTCACAAAAACAATTGAAGAAACAAAGAAAGTTGCCGAAAAATTTTTGGCGGAGCTTTTGTCGCGGAAAGACGAGGCTACTCTTGTCGCGTTGTCGGGAGATTTGGGTTCCGGCAAGACGACATTTGTTCAGCAGTGCGCAAAAATTTTTGGAATAGAAAGTAAAGTTACGAGCCCGACTTTTGTAATAATGAAAAAATATCCCATCCCCGAGTTTTCTAAACGCTCCAATCTAAACGCTCTACGTTTTTTTGTGCACATTGATGCCTATCGTCTAAAAAGCGGGGAAGAGTTGCTGAAACTAAACTGGCAGGAGCTAATTTCCGATCCTCAAAACTTGATTTTTATAGAATGGCCCGAGAATGTTATGAGTGTGATGACACAAAATGCTCTGCAGATTAGTTTTAAATCGTTAGATGAGACCAAAAGACGAATCGTTCTTTAAGAGCGGGGTCGACTCCTTTTTCCGCGGGTTATTCAGGGAGAGGGGCTTGACTTTTTTGTATAAAGACGGCAGTCTTTTAAATGGAAGGGTCAATTCAACAAACCAGTTCCAGAAAGGTAGAGTTCTATGAAAAAACAGGTTAGGTTAGGGTGTTTATTGGTCGCCGTCCTTTGGTCGGCGAGTGTGTGGTCGCAAACGGCCACAAATGTTCCACCACAGAGTGGTGTGGACGAAGTCGCTTTGCTCCGACAACAGGTCTCAGACTTGCAGGCGGCGTTAAGAAGAGCCACTAATGTGGTGGCATTGCCTGCGGTTTCAGTGGGGAGTGCTGTGGAGACTATGCCGCCGGAAGTGCCGAGCGTTTCGCCTGAAGTCGAGATAAACAAGTCGGTTCAGCCGGTTCAGTCTTTGGTTCCGCTCACTTCTTCTCCTCAAGGGTCGAAGGCGCTCGAGGGAGCTACTGACCCCAACAGCCCGTACTTGTTTGCTCAGGCGGGCGACGCGTATGTCGCTGTCCGTAAAGGAGAGCTGAACGCGATGGTTCAAGGCATGTCCAACCAGACTTCGCTTGTTATGAGCGACTTCACTGCGGGGCCGGACGGTGTGCCGGTAAAACGGGTTAGAGGCGCATCAAGAGGGGCCAATCAGAGCTCCATAAATAACTCTGGCCACATAACGAACTTCAGTTTTGAAAACTGCAAGGATTTCGTGGTGAACAACGGAGTTACGCCGAGTGGACAGGTGGAGATGGGGGATCTTTCCTCCATGTCGGGTTACGGCGGTGGTTTCGGGTCGGGGACTGTGGTTCCCGGGAATCGCCTCGGAAGTGTCCGCGCTGTTCCAAATGCCAGGGAAAAATGGTTTTTGGATCAGATCAAGCTCAACAATATGCGCAGATTGGTGAAAGCAAGCGCCTATTAGCAAGGAGCAAATGGTGGAGTGCGTCGGAATAATTTCCGGCGCCTTTTTTATAACATGTAAAAACCTCCGGCTTTAGCAGATTTGTACATTTTAAGCGCAGTGTTTAGACAATCACCTTGGGTCGAATTAAAGAACCAAAGGTGATTTTAACCATTAACAGACGTCTGTATCAGCAGTCCCATGCCACATGGGTATGTGATTACTTTTACATTGTTTTACGCGCCCAAGGAAGGGTAGCAGAGGGCTGTTTTTCCTTACCTGTGCAGAAAAACAGCAAAATCTTTCACTCATTTTAACATAGCTATAGCTATGTTAAAATGAGTGAGTGGAGGGGGGCTAGGTGTTCGCTGAAGGCACTTAATACCATTGACGTTTATTGGAATGGCCAGAAGACTCTGCCGAAGCGTACCTCGGCGAGTACACTCGCAATCAGGTACTCCTAGTACCCCTTGCCCGCCCGCCATCGCTAGCCGCTCAGGCGTTGCGGGCGGGGGGCGGGGATATGGACGAGACAAATTTTATTAAAACTTTTGAAATCACGGTTTGTCATTTTTATAATTTGCGTACTTTGTTATGTTACTCAACTTGGACGTTCGGCCATGTACGGTAACAAAAAATTGTAAAGAAAAGCGGCGAATGGCGATGCGAGATAAACGCAAGTGTTTTTCGCTCTGCAAAAAACTTTTGCAGTAAGTCGTAAGGGTTGGAGGTTGTATAGGTTGTTTGTGCGGTTTATTGTCGTACAATTGAAAGATGGCTGATATTAATTCTGGGCGATCAAAAAAGAGACTGGTTTTGCTTGATGCTCACGCCATTATTCACAGGGCGTATCACGCTCTGCCGGAATTTGCTTCATCAAAAGGGGAACCAACGGGTGCGCTTTACGGCCTCATTACGATGCTTATAAAGATTGTGAACGATTTAAAGCCGGATTGGGTTATCGCCGCATACGATTTGCCGAAGCCAACGCATCGCCACGAAGTTTACAAGGAATACAAACAAGGCCGAGCAAAAACGGACGACGCTCTTGTTTCACAACTCATCAAATCAAGGGATCTTCTGTCCGCGCTTTCCATTCCCATTTATGACAAGGAGGGATTTGAAGCGGACGATATTTTGGGAACCATTGTTGAAATACTGAAAGATAATGAGGATGTTGAAATAATTATTGCCTCAGGTGATATGGATACACTACAGCTCGTGGATGGCAATAAGGTTAAAGTGTATACGTTAAAGAAAGGGTTGTCCGATACCATAATGTATGACGAAGAAGCCGTAATAAAACGGTTCGGATTTGAGCCAAAACTTTTGCCAGATTATAAAGGTCTTCGAGGCGACCCGTCAGATAATATTATTGGAATTAAGGGAATTGGCGAAGTGACGGCTTCCTCTCTCATTAAGGAGTTTGGATCGATTGAGGGAATTTACGAAGCTTTAGAAAAGGGAGAAAAACCATTTCTTGATGCGGGCATAAAGGAACGCATCATTAAACTTCTTCGAGAAAACAAAGAAGAGGCGGAATTTTCGAAAATTTTGGCCTTAATAAGAAGGGATGCTCCAATTGATTTTGTTTTGCCGGAAAAACGATGGGCGGAAGAAGTGGATTTGAAAAAGACAGACCAAGCATTTTCGGAATACGAGTTTAGGACACTTGGCGCCAGGCTTCGGGATTCACTTAAAGCAAACGGTAGGGGTCAAGAGGGGGGCAGTCAAATTGGGGAGATTATTCCAAAAGAAGTGCGGCCGGCGGGGGATTCTGCAGAATTTCTGGAGTCGCCTTACGTTTTAGATCCAAAAGTTTTTCGCGAGGCGTCAATTATGTTGTGGATTTTAAATTCTTCAATTACTAATCCGACTATCGAGGACATCAAGGTTTACTCCAGAAAAGAAACCTTGGGCGAGGCCAGGGATTATTTATTGTCGGAATTAAAAAAACAAGGTCTGTTCAGGGTGTACGAAGAAATAGAAAGACCGCTGATTCCGGTTATAGAAAAAATGAACGGGCATGGAGTGGTGGTGGATACGGAATATCTTAAGAAACTTGGCAAGGAATATCGGGCAAGTTTGGAAAAATTGGAAAAGCAGATATGGAAAGAGGCAGGAGTGCAGTTTAATATCGCGTCTCCAAAACAGTTGGGAGAAATCCTTTTTGTGAAAATGGGAATGAAGGCTAAAAATCAGAAAAAAACGGCGGGGGGAGCGCTTTCGACAAAAGAGTCGGAGTTGGCCAAACTTGCCGATGAGAATCCAATTATCGGCAAAATTTTGGAGTACAGGGAATTGGCCAAACTTCTCGGAACTTATATTGATAATGTTATTCCGATGGTCGGTCTTGATGGGAAGCTTCGGGCTAATTTTTTGTCAGCCGGCACCACAACAGGAAGGATGTCCTCCGAAAACCCGAATCTCCAAAATATCCCGCATCACAGCGATCTTGGTATTAGGATTAGAAACGCTTTTGTCGCAGAGGAAAAATCCAAGTTGGTCGCTTTCGATTATTCTCAAATGGAACTTCGGATCGCGGCTTTTTTGGCGAACGACGAAGAACTGATCAAAATTTTTAAGGAGGGCAAGGATGTGCATTCGGGCGTGGCGGCGGCCGTCTTTAATGTACCTCCCGAAAAGGTTGATAAAGAGATGAGGAGGAGGGCCAAAGTAATTAATTTTGGCGTGATGTATGGAATGGGGGTGTCGGCGCTTCAGAAAAATTTATCCAGCACCAGAGAAGAAGCAAAAATTTTTTATGATTCATACTTTAAAACTTTTGCCGGTTTGGCAAAGTATTTGGACGAGATAAAGAAAGAAACGGCCAGGAAAGGTTATACCGAAACGGTTTTCGGCCGCCGCCGCTATTTCGAGGGTATCAATTCCAAGTTGCCGTTTATCAAGGCGGCGGCCGAAAGGATGGCCATCAACGCGCCGATTCAAGGAACAGAAGCTGATATTATTAAGATTGCCATGGTTAGAGTTGATGAATGGATTGGCAAGAACGATTTAAGTGACAAGGTATATCTCGAGCTCCAAGTGCATGATGAGCTGGTTTACGAAATAAAATCGGAAATGGTTGATAAAGTTGTGCCGGAAATAAAAGAAATTATGGAGAATGTTTTGCCGCTTTCCGAAACCCGCGGGGTGCCTATCAAGACGGACGTGTCGGTTGGGAAGAACTGGGGGGAGATGGAGAAAATGTAAAATTAAAAAATCAAAATGAAAAATGACGATGTAAAATATAGAATGAAAGAAATCAATGGGGTAATTGTAGGAAAATCCAATGGAAAAGGGGAGGGGTTGTTTGCCGCGAGACCATTTGAGGCAGGTGAAATAATTCTTTCTTATGATAATTGGAAGCTAAAGGGAAAAAAGCATTTTCCGGATGGAGATGAACATGTTGATTATCAAGGCAGGGGAAAATATGTTAGTAGCAATCATCCCTATTCATACACCAATCATTCTTGCGACCCAAATTCATATATTAAGTTTAGGACGATTGCCAGTGGTACGGTCTTCGCACAAAGAGATATCAAAGAAGGCGAGGAGATAACTTATGATTACGCCTTCATTGATATGGATGGTTTCGGATTAAATACGGAAAGAAATTTTAAAATTTTAAGTTGTCATTTTTCATTTTGATTTTTTAATTTTACATTTAGTTCATGCTCTATCTAATTTATGGTAACGATTGGCAAAAAGCTCGCGCAAAAGCTCGTGAGGTTTTGGATGTGCTGAAGAAAAAAAAGCCGGATGCCACCGTCGTTTCTCTTGAAGAGGGGGGAGTAAGTGAAGCTAAAATTGACGAATTGTCGGGAAGTCAGGGTCTATTCGAAAGAAAATTTATAGTTTTCGGTGATCGCGTCTGCGCCGATAGCCAAAATGCCGAGATTGTAGCGGATAAATTGGAAGTTATCGGCAAGTCGGAAAATGTTTTTGTGTTTTTGGAGGAAGGTGTGAAGGCTCCGCTTCTTAAAATCTTTGAGAAATATGCGGCAAAAGTTCAGGAATTTGCCAAAATCGAAAAAAAAGAAAGATTTAATTCTTTTTCTCTTGCTGATGCTCTCGGCGAAAGAAATAAACAAAAGCTTTGGATTTTATACCAAGCCGCTCTATCCGAAGGACTTTCTCCCGAAGAATTGCATGGCACTTTGTTTTGGCAGGTAAAAAGTCTTCGAGCGGCCGCTATTGCGAAGAGTGCCGATGAGGCGGGGCTTAAGCCTTTTGCCTGGACTAAAGCCAAAAGATTTTTGAGTAGATGGGATATTAAGGAGCTCGAAAATGTTAGTCAGAATTTGGTTTCTCTTTACCATGATTCGAGGAGGGGAGAGCATGAACTTGAGATTGCCCTTGAAAAATGGATATTGGATCTGCCGGTCTAAGTCCAGGTATAAAAATTTTTGGCTGGTTTGTTTTTATTAAAAAAACGCAAACCGTGAAGATTTACGTTTTGTTATTGACTACGGGGCGTATATGCCGATATCCTTTCGGTACCAAAGAGCTTGGCAATGTATTTTGCCCACTGCTTGGTAGGCTTTTGATTTGGCCTCGAACAGGTCAACACCCCAGGATGTTACACCCAAAACTCGGCCGCCGTTTGTGACGATTTGCCCATCCTTAAGCGCAGTGCCAGCATGAAAAACTTTTGTGTCCGGCACAGCGTCAGCTTGCTCAATGCCAAAGATGGGTTCTCCTGCGGTCAGCGAATCGGGATAACCATTTGAAGCCATGACTACACAGACTGCTACACCGTATTTCCATTTAAGGTCAACTTTGTCGAGCGTTCCTTCCACGCAAGCGTCCAGTAAATCCAAAAGATTGCAGTTCAGCATCGGCATGTAGACCTGTGTTTCCGGGTCGCCGAAGCGCGCGTTGTACTCTAAGACTTTGGGTCCAAACCTCCGGTAATTTTGAAGATGGAATCCATCATCTGTGAGCATGATGCCCGGGTAGAAAAGTCCTTTATAGACAATACCCTCTTCAAGACAGGCATTGTGCCAAGGTTTGATGATTTCATTTTCAATTCGCATGGCATCGTTTCCACCTAAAGGTGTTGTTCTCATCGTGGCCCCCATGCCTCCGGTCATGTTGCCTTTTCCGTCACCTTTGTTGTCCTGAGAGAGTGGAAACATTTTATAATTCTTCCCATCACAGAGGGCGTGAGCGGAGACTTCACAGCCAGTCAGGCGATTTTGAATAAGGATATGCCGGCCAGCGGGGCCAAATTCGTCCCTTACCAGCATTCTCTCGATTGCCGAGTGAGCCTCGATGCTCGTTTTGCAGAGCACTACGCCTTTTCCATCGAATAAGCCGTCGGCCTTGATCACCGAGCCCGAGGTTAAGGAGTTGGCAAAGGCCTCAGCTTCACGTAACCTGTCAAGGTCGAAGTTCTGACCTTTGGGTTGAGGGATTCCGTGCGTGGAATTAAAGGCGTGCGTGAAGATCTTTGAGCTTTCAAAAAGTGCAGCTTCTGGAGCGAAGATGCGTAATTTTCGGAAGCGAAAAAAAGTGGCAATACCTAAGCCGATAGGCTTATCCGGCCCCACGACAGTTAAGTGCACCTTTTTTTCGGTAGCGAAGTCAGCCAATCGTGACAGGTCGGTTGTTTTGATGTCGATGCATTTGACCAGGTTACCGTTTTGCAGACGTTCTTTTGCTATACCTGCATTGCCAGGCGCGCACCATATTTCGATGATTCTTGAGTCTTTGGCTAATAGCCAAATCAAGGCATGTTCACGTCCGCCACTACCGATTATGAGGATAATCATTAGCATTCCTTTTGTTAATGTTCACTGTTGCCAGCATTCATCCTACTTAGCCAAGTAAAAAAATCAAGAAAAAACGCAGACATAAATCGTCTGCGTTTTGTTTTGCTATTTTGCGATTTGAAATTCGAGAACTTCGCCGACTCCCGGCGGCTCAACTGTCCAATCCCCAACTTTATAAAACGGGGGGATGGTGAAAGGTTTACGAACGAGAATTACGTTTCGTGATGACCTTGGAAGTTTATGCAGTGACCTCGCGTTTCTGCTCGTAAAGTTTATGTAAATCTCTATTCCCCGAGGCGTTAAGAAGAGATGGCTAAGCGCGTGTGCGTAAAGAAGGTGGAGGAAGGGGGCGGTGTAATCGCCACATGAGCACTTTCCCTTGTGGGCATGCTTGTTTTCGACATCGTGCGGTGCCGCATCCGAGCCGGCCATCACCCAGTAATGGTTTTCTCCAATCAGGCTGATGAGCTGGAGCCGATCGAGGTCGGTTTTAATGGGAGGTTTGCATTTTTTTCGAACATCTCCAAATGCCGAGTCTTCGTCCCAAGCCAAGTGATGGGCAGTTAACGTGAGATAGAATCTGCCGGGAAAGTCGTTGGCAAATTTTTTCCACGCCCTTACGCATCTGCCGTCAGATCCGTGTTCCCATACGATGATGGCCTTTGTCGATTCAAGGAAGATTTCTGCTATGGGAAGACAAAGGTATTCGGCATCGCGGTTTGGGTGGACAGAATTCGGATGTTCGAAATGTGCGTGAACTTTGATACCAAGCTCTCCACACCAGCGAACGATCGGTATCATATTCGAGTAACAGTGGACTCCGTGCGCCGATTTCGTTGTGCGCATATAGGGATAAATTTTGCCGTCCCTAATGCCTGTCGCCACACATTTTTCGAGTTCTGCCCGTGTCGTACACTCTGTCAACATCACAAAAGGTATGAATGACATGGGCTTCAACGGATTCACGAATGTTTTTGCTGAATTTATATACCAGCTTACTTCCTGCTCTGTTATGCGCGGGCTATTGGTGTTTGGTTGGGGACCTATAACGTCCGATCCTCCATCATAACAATCTCTGACCACATCTGACATTACCCATCCGATTTCACGCAAATGAACGTGCGGGTCAGCTATTGCTTCAGCCGTGTATTGTTCTTCGCTTTGATTCATAAAGGGCTATCCTTCGTTTGTGTTTGTTTTTCCGCTTTTCGCATTCTACATAAGTAAGGTAAACAAGCAAGAGTATTTAAGAGAAAATTTTGGCGTGTTCTACTTTTCAAAACGAGTTATAATGAAGTTGTCTTTTGGTAATACAATCAATAAATAATTTATGACTCAGAAATATGAAAATCCCGATATGTCCCCGGTTCAAATACTGGAATCAGTTTTGCAAAATGCTATAGCGAGTCGAGCGAGCGATATCCACCTCGACCCTTCGAGAGAGGCGCTTGAAGTCAGGTTTCGGGTTGATGGGGTGCTGTATAAATTTGGCAGTGTTCCCACTCATTACAGCGAAGCTATTATTTCGAGAATAAAAGTTTTGGCGCAGATGGATATTGGGGAAAAAAGATTTCCCCAGGACGGGCATTTTGAATTTGATATAGACGGCAAACTGCACAATTTTCGCGTATCTACTGTGCCCTCAATGCACGGTTTGGCCGTGGTGCTTCGGGCGTTAAAGAAGGGTGATATTTTTTCTGATTTAAATCAGTTGGGTATGGACGCGGAACAGGCGGAGATCTCAAAAGGGATTATCGAGAGTCCTCACGGCATGGTTTTGATTAGCGGGCCAACAGGATCGGGCAAGACGACTTTTTTATATTCTGTAATTGGGGCTATGAATAGAGTTCAAAAAAGCGTTGTCACTCTTGAGGATCCGGTGGAATTGGAAATGGATGGTGTGAGGCAAATGCAAATCAACGAGGCCATCGACCTTAGTTTTTCGAAAGCCGCCAAAGCGCTATTGCGCCAAAATCCGGATGTCATTATGATTGGTGAAATTCGCGATCCTGATACCGCCGCCATCGCTTTTAGAGCGGCGCTTTCGGGAATATTGGTTTTTTCAACTTTTCATACTTTTGATACTCCGGGACTCATTATTCGTTTGGTCGAAATGGGCATTCCTCGCTCCGTTGTTGCATACGGTTTGGCAGGCATGATTTCCACAAGGTTGGTCGGGAAAATTTGCAGTAATTGCGCCACACCTTATGAACCGAGCGCTTTTGAAAGAAAATTAATAGGCGAAGCCGTGGGTGGCGCCCAGTTTATGAAGGGGAAAGGATGTGAGGTTTGTCGCAATAGCGGATTTATGGGAAGAACGGGTATTTTTGAAATTGTAAGGTTCGATGATGAGATAAAGTCAAAAATTATCGAGGATGTTTCCAGAACTTCGCTTCGAGAATTTTTCAGGAAGAAAATCAAGAAGAGTTTGAAAGAGTCGGCTGTGGATAAAGTGAGGCAGGGCATAACGACCGCGGAGGAAATTATACATATTGTGGATTACTAAGAACCTATCCACGATCTAACCGCCTGCCTGTGCGTACCTGTCTGCCTGTCTCCGTATACGCACAGGTAGATACGCAGACAGGCAAAATATGGCTCAAAACCTCGCTTGCCTGCTAAAATCTCCAAATTTCTGCTGTAAATTGCGAATTTCTCGTCAGCGTATCTCGATATCCTTCCTCCAAATTCTCAATT
>MHRK01000020.1 GCA_001820955.1 Candidatus Taylorbacteria bacterium RIFCSPHIGHO2_02_FULL_43_32b
ATTTCTGAGCCTTATGAGTCTTTTGTTTATCTCGTTTTCCGAGAGGTTCATATTGACATTATATCATGGGGTGTGGTTGGGGGTGTGGATACTTACGTTTATTTCTTTAAAAACATTTCTTATTTAAAAGCAAGCTCCGCAAGCTTAATTGCCCCCTCTTTAGATTTTGCATAAGCGGTGAAAAGTTTATTGTGACAAAAAACGGCATCTTTTACCCCAGTAATCTGGACAAGCTCTGTGTCTCTTTTCCCGGCCCATTCTTTTGGCAAATCTTTTCTGTTTGTAAAATCTCTCGGATTGTCTCTTACGCATGTTACTTTCCACTCCCCTCTCATACTTCCGGGCTCCACGACATAAATTGGCTCTTTAATTTTTTTCAACACGTCCTGCCACGGATATTTTTCATCAAAAATAACAATCCTCTTATCATCGCTTTTTTGATAACTATCCAAAATTTTACTTTCCGCCTCCAGAAAATATTTGGCGCCTAATACAAAATTATCGAGAGCCAAAGAAGCCACCGCGACCGCTTTTTCAAAAGCGCGATTATAATGAAAGGCGCCGACATTTCCAACCGGATTCATATCCATAATGAAATTGCCAAAAGTATACGGGTAAATATCACCGCTTATGGGTTTTATTTCACCCTCTCCATTATCCATCGCGTCAATGTACTCTACGAGATTTTTCTCAATATAATCGGCAACAGTCTTACTACCACAATAATGCGCGCCGTATTCCCTCCAAACCAACCCGAAAGAGGCATATGGCACACGATCATCCCTTTCTCCGGCGCCGCCCACTTGATGATGATCGAAACGCTTTCTTTTTGGGTCATATTCACCGCCGACATCAACAACATACTCCGCCTCCTTAATGATCCCTTTGTCGCGCGTCCTCACAATTTTTAGTTTGGGATCTATCTTTTTTAATGCCGCCACGGACAAAACATCATCAGGATGAAAACTGCCGCTGTGAGTCGCCAATATTGGTCTGCCAAAAATATTCCACATGTTATTTATTATTTTTTAGCAACCTCGCCAAACTGATTAATTCGTCCGTTGCCTTATTTACTTTAACATAAAAATTTTGATCCGACGTGACTCCAGCCTCGCTGAAAGTTTTATCAACTTTGGAAACGAATATGTTCGGCCAAACAGGAATCATTTGAAGGTATGAAAGAAGAGCTCGCAATGACTCGATAACCCTTGCCCCGCCGAACCCGCCATCAGACACACCGCAAATTGCAGCCGGTTTCCTGACATATTCGTCAAATGCCGAATCGATAAGCATTTTAAGCTCTCCGGGTATGCCCCGGTTGTATTCCGGTGTCACAAAAAACAAACCTTCAGCCTCTTTAACCAAATCCTTCCAAGGCTCCGTGCGAGGATCAGAATCACTACCGTTAATAGTCGCACCAAAAACAAAATCGCGAACGTCAACAAAAATTGGATCCGCATCACTTCTTTTTTTAATTTCTTCAAAAATTGCCTGTGCCACACGTTTTGAAAAACGCCCCTCACGTCCCGTGCCTAAAATAACGAGAATTTTATGCTTATGGCTCTTTTCCATCGTTTAGAGTTTCTGTTTTATCAAGTCAATAGATTTTTCGATGTTTTCAAGACGTCTCGAAAGATTAACCAAAAGCATTTCCTCCTCTTTTACTTCATCTTCTGTTTTTTCGGCTAATTTCTTCTCACGTTTAAGACCCGTCAAAATTATTCGATCTCCAATGAAAAACGAAACGAAAACTCCCGTCCCCATCATTATGAGCACGCTTACAAAGAGAGACCAGAAAGCCGAAATTTCGAAATCATCCGCCAACTCCCATACGCCGCGCCAAAAAAGAACCACGGCCACACCGCCGACCATCGCGTAAAGCATCGGATAATGGCTGAGAAATCCTCTTATCCTATCTTCGAGCTTATCAAAAAATCTGACAATTTTGTTCATATAAACATCCTATTATTAGGAAATGCGAAATTACGTTTTTTTAACTTTAATCTTGTTCTCTTTTAGTTTATTTACGAGCCACGAACTCGACTGAACTTTCCCCCCCGTACCGACGTTATATACACACTTAATACCCAATTTTTCGCAAAGAGCCACTTCAGGCACAGGATCACCATCCGGTTTGCGATCGCCACCGTTGGCGAAAACATGAGGATGAACTTGCTCAAGCGTTCTGCATACGCTTCTATCCTTAAAATATTCACCAGGGCCGTGATCTGTCGGTATAACTCGGTCAACACCGCGGATACTCATCAAAACTTCAACTCTTTCGTGTTGTGGCATAAATACATACCCCTTTTTATCAATCAACCAGTTGTCGTTGTTAAGGATAACAATGAGCTCGTCTCCCAATTGGGACGCTTCTTGAATATAGCGGATGTGACCAATATGGATGGGGTCAAAGCCTCCGGAAACAACCACAATCCTGCGACTCTTATTCAACTTTTTCTTCTTGTTGGTTTTTTTAACTTTTTTTTTCATAATTGTTTCGGCTAATTCCTAATCTCTAATTCGTCTAACTTCTAAACAATTCCGAATGACCAATTAGAAATTAGATTAATTAGTAATTTCTATGTGGTATTTTCTCAAATATTGCGGTATTTGTTAAGCCATTGCCAAATCGGCTTTTCTTCATTCTTCTTCCAATTGGCATTGGAGCGAATGCGCTCACAAACCTGGGTAACGGTCCTCTCGACACCCACTTTTTTCGTCTTGAAAAAACTCTCAATTTCATTAGCATATTTGGCGTCAGAAAAAACACTAAGCGGCTCTACAAGACGAGGGGTGCGATGCCCACCGGGCCCATAAATCGAAATCAACTTCTTCCAATTTTTCTTAAGGAAAGTCCATGACAGCTCCCTACCAAAATAATTCCGGCAAACCGAACCGTAAATGTCAGTAAGATCCTGCGGCCTAACGTGCTTTGTCAGAGCGAAAGAAAGCGCCGACTCCAATACTTTTTTGTCCTTAGAAAGCCCGAGAGCGTGGCCTAGACGATCCTTCTCATCCGGCAGTTTAGCGTTTATATACAATTTTTTAAGCTCATCAAATTCGCGCACACCGCCTTCCCTTGCCACAATAAAATATACGGCGCTTCGAACATCCTTTTCCGGAGCCTCTCCGCCTTTTAAGTAAATTTCAAACAAACGTTTTGCCTTGGCAATAATATCGAAGTCGCCCGCGGCCGCGGCTTGAAACAAGAGCATGTCGCGAAGCATCGGCGCCGAATGCGGTTCACCCGCCTCGGAGTGCCAACCAAAACGCCGCGCTACGGGCGAAAACACAGAAAGCCGTAAATTTTTCAAATATTCATCAACTTTCGACCCGGCGAAAACCGAAGAAACTTTTCCAAGTCCATGCGCAATTTCCCGCCATACAACATATTCCTCTTCACTTCTATAAGCTTCGAGCATGGAGAGTGCCAAAGTCGTCGGAGATTGACCGCTCTCTGCTAAAGCAAAACTGTCGCGCAAAAGCCCCAAACGATCAGCCGGACTCAATTTCTTTTCTTCAATTTTTTGGAAAAAACTTTTCAAATATGCTTCCGGATAATCAACCCTATACAGACCGGCTTCTCCAAAGTTCAACTTATGACCCTCCTTGAAATCCGAAAGCACCTGTCTCTTACCTGTCAGCAAAAAAGTTTTCACTTTTCCATTTTGGCCGTAAACCATGGGCACATTCCAGAGCGTATTATCCTTCGTCGTTTTTCTTGAAAGAGCACTGCTCATAAAACGCCCTTGGCTTAATTCAGTTTTACCATTTTTCCTGTGGACGGAAATTAATGGATATCCGGGTTTTTTCGTCCATTTTTCCATTATTTTTCCAACCGGTTTATGAGAAGCCAAAGAGAGAGCGTCCCATAAATCCTTCGTCTCCGCGTTTTGATAGGCATGCTTCTTCAAATAATTCTGCAAACCTTTTTTAAAATCTTTTTCTCCAAGATAATTTGCGAGCATACGAATAACCGACGCGCCTTTCGAGTATGACACAGCATCAAAAATTTCGGCTATTTCATTTGGATGCTGAACGGGTACTTCGATCGGGTGAGTGGTTTTGAGAGCGTCCAATCTAAGGGCCGCGGAAAGGTCGGAAGAAACGAATTGTTTCCATATTTCCCACTCGGGAAATATATGGTCCACAGCCAAATATTCTATATAAGAAGCAAAACCTTCGTTCAGCCATAGATCAGTCCACCATTTCATAGTCACCAAATTTCCAAACCACTGATGCGCCAATTCGTGAGCAATAACCAATGCCACCCACTGCTTGGCTTCTGTGGCCGTATGATCGGAATCTACCAAAAGCGCCGACTCTCGATATGTCACAGCACCCCAGTTTTCCATGGCTCCGGCGGCAAAATCCGGCGCCGCAATCATATCTAGAACCGGCAAGGGATAAGGGGTATCAAAATATTCTGTGTAGAACTCAAGAGATTTTTTCGCCACTTCAAGGGCAAACTCCGCCTGCTTTTTCTTGCCAGGTGTGGTAAAAACCCTAACCAAAACTCCATCTTTATTCTTTCCTTCAATTGACTCGAATTTTCCGGAAATAAAAGCGAGAAGATAGGTCGACATAATAGGCGTCGGCGCGAACTTGACCACTTTGTACCCGGATTCATGCGGAGATTCCCCTATCGGAATAGTGTTCGAAATGGCATCATGGTCATTTGGAACAATCATCGTTACATCAAAAATGGCCTTGGCTTCCGGTTCGTCAACGCAAGGAAAGGCTCTTCTCGCATCCGTGGATTCGAACTGAGTCGTAGCAATAAAGTGCTCCTCGTTTCCAATCGTGTAGCGGCTTTTGTAAAAACCTCTCATGTCATCCGACAGTTGCCCGTTAAATTTCAAAAAAAGTTTGCCCTTGCCCTTTTGTACCATTCGCGCGAATAAGACCGAGACGGTTTCCTCTTTCTTATTGTAAACAATTTTGGAACTATCAATTCTTTCGTTCTTACCTTCACTTACAAAAAAAACGCCGGATAATTTTAAATTGGCCGAATGCAAAACGACACTTCTCGAGGCCTTGCGCAGAGTCAAAAAAATGGTCTCTTCTCCCTTAAAGGTGTGGTCGCTGAAATCGGGATGAATAGTTATTTGATATTGCGATGGAGATATCCAGCTAATTAATCTTTCATGTTTTGTTTTTGACATCTTTGCAGTTTACACAACCTTCTCCCCATCTTCAAGGTAGACTGTTTCGTCATTTTTTAGTGCTTCCAGTGCCATTTTGATCCTCGGTCTCGCCCGTTCACCAAGCATTTGAATTGCCTTTTCCACATCCATAAACGCGTAATCTGTAAGTTCAGACGGCGGCAAGTTTATTTTATCAATCTCATCTTGTGACAAATGACATCCTAATAAAAACCAACGAATCGCTAAATTTTTTTTCGGACTGCCCGACATAGTCGACGGCAACCAAATGAAATAGTTCCTTTGTGAGCCCAAGTTCTTCCTTTACTTCACGAATTGCGGCTCCTAAAGGAAATTCGTTCAATTCCACTCCGCCTCCCGGCATCAACCAATAATCTCGATAACTCGGCTTTACAATCAACATCTCGCCCTTGTCGTTGAAAAACAGAACCGAAGATGCCATGGGTTTTGTCTTAAATACATTATCGTCGCTCATAAATTTTTCACCTCATTCAAATCATAGCCAATAATTTTGTCACCTTCCCCAAACTTAAACTTAGCCCTAAATTTTTTGTTTCTTATGAAGAACGGGAACCAGTACCGATCATCGGGCCACATCATGGCAAAGGGAATTTCTTCCATAAAAAACCACCGAGGAGACATTTCCTCGGATTCGATCGGATTTCCATAAAAACTTTTTGCCTTAAACAAGTGAACTTCCAACCCTTCTTCCTTGCCATCAAATTCAAAATCAAGAATTCCGATTTTATCCATGTCCGATATCCGAATCCCCGCTTCCTCAAAAGTTTCTCTCTTGGCCGCTTCTTCTATAGATTCACCATTTTCCAGTTTACCTCCAAAGCCGTTCCATCTCCCCTGACCAAACCCCCGCTTTTTCATACCAAGTAAAACTCTCGGGTGGTCATGAATTATGACCAATGTATGTAAAACTTTTTTTGTATCTTTTTTTTCCATCAATACAGAAAGGTTAGTTGACTATATAACTCACCATGACACCTACAAAAATTGCGGCACCTCCCACAACCAGCATTTTGGTAACTCTCTTCAAAACATGAACATTGGATAATTTAGCACTCACAAGTCCAAGCAACATAAGTGAAGCAAAGCTACATCAATCGAAAGAATAACCACTCTCTCTCCGGCGAAAAAATAGTACGGGAACAAAACGACCGCTCCAGCTAACACATAAGAAAAAAACATGGCCACTCCGCCAATACCTGCGTTTTTGACGCCAATGTCCTTCCTCGCTCTATAACTTTCAATAATAATTTTGCTGGCCTCAAAGAGCGGGCTCGGCAAATTTTTCAAATCAAACCACTCCCAACCCTCGCACTTGTCTGGCTCCATCAATTTTGGTTCTCCCTTTTTCCAATCAGCAACGTACCCAATCAAAACGTAATGTTTCCCGTACTTTATTATGTTCGCGACGCACTGAAAACGAAGATTCTTGACATCAATCGCGCACTCCTCTTTGATTTCTCTCTTCAAACACTCCGAAAATGACTCTCCGTTTTCGAGGTGACCCCCGGGAAAAGCCCATGTCCCGTCTCCATGCGAATTCTTTCTTTTTCCTATCAGAATTTTGCCACCCTTTTTAATCATCACTCCCATTCCGATTTTGGGTTTTTCCTCACTTTTCATACCGTTTGTTAATTTTGGCAATCTTTTCTCGGAGACTTTTATCGATATCCAAATTTAAAGATTTAGCGAGCAAAAAAACTGTAATTACAACATCTGCAAATTCCGCTTCAAGACTTCCTTTCTCCCTTTTGGCCAGTTTATCTTGCCTTTGAAAAGAGCTCTCCGCCAAAACTTCGTCAGCAAGCTCGCCGACTTCCTCAGTAAGTTTTATCATGCGCGCAAAAACCGCTTTCTCGTTGTCGGGGTAATTTTCAATCGATGTCTTGAGCCGGCCATCCTGCATGTCTATAAACTCTTTGAATTCTTTTGAATACATGAGGTAATGATATCTCCCTAACTTTATTCTGTCACTCCAGTAATTTACTGAACTTTGCCGTCTTTTCTTTCGTGCAAGTCGTCTTCTTTTAATAACTTAAATCTCGGCACTTTCTGACCGTCAACCTCCACTTCTTCACAGAAATTCGGAAGCGGCCGCACCCACACTTCTTTAGTACCGTATAAAGCTCGGTATACCACCATTTCCTCCAATGTTTCGCTATGCTTTACAACAAAAAGCACCTCATAGTGTCCTCCCTTAAAATGTTGGTATTCCCCGGGTTTTATCATGACTATTTTTTTGCCATATTTTTCTAATGTTCCTCCGTGTTCAGGTCGCCGCATTTTTCTGCTCCTCTAAATTGAACGCCTGCTTCTCTTCTGAACATATTCGGTTACATTTACAATATATCACAAATAAAAAGCTCAGGCGGTTAAACCAGAGCTTCAGGGTTGAGCATTTCTTCTCAACAATGCTTCGGCAAGAACAAAATCGATCTCGTCATTGATGTTAACGGATCGCACTTTCGGCATGACATAGGCCAATGATTTATCTCCCCACAAACTGCCCCCTAAAACAATATCGGGAAAGGTCGCGTAAATCGCACCATTTCTGATATACACGTCGTCAAACACCTGGCGCGGGAGCGGGAAATCCCTTTCAGGGGTATCTTCGCGAGCACTGAGCACTCCGTTCTCGTCCATTACATATGTCCTTTTCGGATGGACGTCTGATTTAGTAACAGACAACACCGACTTCGCAGTGTGAGCATTCGCAAGAAGTAGGGCGACTGCATTATCTATGTCGGAAGGCAGACACAGTGGTGTGGTAACGCGGAGCAAAACAATTGCTCGTGGAACGATACTTCGTTCCTGAATTAATCTCTCCAACATGTGGCGGAACACTCCAAATGTGGGTCGCCCTGACATCGAGAGTGACGGATCGTGTCTCCGAATTTCTACACCGCTAACCTGACCCGCCGCGCGTGCGATATCGTCGTTGTCGGTGGTCAGAACGATGAGATTGAGAATCAAGCTTCCCTTTGCTGTTTCCAACATATAATGAAGTAAAGGTCTACCGGCGATGACGCGAATGTTTTTCTCTGGCAATCCTGTCGAACCACCGCGTGTTGGAATGATTGCCCATATCTCTTCAGAATTTTTCATCTCTCCTCCTTTCCTGGAACGATGTCGTACACGGCGAGACGTTGGAACGGCTTACTTTCCGACATCATACGCTCCAAATAGACGGCTGCGTACATCGGACATCGACCAACAAGGATGATAAGCGGGGCAATTTCTGATGAAAATCCGAGGTCAAGCAAGATAGATCCGCCCGATGCTTCGATGTTCATGTACCGCCCCCGCCCGGGGCCGATAATTCTCTCGATTTCTCGAGCCACACGTATGTATTTTCCAACAAAACCGTGCTCATCACATAGTCTCATCAGAATAATAGCCCGCGGATCTTTGGGGTGAAACCTGTGGCCATAACCATAAAAAGTTTTTTTTGAACTAAGACGATCCTGCACGTAACTCTCGACACTCATTGCTTCCGTAGCTTCCTTAAGCATGTCCATCGAAGACTGCAGTGCTCCTTGATGAACACTGCCGGAACCAACGAGGAAACTAGCAAGGGCAGAGCTTAAGAAAGAAGATCGACAATCGGCCCCCATTCGCACCGCAATAGTGCTTTGACCAGTTATCCCGTGGCTCACGTGAGAAACAATGACGGCTCGAAGCAGATCGGCTTCAACCTCAGATGGTTTTCTGCCAAAAAGCAAAAGAAACACCATCTCCTCGTATCGAAAAGATCGAATGATTTCTTCCTGATCAACTCCATATGTAAGAAGTTTGTTTTTACCGACCTGTGTAATATTTGATTTCCAAGGTACTTCTTTGGGCATAATTTTTCCTCCTATATATTGTTCGCTGATACTTTCCTCCGCTATACAACACCAATATATCTTGTCTGTCAACGCAACAACTTTTGTTATAATAAACTGTCATGAAACAATCGGCGAGAAAAAAGAACGGCTACGGAGATTTTGGTAATCTAAGTAAAAATTACGCCAAAGCGCGCAAAGGATTCCCTGATGAAGCCTACGATTATATTTTTCAAAAAATTCGGAAAGACCACCCTCTGATTTTAGATATTGGTTGTGGCACTGGTATCGCCTCGGAACAACTTTGCGAGAAAGGAGCCGAGGTTTCGGGTACCGATATCGATGCCGACATGATACGAGAGGCAAAAGCCAATAATCGATACTCGATTGAGTATCGAGTCGCAAGAGCAGAAAAACAGCCCTTCAAAGATAGGGCTTTTGACGCCGTAACCGCTTTCAGCGCTTTTCATTGGTTTGCAAACAAGAGTACGCTCCACGAAATCAAACGAGTGTTAAAACCTGCTGGTTTGTTTTTTGCGGTCAATAAAAATGAAACTGGTGATTTTAAGAAAAGGAATAAAGAAATACTTCGGAGATTTATTGAAGAAACGGTACCGGATATTAAGAAAGAATATGAGCCCAAAAGAACATTGGAAGAAAATGGGTTTGTGAGAATTGAAGAAAAAATATTCTCCGTTACTGAATACTTCAGTCCCAAGGAGGCACTTGGCTACATTCAAACGATGAGCGTCTGGAATCTGGTACCGGATAGCAAGAAAAAAGTTGCCCTTGAAAACTTAAGAGAACATTTTGAAAAAATTGCGATAAACGAAAAGGTAGAACGAAAGCTTGATATTGGAGTTATGTCAGGTATATCAAACTAATTCATTTTTGCTGTGTCAGCTCTTTTGGTGTTCTGCAGTATTTCTCAAGCCACAAACTTTGATACACGATAAGGATGGGAGATCACTTACCATAGAGTTCAACCAACCTTTCCCTAGAAATTTCGGCACTTCCATTCTCATTAGACCTGTTCCCCTGTAGCTATTTTTGATAAAATATGTCGTATGAACATCAAAAAACTCTCCAACAATCATCGAATGATGATGGCTTT
>MHRK01000021.1 GCA_001820955.1 Candidatus Taylorbacteria bacterium RIFCSPHIGHO2_02_FULL_43_32b
TGGCCATACTGCTTTCCGTCCTTCTGTCGCGACGGCAGAGAGATCCACTCAACTGGTTTGGGGTGTGGTTGGGGGTGTGAGGGGTTACTTCTTTACGTCTGGATGCGCCATATACCAGTCAAAAGTCCTCTTAAGGCCATCTTCTAAGGAAACCTCGGGTTTCCAGCCCGTTAATTTTTGAAGTTTGGACACATCTGCCAAACGGCGTTTAACACTTCCCTTTGGACCATTTTTTATGTCGAGGGACTTGGGATGCCACCCTGTAACTTCAAATAATTTTTCAGCCAACTCTCTCATATTTAATTCCTCAAAATCGCCTATGTGGACTGTGTCAATCGGCTGGCCATCAGTTTTTTGTGACTCCATGAGAAGTCGCATTGCTCGAACAGCGTCCTCGATATAGCAAAAAGTTCTCGTATCATCGGCACCGTAAATAGGAAAAGGATCAATTTTAGAAGCTATACGCTCGCAAAAATCGGGAATAACATGGCCACCATAACCAGCTCGAGGCCCGTAAAAATTGTGTGGACGAACTATGAGCGCTCTAAAATCGTAAGCTTTGGCGTAGTGTATTACGAATAACTCCCCTACCAACTTTGTCGAAGCATATGACCAGCGAGGATTGTACGGATCGTCTATGACCAAAGGCACTTTCTCTGGCGTCGGAATGGGTAAAATGTTAAACGCGTTCAATGCCCCGGCGTAGGCTTCGTTCGAAGATGTAAAACAAAACTTACCCTTCGGATTATTTTGCCGAAACCAATCCAACATATAAATCAAAGATAAAGTGTTTACACGCAAAACATCCTGCGGCCGCTCATAGAAAATCTTTGTCCCATTCATTGCGGCCAAATGATAAACATGGTCATAGCCACTTCCCAGTTTGCTAAAACTAGCGAGGTCGGTCAGATCCACATTTAAAAGCGAGACTCTTTTATCTTTTAAAATTGCCGCGAATGCCTCGTCCTTTTTGCCGCGCTCAAAATTATCCACTAGAGTTATGGACCAATTCGGATCTCCACACTCCAATAGATGTTTAGTCAGAAAATACCCAATAAAACCAGCCCCTCCTGTTATAAGAATTTTCATAGGAAAATTCTAGCACGTGGGCAAATTGGATCAGTATTGACTATTCAATATAATGTGATACCGTGTAAACAGTAGCTGTACAATACGACAACAAAAATATGCCAAAAGTCTTAAACGAAAAACAAGTATATCCTGACCCCTCCGAAGAGTCGCCAAGAGGTGTGATCAGAGTAACCTTGAGGTCAATTGAAGAGGACGACGGCAAACGAAGAGAACAGTATGTGTGGGAACGTCCAGAGTTTGTGGTGGTCATACCCGAAACGCCTTCTGGCAAAATTTTTGCCAAATGCGAATTTAAATACGCGGTAATGGAAGAACTACTTACATTTGCCGCCGGCGCAGTAAAAAAGGGAGAACTTCCAATAACTGCGGCCATTCGCGAACTTCGACAGGAGTTTGCACTTAGTGCTGAGGGGTTGATACCTATCGGCGAGTACCGCGTTAGTCCCGATAAATCTACGGAAACTCAACACGTTTTCGTAGCCAAAAACTGCAGTCCAATCATTGGAGCGACTCCTGAACCGGGAACTATAGTAATTGGCACTCCGGAAGAAATCCTCAGAAAACCCAACATGACGATAGCTCTTTTTCGGGCGGCTCTCTATGATGCCGTCGCCCAAGAAGCACTTTTGATTTAACGGAACAAAAAAACACCTTAACCACTCTTTATCGAGTGGTTTTTAATTATTTTTTGGCCAGAAATTCCAAATGTCGATAAAAACTTTTTTCGGATATTTCTTCGGGTCGATCTTGGAGTAACCCTTGTGTGGAGCGGCCAAAATAATGGCGTCGGATTCCTTAATCAGTTTTTTTAGCGATACCAGTCTTGAGTCGTCAACGTAAAAATCATGACAAAGTACTGCACCAGCCTTGGTCATGGCAATCTTCTTCAGTTTATAGGAAAGGCTTTCACGGATATCGTCGCTTTCAGCCTTAAAAGCCATACCTAAAATACCGATAGTCTTGTCATGCATGTCCGGCAATTTCTTCTCCAGCTGTCGCAGTACGACTGCAGGCAGTTTTTCATTAACCGACATGGCTGCGTGACCCAAAAAAAAGTTACTCGAATGGAAAGCCGCGAGTTGCATGGTGTCCTTGAGGAGGCACGGACCGGCCGCAAATCCAGGCCGGGGCAAATTCATTCTGGGATAATCTTCCGTCATACCCGCGTAAATCTTGTGGTAATCCAAACCGTGTTCGGTCGCTATAACGAAAAACTCGTTGGCCACAGCGAAAGTCAGATATCGCCATGCATTAGAAAATAGTTTGGCCAGCTCTGCCTCGATCGGCTCCATAACCACGATCTTTCGTTTGGTCAGCCGGGAGAACAACGTCGTAACTTTTTTGACCGTCTTCGGATCAAAACCGGAAATTATCTGAGGCAGACTTGAAAGTTCCTCCAAAGCTTTACCTTCAACGATACGCTCCGGACAGAAAGAAACACCCACCTTCAGACCCTTCTTATCGAAATACCTTTGCAGTCTTTCGGATGTTCCGGGAAAAACCGTACTGCGCAAGATAACTGTTTGTCCGGTCCTAACATAAGCGGAATACGACTCTACGACCTTCATGAGGCCGTGAAGGTTTGGTGCCAGGTGCTCATCAACCGGCGTTCCGATGACCATAACGACAACATCGCTTTGACCGATGACTTCGGGGTCAGGAGATGTCAAAAGCGTCTTTGCCTTGAGAGCCTTCTTTAGAGCCGCTTCACCCCCCCTTTCCATAAATGGAAAACTGCCCGACGATATCATATTTAGGACTTCGACATTAGTATCAAGGAGTACAGTTTTCTGTCCGACATTGGCAAAAGCTACCCCTAAAGGCAGACCAACATGTCCCGCCCCTCCGATGATACATAGATCGTATTTCATAGTTAAATCAGTGTACGCCAAGCACTGAAGTTTGGCAAAAAACTCCCCCGATCCGATTGCTATCAGTACCGAGCCAAGATATAGTATTACCCATGTCAACTCACCTAGATCATCTTAAAGAATGGCGCCCCGGAATCCTTAAGGACAAAATACTTGACCTCGGTTCGGGCCGCGGATCTTTCCTCATCGACGTCAAAAAACAAGGTGGCAACGCGATCGGAATAGAAACTTCAAAAAGTTACATCGAACTTTCCCACACCAGAGCAAAAGAGGCTGGTGTCCTGATCGAAGTGAAAAAAGCGGTCGGGGAACATTTACCCTTCCCCAATAATCAATTTGATTTTGTAAATATGGCTGAAGTTATAGAGCATGTTGAAAACCCCGAGGCGGTCCTTCGAGAAACATACAGAGTCCTAAATACCGGCGGGGCCGTTTATATGAGCGTCCCTAATCGGTTCGGAATGCGTGACCAGCATTACGGCATCTACGGCATAAACTGGATGCCGAGATGGTTGGCCATGCGTTTATTGACTCTGTTTGGATCACACAAAGATTATTCGACTGAAAAAGAGATCGGTTTCCAGCGATTAGACTCGATGCACTATTTCACACTAGGAGATATTACACGGCTATGCAAAAAAGTCGGTTTTGAATGTGACGATATCCGCCTCTTAAAAATACAAGCTAAAAATCCAAGCGTTAAAAACAAACTTGTATCATTGGCATACAAAATCGCACGTATTTTCTATTTCGATTCTTTCCACCTCAAGCTTCAGAAAATCACTTCATCGGCTTCAAACTAAAAAGTACCAAATCGCGATAATTTAACTCTTCGGTTAATGGAAGAACTGACAAATCCCACTCCGGATTCATTTTTTTGTCCCACACCACATATTTGACACTATACTCATCAATGAGGTCAGACACATTTCTCCCCCCTCCTATTCTTGCGGAATATTCTTTGGCTAGTGATTCAATCAACTTATATCTTAAATCAGCGATAAGCGGCGTTAGCTTTTCGGCCTGTCTCCTATACTCATAAATATCAAGTCCGGAATAAAACCCTTCCAAAGATTCAAAAAAGAAAGTGTAGGAATTGTGTTTTTTATCCTCCAAGAGCTTGGTGAGATAACCCGAGAAATCATCCCTAGCATCTCTATTCAGATACATATTTAGGAAAAAAGCGTCCTTTAAATGATCGATCGGAAACTGATGGATCAATGCATGGCCCTCCCAAAACAAATCGTGATTCGTATAAATATTAAAAAGCATCGGATACGGATAGCCGTGATCGGAAACCAATATTACACCCTGCGGCATTTGCCTTAGCCTATCTATGAGAGGAGCATAATCCTGCTCACGGAGCTTATAGGTATTAACAGTAAAAAAAGAGCGATATTGACCTACTGACGTATTTAAGAAAATGATGACGATGAGAGTAAACAATGCCAAACTTCGGATTTTGTATAAAGAATCCTTAAGCGGAACTTTGTTCAGCACGATAGAAATACCGGAAGAAAATTTAGCACTAACAAAGGAGAACATTTTTACGACTCGCAAATCGGACGGAAATAAATTGAATACGATGTATGCCGAAGTGATTATGGACAGAGGAACGATAAAATACCAATAGTAATGACCGTACTGAATGTACTTTCCCGTTATAACTTGCTCATTCAGAACAATCCAGGTCGTGGCAACAGTGCCAAGCAAAAAAGGGATATTTTTATCACTGCGATTTTTCCAAAACAATATACCTAGTAAAAGCAGGCTGATAAAACCTATTTTGCTGAATACCGCGACTCTGCCGGGAGACGACATCAAAAAATAAGATAATTGATCACCAATCGGCGATCGATATAGTTCCAACATCCCCCAAATAACAGGCACCCCAATAACGACACCGATAAAAAGTGGCGCCATAACTGACTTGGCAATCTTTGGCTGTCTAAAGAGCAAGTAACTCACAATCATAGCCGACAGAAGAGAAAGGGACAGTGTCCATGCATAAAAATAATCGTGAAACAAAAAGCCGAAAATTAAACCCGATGCAACCATCCAAACCATTTTTGATTTGGTAATACCTTGATAGAGACAAATGAGCATTAAATAAAATGGGATCAGAGCTGCCCAGGGAATGGCAGATCTTCCGTATATATTAAAATCTTCGTAAAATAATGCTTTGTTGTAAACAATCGAATAACCGCCGACCACAAATAGTGCCGTAGCCAAGGCGATAAGCCGATTCCTTGATAAAGAGAACTGCAATGCGTAAATAAAAATTACGATAAGGAATACGGCTAAGAAATTATAAATATTGTAAACGGTCACAATACTGACTTTATCTTGCAACTGAAAAAGCCGTATCGGTGCCGTCAAAACTAACTCAGCCTTCGAAAAAGTCGGATCTTGCTTTTCTTTACCCTCCGCAAGCACTGGCTGGCCAAGACTGTGCCCTTCCAAAACCTCCTTAGCCCTGGTCAAATAATAATGTTCATCCGTGCCAAAATGAGCGATGTTGATGCCTTGGTATCTGTCCCCCGCATACATTGGAAAAAATATTAAAGGCGAAGAGACAAGAAAAGACATAAAAAAAGCTCCCAGGACGATCCCCCAATGTACCTTGACTACATCTCTAAATTTTAACAAAGAGTGCTTCATCCCAATTTATCTTTTACGACTTCGATATTTCTCCAAACATCGAAAGCCGTGTTACCAATAATTATTAAAGCCGAAACCGCGACAGCTTTTATTTTCAAATATAAGGCATCCTTGTCCGGATTTAGTTTCCAATTTTTGTAAATTTCGTACATAGCGTAAGCGCCAAACACGGAAAGCAGTGGATAAATTGGGAAACGATAGCGCGTCTCGACAATTATCGGAATAACGGCGGCTGGGGCCGTAAGCGTAAGTAAAAGAAGCCAGCGATAAATCTTTTCTTTGCTTTTCCACAAAAGCCAAATTCCCGCAAAGCCGAAAATAAACACTATAAACGAAAACAGGCTGGATGCGACTATAGTCAACATTTTTGACGCGCCGGAGAGATGAAACCAAAACGCCGAGGGCCTGGCAAAACTGAAATATATTGACGTTTTGATCAGCTGAAGCTTGATAAATTGAACAGGGTGATTGAGAGCAAATTCCTTTACTTTTTTAATCCCTTCCTCGTCTGCAGACTCAACTCCATATTTTTCAAGATAGGCGGTTATTTGGGGCGACGGGTCGAGTTCGCCGTTAGCCTCCAAATTATTACCCACCCAAATATCATACCCGCCTGCCGCGGTCGTCATTATGAATCGATCGAAAACAAGATAATTGCGAAGCGTCCAGGGACCAACAACCGCGACAAAGCAAGCAACCAATATTACAGCCTGGAGAAAATATCTTTTCGAAATGGCAAAAACAACAAAAACGCCAAGGAGAAGGAGCGCCGTCGGTCTTGTCAAAATGCATAGAGCGATAGAAAGCCCCAGATAGATCGAGTTTTTGGTCGTGGCATTTTGAAAAAAGTTTACGAAAAAATAAATGGACAAAACGGAAAGAAAAAGAAATAGAGATTCCGTCATAATCATGGCGGACATTTGGAGGACATCGATGAAGAAAACGTACAAGGCCGCCGCGGCAATTCCAATCCACTGACCTCCCTCACTAAAAATTTTTCTAGAGATTAAAAATAAAAGCCCGGCAGAGAAAGTATGGAGCAATGCCTGAATAATCCAGACAATCTCGAAATGATGGCCGAATATTTTGTAGATTATAAATAGAAAAAATTGATAACCCGGCCCCACTCTACCAATCGCTGAATCCTCCACAACGGGCAACTCGGCATTCTCAACATATCCATTACCGTTAACCAAATTTGTAGCAATGGCGTCATAGGCGTCAGCATCAACGGTAGGCGTAATGCGAAAATATAAAGAATAACAAATCGCCAACACTAAACCTGCTAACAATATTATAGCGATCGTCCTTTTTGTTTTCATTTATTTAAAAAATCTGTACCTAATGATTGCAAAGAGTGCGGCAACGCCGTCCTTCCAATTAATTTTTTTGCCCTCCTCGTAAGTGCGACCTCTGTAGGAAATACCAACCTCGTAAACTCTCAAATGATACCTCGCCACGCGAGCGGTAATTTCAGGTTCAATCGTAAATCTATCACTCTTCAGTTCGTCTTTTATTTTATCAATGGCCACCCGGTTGAAAGCTTTGTACCCTACCTCCATGTCCGTCAGATTTAAATTGGTGAACATGTTTGAAAGAGCCGTTAAAAATTTATTGCCCAGCGAGTGCCAAAAAAACAACACTCTGTGTGGCCGATCGCTTATAAAACGCGATCCGTAGACAACATCCGCGTGACCGTCCAAAAGAGGCTGAAGAAGTCCGCTAAAATCCGAAGGATCATATTCCAAATCGGCATCCTGAATTATGACAAAATCTCCCTTCGACATCTTAAACCCCTGTCTGATAGCAAAACCCTTCCCTTTATTTTGTTCCCCAAAATATGACCTAATTCTTCCGCCAAACCGCTTAATAATGGCCGGGCTTTGATCTTTTGAACCATCGTCAAGTACAATAATTTCCTTGTCGATACCGGGCAAAGAAAGAGATAGGGTCCGATTTATGACCGTTTCTATGGTTTTTTCTTCATTATAAACGGGAATAATGACGGATAAGCGCTTCATATAAGAACCAGTTTACATAAAAATATACTTACGCACCAGATACAATCCTCAGTATAACCCGCGCCCTTTCCTGCCAAGAGTATTTTGCAACATCACGTCTAGACATTTCCGCAAGCCCCAAAGAAAATGCAGAATTTTGTAACACTTTTTTTATCGATATCGCTAGTGCCGCTTTCATATCCGGCTCTACCAAAACCGCATTCTTTTCGTTCAATACTTCGCAAATCGACGGCAACTTGCTTGCGACTATTGGCGTGCCGCTTGCCATATACTCGAAAAGTTTCAAGGGCGAAGTATATTTCTCAGAATGAAGCGACCCTGTTTTATTTGGCAAAACCAATACATCCGCGGCCTTCATATAAATAGGCATTTCACTGT
The DNA here is from genome assembly GCA_001820955.1 of Candidatus Taylorbacteria bacterium RIFCSPHIGHO2_02_FULL_43_32b. Classification (GTDB taxonomy): domain Bacteria; phylum Patescibacteriota; class Minisyncoccia; order Phycocordibacterales; family 2-02-FULL-43-11; genus 2-02-FULL-43-11. Next base: position 8,024 of record MHRK01000021.1, read on the forward strand.
GCGGGCGATGAGAAATTAAAATAACATTATCCGAAACCCCCCCTTTTTTTATTTCGGCAATTTCTTTCTCGTCCCCGCCTACCAATACAAAAATCGTATCTTCGCCAAAATCCCTCGCCGCATCAAGTAATACATCAACTCCCTTCCACGAGTAAAGATAAAAACTGCCAGTATACAAAACTAATTTTTTGCCAATCGGAAGTTGGAGCCGCCGGCGCGCCTCGTCCTTTGTCGGCAAATTTTTAAAGGATTCAAGGTTAACGCCATCCGGCGCGACTGTGATTTTACCTTGAGGCGCGCCGGCAGAAATCAATGCCTCTTTCAAAAAACCTGTAACAGGGAAAAAATGTCGAACTCTTTTCAAAGCCAGCTTGAAAACCCACCCCACTTTTACCGGCATATTATGAACCTCAAAAATCGAATTCCTGAAAAAAAGCGGAGTAATGGGTTCGCGACAATAGACGACATCGAAAGCGCTGAACAATAAGAAAATTTTGGCAAAAATATAAAAACTCACTTGAAGCAAAAAGAAGCCTGCCCTACCGCCCCAAATCGGCATAATATCAATTGCCGGAATTTTTTTGATCTTGAATACCCTCCCGATGCCGTAATATGAAAAAGCATCAATTTTTATTTTATTGAATCTCCATGGAACAAAAAGCGTCACCTCCGCCCCTTCTTTGGCGAAAGCAGAGCACATCTCCATAATTTGAAGCCCATGCGCCTTCTCCGTGGGCATTCTGACGTTAGCTATGTAGGCAAATTTCATAGAATCGTATGGATTAAAACACGGAACGTAAACTTTTTTAAAATAACATCAGAAAAATCTCATGCTTGACCGTAATTCATCATTCACAATTCCTAATTCATTTCTTCCGGCCGATGTAAATTAAATAGGGGCTCATATGCCGATTTTCGAAACCTCGGTTGCCAAATATAAAAATAAACAAAATGTTCAACAGAACCTGGAAACGGATAAGAAATCGATGTATCCAATATTTTACGCCCTTTTGCGGAGTATTAAACATGCCGAAATTAAATGTGCCATAATAATTGCAGTACTTCTCTTCAAGGCCGAGATCGGAAAAAGTCTTTCGGAAATTATCCAATTTCATAATCTCCAAATTATGCATTTTCAAAACCTCCGGATTGAAAAAAGCAAATAATTTATTGTTCAGCCCGCGAAAATTGGGAATGATAATAATAAGAGTGCCTCCTTGCTTCAAAAGCAATACATGTCTTTCTACAACAGGCGAAACGTCCGTGAAATGTTCTATAAAACCCCCGGATTCAACCAAATCAAAATAGTCTCCGTATCTCAATCGCAGTTTATCATCAAAAAAGTCTGCCTCAATGACATTTTGCGGATTTAAGCCAGCCCCCCTAAAACGACGGCGATTTTCTTCTACCCCGGTTGGGGCATATTCAATACCATAGGGCGCGTATCCAAAAACATTATGAAACTTGACCAAATTCCAACCCGGCGCGGAACCAATCTCTAATATTTTTAAATCTTTTCCTTTGGGAAGATATTTCTGGTAAATATTCGTCCAAAGAATATACTCGCTGTAATTTTTGATCCGCGAACCAAAAACTTTCTTCAAAAAATCTCCGACAGTCTTCGTCAAGGAAAAAGCCTTCTTTTGCGGTTCTTTGTAGACCGAATCCCAATATTCTTCTGTGGTTAATCTTTCGCCACTCATATTAAATACAGCCAATACAGAGATATCCTACCTTTTTAAATCGGAAAAATCTATTTTGAAATTTTTTTATATCCGTCTGCGTCTACCCATTTCTATTTCCCTCAACATAAATGTAACTATAGTTACGTTTATTGTGAGTGGTATATTTACGTCGCCCCTTGAACTTTTACCAGTGCTTCTGCCCGTGAACACCCGCCCGCACGTTGGGCGGAGGCGGGCAAACATGTGCTGAAGTGTACCCCCTTTCTTAGACAGTTAGTTTCTCTTTGATTTGATTGTAATTTGTTTCGTACTGGCGCGCAAATTTTTTCGGCGCCATTCCAAGTGAAGTA
>MHRK01000022.1 GCA_001820955.1 Candidatus Taylorbacteria bacterium RIFCSPHIGHO2_02_FULL_43_32b
TTGGAATGGCGCCGAAAAAATTTGCGCGCCAGTACGAAACAAATTACAATCAAATCAAAGAGAAACTAACTGTCTAAGAAAAGGGGTACACTTCACAACCAGAATGGTGGTGGTGTGGGCAGGAACAACCTGTTTTGCCTCAACCACCGCGGCCATCGTCTTCGTGGGAGTAATCCCAACAGAATCGACAAAGATGAAAGACAACAGCCCCAGCAGTCCAACTGTAGCGAGCACAAGCAGCGCTAAAAACGCCGCTAGACACCGGTCCCCGAACGACAAGTATGGGGGAAATATGTGGTTCAATATGTCTTTGATCATGGCGAGACTCCTTTAATTTTAGATTTTGACTAACGTGTCCTACGTGGCGTAGGTCTAACTCGTTATGAGCAGCGCATTGCGTACCTGTTAGCACAATAAGTTTTACTCCAGCCACTCAATACGCTACTCATTTCAAAATCTCAAGGAAATTCGCTCCTAAATTTGCAAAGAGCTTGAGTAAAAATTGATCTAAATCTAACCAAATTTTTACTCAACCAGTATAGCAAATTTCTATCGATTTGTCAAGGTGCGCCTTGCCGAAGGCGGGGCGAGACACTGACTTTTTCAACGTATACCACCGGCAGGATCGCGAGTACACTTATTGACCTCGACCTTTTCCCGCCGTCGCTCGGAAAAGTCTGTATTACAAGGGTACTTCTATTTTGATAAATCAAAATAAGTCGGGCACCGGCTCGCCTGTTTTTTCTGCTGAAAAAACATGACTCCTCCGTTCAATCCCTAACGGGCGTGCCGCAGGGCACGCGCTCCGGTGGTGCTAATGCGTTTTATATCCCCCCGACAGGAATCGAACCTATATCTAGACGTTAGGAGTGTCTTGTTCCCCGCCCGCCTGACTTGTCTAATGCCCTTAGTAAGACTTGCCGCTTCGCGAATCGGGGCAAGTCTTGCTGAAGACGAAGCGGCTCCGCCGCCTCATTTAAAATGCATTACTTCACTTCGTTTCGTAATGCCCTCAGTAGGAATTGCACCCACATCTACCCCTTAGGACGGGGTTGTTCTATCTATTGAACTATAAGGGCGTCAGGCAAGTCGGGCAGGTATCCATTGAACTACGGGGGGACAAAAAACGCACGGGCAAACTCTTCATACCACATGTCAGGCAAGTCGGGCAGGTATCCATTTGAACTACGGCAGCCATGGGAACACGAGAATCGAAACTTACAGTTTCAGTCCCCTCGTTGGTTATTTTCTTCGCCTACGGCTCGAAAATAAGCTCAACGAGGCTTCGATTCTCGCCGGAACTGGCACCGCCAGTTCCGGCGAGAATCGAACTCGCGCCCTATGCTTGCCCCGTTAGAAGTCTTAAGTGCGGGATACGAGAATCGAACTCGTATCTCATGCTTGGGAAGCACGCGTTTTGCCACTAAACTAATCCCGCGTGACGACTTCTAACGGGGCTTGGGAAGCACATGTTCTGCCACTAAACCACACTCGATACTAACCGAAACTGGTCATCTGACCAGTAGCGCTCTGTATAACGGGGTCTCCGAAAACATTGTCGCTGTGCTTCTTGTTTTCGGGAGGAAGCACGCGTTTTGCCACTAAACCCAGTAGTGAAATTTCGATCTGCTTTTTGTTTGCACATTGAATGACAAATAACATGTAACACCGATAAGAAACAATGTTCTGAAACGACCAACTGTACAAAAAAGCAACCTGACCGAAACTCTACTACCGGGTAAACTAATCCCGCCAAAATATTTTTTGTTAGACAAATCTCACAAAAAACAAGTCGAACACATACTATCAAATCACTGGCTTTTCCACCAATCTTTCATTCTTTGCCAAAAAGTGGGAGCTCCTTGAATAGCCCCCTCCTCAAAAACCCGTTCTTTATCAGCATTAATGATCATAATAACTTCTTCGCCTTGTTTAGCAACAGGAAAACGCTCTCTGATTTCTCTATCTATCCCGGACTCGGTTTCGAGATCGGTTACCTTGGCAAAAAGCTCGGCTTCTCTTTTTTCTAAAGCGTCAAGATTCGCCTCCGCCAAATTCCGAAATTTAATACTGTCCAGAGCTTTGGTCAAAATTCTCCAATTTGAAAAAGTTAAGAAAACCGCAACCAAAAATAGCACCGAGCTAAGCCCGACAGAAAATATATTCCACCCAAATTCTTTCTGTGTATTTTTTTTCATTAATCTGTGGTGAATTTGCTATTTTAAAAAGATGCCTTAATATTGTAGGTGACTTATTCAAACATAACAAGCAGGAACTCGGCCTTTTATTGCATGAGTTTCCGAAAAAACAATGCTATTCGAAAAAAAAAGTAAAAAATGGATTCACGCAGGTTGGGCAGTTATCTGCGTTTTTATTATCATCAGTATGATACTTCTCTATTTCCCCGCTTTTCAGTAAAGAACGCTTCGCAGTAAATATCGATTCCTTTGCCAAGTGCATGTTTGTGAATTCAAAAGAATTCACCGGTTTCCTTTTTTAGTCGCTCTGCATCATTTTGACAAACACATCCTGAGGAATATCAACTGTTCCTCGGCTTTTTAGACGTTTTTTGCCTTCTTTTTGTTGTTTCCACAATTTCATCTTCCTGCTTCTATCACCGCCAGAGAGATATCCCGCCACATCTTTTTTAAGAGCTGAAATTGCACGCGAGGCTATAATACGACCCATGGCTTTTGCCTGGATTTTTATGGTAAAAAGTTGTTTGGGCAAAATATCATGCAGTTTTTCTACCGCTTTCTTCGACTCTTCTTCCACTCTTCTTTCGGATACGATTCTGGTAAAAGCCGGCACAATTTCGTCAGCCACCAAGACATCGAGACGAACAACGTTAGCCTCCCTATTACCGGGCAAAATAAAGTAGGAAAGAGAAGCAAACCCCGATGAAATGCTTTTCAATTCATCAAAGAAACATCTCATCAACTCTCGAAGCGGCATAGTCGCGTCAAGTTGTGTCCGATGAGCACTCCAATTTCCAGTCTCGCCAACTTCGGCCTCGTGCTCGTATAACGATTTTAAAATTGCGCCAATATACTCGGGCGGCGTGATGATTCTTATAGACACCCACGGCTCAAATACCTTTTCGACAAAACCGTACTCAGGAAAAAGCGCCGGAGAATAAATGGCCGACATTTTTTTTCTCGTGTCCAAAACTTCATACCGTATTGACGGAGTGGTAATAATAAGTTTGAGACCAAATTCGCGTCGCAAACGTTCTGTTATTATTTCAAGATGAAGCATGCCCAGAAAACCGCATCGAAAACCCCTACCCAAAACGCCGGAAGATTCCTCCTCAAAAGTAAAAGATGAATCGGACAAACGAAGTCTCTCCAAGGCTTGCCTCAAAAGATTCCAATCGTCACCTCCTGTCTTACCACCCCCTATAGACTGATTTTCGGGGTATATAGAAGCCCAGACGACAGGCTTAGGGGTCATATAGCCAGGCAGAGCGGGAAGAGGTTTTTTAGCGATTGTAATAGTGTCTCCTACCGAAGCAATGCCTGGGCGCTTTATGCCGGTTACAATATAGCCGGTCTCCCCCTTCGATAGCTTCTCCACTTGAACTTGATCCGGAGTAAAGATGCCCACCTCAATCGGCGTAAATTTTTCTTTTACCGCCGTAAGATAAAGTGTATCTTTTTTGGTCACTTCTCCGTCAAAAACGCGCACGTAAACGATAACCCCCGTATGATTTGAATATTGAAAATCAAAAACCAAGCCTCTAAAACTGTCCGTAGAAGGATACTCCTCGATGGGAGGTGGGACACGCTCTACAACCGCTTTCAACAACCCCTCTACGCCTTCGCCCGTTTTGCCGGATACGGAGAGAACTTGAGACTCATTGCAATCTAAAAGCTTCGCCAGTTCCAATCGTACCTCGTCCACTCTTGCAAGCGGCGAATCGATTTTGCTGATAACAGGCAATATGACTATTCCGACTTCTTTTGCCATTTGGAGCGTTGTAAGCGTTTGCGCCTGCACACCCTGAGTTGCATCTACGAGCAAAATTGCCCCCTCAACAGCCTTTAGCGACCTTGACACTTCATAAGAAAAATCAATGTGGCCTGGGGTGTCAATCAAGTTTAGCGTATAGCGTTCAGCGTTTAGCGTATAGTTCATGCGGACAGGGGTCATTTTAATTGTTATGCCCCGTTCCCTTTCGAGTTCCATCGAATCAAGTACTTGCTCCTGCATCTTTCTTTTTTCGATTGTACCCGTAATCTCAAGCATGCGATCAGCCAAGGTTGATTTACCGTGGTCGATATGCGCTATTATGGAAAAGTTACGGATATTTTTTAACATAAGGATCTAATAAAAATTTTGCTCTAAGAAATAATGGCTTGCCCCGTAGTGAAATTTGCAATCAAATTTCTACTACCGAGGTCAGCTATGATTGAAAAATTGCGTATGTTATTTAATATGAAAACGCTTTACCAAAATTACCCGAAAAACACACCCTGCACTCTGCGCTATCCATAACCAAGTTTTTAATCAAAGTCCAAGCCCTTATATTACACAAAAAACGGCTTTTCGCTAAGTATTTGGTCGAGATTTGGTCGAGATGAGAAAATAACTTCCGGTATTGACATTGCAAAAGTAAATGCAATGATTTAGCAAGTTACCTATGAATACTAACGAGAACCCCGGTATACCGCTCATTCAACTTGAAAGTGTAATCGAGGGGCAAAACAAACTGCTCTTTCTATGTGAACTGAAAACAAAAGAACGTAAGTTGGCACGCGAAATATTCTTCGATGTCATAGAAATTCTGAGAACCAACGATTACTTCAAAACAACCATACCCGAAAGTGAAGTAAAGGCTGTGGCGAAAGCGATCACGAACCAAGTAATGCAAGCGCTACATGCAGAGCTACTGCCTTATCTAAACTAGAAGAGCCCCTCCGTCTCTTTTTCTTTTCTCGTCACAAAGTCGGATTTTCCGTAGTGTCCGGTCCGATTGGAACTACCCTGCCAAGTTTTCGACAAAACGCCGCATAAACTTCCCTGATTGCCAAATTTCGGAGGAGAATGAGGATGGTAGCATTTACAAGCAGGCCAAATAAACCGGAAAATAGACCCTGAAAAAATACGCCCGAAACTTTGCTCAAATTAAAGACATCATCAAAAATATTGAGCGCCCAATAAGCGGCGAAACCACCGAGAATTGCGGCGCCTGCCGTCTGAAAAATGGAAAGCATCAAACCCTTATCCCATCCCGGAAAATCCTTGCGAAACAGAAACCAGAGAACAAACATATTCGCCAAAGTGGCAATTGAATACGAAAGAGGAAGAACCAGTACAGCAGTACCGGCAAGATTTTCCACCTTCAAAAGTGATTCTAAAAAGAACTGAAAAGTGTAGGAGGTTTTCATCAAGCCAACGAAAAACACAGCCAAGAGTATGGTTAGAATTGCACCCCCAACATTCGAGTAAAGAGGTTTTTTTGTTCGGCCAGAGGCGTAATACGCCCGAGACAAAAGCGCGATGGCACCCTGAGCAACTACTGAAACGGCGAAAATGGCTAGCGCCGCCGCGGTTAAACGAGTATCCGCCCAATCAAATTCGCCAAATCCCAAAACGGTTCGTACTATTTGGGCACGAAGAACGATAAACAAGGTGACAGGGGGCATTGACCAAAAAATTATATGCCCCATCGCCTCTCGTACAGCCTCGACGAATTCTTTGCTTTTTCCGCCGGCAAACAGATGCGCCAAGGTCGGAAACGCTGCCATAGAATAACTTGCGCCAACTATAGAATACGTTACGGATTGCAAATTCCATGAAAGGGTAAAAATCGCAATGGACCCAACTCCCGTCAACGACCCAAGCGCGGCCAAAACAAGAGTGGACAAATTATTGGCCGCGAGGCCGAGCGTCCTTGGCAAAGAAATGACCACGACTGAATAAGCCTCCTTGAGGCGAATCCCGAGTGTCAAAACGGGAGCCAAACCGGTAGAATATAAAGCCGGAAGCTGAATCAAAAGATGAAGTAAAGCGCCCAAAACTACGCCCCAAGCAAGACCTCTATAACCCATGAGCGGATAGAAATACGCAACCCCGATAATAATACCGGCATTGTAAAAAAGTGGCGCAAGAGCGTAAACGAAGAACTTTTTGTAAGTTTGAATGATTCCAGCCAAGAAATTGGAAATGCCGAGCAAAATAGGCTGTAATAACATTATCCTTGTCATGACAACCACCATCTCTTCCACATTTGTGCCACGGAAACCCGGGAAAATGATCGGCACAATTGTTGGCGCAAGAATGAAAATCAAAACCGACACAAAAGCCATCAAAAAAGAAAAGGCGGAAAAAATTGAACTGACGAATTTTTTCGCCTCCTCTTTGCTTTTCTGCAACTTTTCGACAATGAGGGGAATAATAATGGAAGCGGAAACGAGCGATGCCACTGTGACAAAAATTATGTCCGGTATGCGGAATGCGGCATAGTAAGCGTCCAATAATTCGCCTGCTCCAAAACTGCCGGCCAGCAATCGGTCACGCACCAAGGCCAAGACCTGGGAGAGAAAAGCGAACAAGCCTAAAAGATAAGCGGCCTCATGGAGTCCGCTTATCTCTTTGTTAAACAGCGAAAATACTGTCTTGACCATTATTAATTGGCCATTTCTCCAGCGCTTGTCTTACTCTCCTCAACCGGCGGTTTTGTCCTTTTTTCCGGCTGACTATCTGCGGCATCAGAGAACGGCGCCTTTCCGGCCTTTAGATTGCTCAATATCAAGTCAATTTCAGCATTATCAGGATTAGTTTCCTTAAGCTCGGTAAATTGTTTTATGGCGTCGCTGTCGCGATTCATTTTTTCATAGGCAAGGCCGAGGAAGTATTTTGCATTGGCGTAAATTGGATTCAATCTGGTAGCGTCTTCAAGAGCCTGAATAGCTCCGGTGTAGTCCTTATCGTTAAACTTCAAAAAACCAAGCTGAAAGAGGATGGTCGGATCATTAGGCTGAATGATTGCAGCTGACTCAACTGACTTGATGGCATCCTTTATTTTCCCCTCAGCGATTTCAATTTGAGCTTTCATGAACACGGCGTCCGTATAATTTGCTTTTTCCTTTAAGGCCTGGTCTATATACGATAGTGCCGCCTCATTATTGCCATTTGTAGATTCAAGCCTAGCCAACATGAGATATATGGCTGGATTATGAGGATTAATTTTGATGGCCTCTTCGTACGTGGTTTTGGCGAAATTATAGGCTCCTTCGATTTTAAGAGGAACGATCAGTTCATAAACTCTTCCTCGCACCAACCAATTCGCGTAATTTGTTTTGTCTATCTCGATGGCACGATTGGCATGATTCAGAGTCGTACCAAGCAAATTTTGGAAATTTGTTCTAATCGCTTCAGGCGTCTTATCCGTTGTTGATTCCGATAGCAAAGTGTTTAATTTAATAAGCCCAAGTTCTGTAAGGGCTCGATAAAACAAATCGTTTTCTGAAATTTTTGCCGCGCTTGCAATCTTCGCTTCAGCCTCATTTGCCCCCTCCGCTCCATTGGCCGCCAAAACACCTTTTTGAAACTGAACATAAGCAATATACCTTTGAAGAATGAAATATTCTGCTGTGACCGCAACTACGAGCGTAAATATAAGAACCAAGACTGTCGCGAAGCTCAGCTTGGGCTTTCCGGTGTATTCACCGGATTTCATCTTAGAAAGATTGGCTGAGACTAGCGATGCCACGAACAAACCGGTAGTGATAAATGTCAGAGCGGAAACCACATTTCCCGGAGCATAAATCAAATTAAATATCCACAGAAAGAGAGCGCCGAGAAAAGACATCGTCACCAAATAACGGTCTGTCTTGTCTTCGACAGGAACGAACATTGAACGGAATCCGACATAAAGAAAACATCCGATGAAAAAGAGCCACGCAATTGTTCCAAGGAGTCCGCTCGTCACGATGAACGTAGGCAAAGTGCCTATGCCAAAATTAAAATCAGTACCCCAAAAAATTGTGGAATTAACCGAGGGATCTTTATACTTTAGCCACTCCGAAGCAAAGCGATTGGGACCGGACCCTAAAATGGGGTCGGATTTTAACGTCTGCTTGGCGACATTCATTGTAGATTGCCATGACGGTCTTACATCGATCTGGTTGATATTGAAAGACGTTGCCAATTTGGAGCCTATTATACTGCCCACGTTCGTCCTTATGCTTTCAGTCGCTCCTTCGGGCTTTTGCCAAACGGGGATAATCATGATTAAAGCCAATAGACCGACGGCAACCGACACAATAGGCCACCTTTTTGAACCCGCTCCACTGTCCATCCCGAAGGAGGAAGCTCTTTTATTAGTGGACCTCAAATAGACAACCAAGATAACGGCGATAAGCGCCAAAACGTACCAAATCATCGGAAAACTGACGACAGCCACAAAGAAAAGGGACACCGCCAAAATAGCGTAGACAAAAACCTTTGCCATATTGCCAAGATCAAAAAATTCCGAAGTTATCCAGGACAGAACGGCGAAAAGTCCGAAAAAGACGCCGAGATCATTCCACTGACCAATCGGGTTAGAAGTAATATCGGTAAAGTAACCCATCGAAAGAAAATTCGGACCAAAAGCAAAACGGGATATTTCAAACAATGCCACAACCACAAAAGAAACCATGAGAGCAACAAGGGCGGAAAAAATTGTATCCTTAGTTTTGAAATACAGTGGCAAAACCAAAACCGCCAGAAAACCGATGAAGACCGCCAAAAAACTGCCGGTTTCGAAACCCTGGCCGAGAATAGAATTAGACACTGAACCAGAAAACAAAGACGACAGCAACAAAGCCAACACCACACCGCCACCGCTCAAGACAACAAGAGACGTGGGCAGTTCATAAGTGCCATCCTTCAAGCGCTGTAAAACAAAAAACGCAAAAGCAACAAGTACCGCAGAAGCAAAAATCAACTGTTTAGTGAAAGCAAAATGAACTGAGACTGAAGGTATAACCAAAACCGGCAACAAAAATAACGCGGCCATTAATACGTAATAAGATAATTTCCCGAGGAAACTTTTTCCTCTTCTTTGGGTTTCGTTCTCCTCGTCGCGCGGGGCCGAGTATGACACTTCGCTACCCAAATCATCTACGCCAAATTTTGCTCCGTTCATTATAATTATTTAGTTAGCTTTTAATTCCGACGCTAATTATAAACCATTCGCGCCCGAGCTTCAAACTTAAAGTAACCCCTCACACCCCTGTGCACAACTTCCCAAAAAATCCCAGAGCCCCCATTCCGTTCTCAGTTAGGACACTTGGTAATAGAATTGTGATATGAAAAAGGTCAAAGATTTGTGTCGGACAGAGC
>MHRK01000023.1 GCA_001820955.1 Candidatus Taylorbacteria bacterium RIFCSPHIGHO2_02_FULL_43_32b
TCTATCATACCCCCCCCCCCCCGCAGCAGAGCTGCGAGGAAATCTTTTCTATTATACCAAAACCGAACGTTAAAGACAACTAATTTTTGCCTAAAAAATGGCTTAACCAAGCCCTATACTGGCCACAGTTACCACTATTTGAATATTTATGAGCCCGACCAACAATGTTCTCGGAATGTTTATAAATTTTGGCGATACGCTGACGTTCGTGGAATATTTTCATTTGACAATTGGACATATTGATGCTAATCTAAAGTCTGCTCTGTCTAACAAAGGATTCTCCATGAAAAAGTTCCTAATTATTGGCTTGCTCACGTTGCTCCCCACATTAACCGGTTGCGACTCATCAAAAGACCAGAATTCGATTCGAGCCGCTCAAATACTTGTACCTGTCGATTACAGCAACGGTGTCTACTACCTCCCCTCTACTAGGGCTGAGTTCGGCAAATCATTGGCACATTTCATCGCCGACCACAAAGGATTGGAGCTGATCACCATGGCCCCGAACGGCACCGGCGGGTACGGAGTAACAGTGGGATATTTCGCGGTGTTCCGCGAAAAAAAGTGAGCTAGATTAGTCAATCCGACATAGGTCGGGTTGGCTAATTTTTTTATTAAACTGTCATCGCACCTGCCAGCCACTCTTCGCGTTTATCTCTTTTGTGATCCTCTCCATGACTTCGTTCACTTCGACGTCGGTTAAAGTTTTCTTGAAAGATTGAAATACCAAATGGAAAGCAAAAGAAATTTTTCCATCTTTCTCAAACTTATCGAATAATTCAACCCTTTGGAGTAATTCGCCACCCTCCTTCTCGATTGCAGTCTGAGGCTCGTCCTTATCGGTACCGCTTGGGGTAAATACGGCGATATCGCGAAGCACAAAAGGATATTGTGAAAAAGGCATAAATTTTTTATCGGAGGGTTTATCAAAAACCAAATCATCGTAAGAACTTGGCGAGCGAGCCGTGCGAAATAAATCGGTAATATCAATCTCTACAATACCACCCGAAGAACCTGACGAAATTTTTACGGAAAGCGGCATGTCGAGTGCAGACCCAATCATCGAAATCACTTCATTTAAAATATCTTCGTTTCTCTGACCATCCTTTTTAACAAGCGACAATCGTCCGATAGCCAAATGAACTTTCTCTCCAGTTTCCCCGAAAACACTGCCCACTTCAAAAAGCCGAATGTCTTTTAAGCCGATAATCGGCGCGTTTTGCGCGTTCTTACCCAATGCCTCAATTAAACCGGAGGAAAGATTTATTCGCAAAAATTTCTTGTCATCAGCAAGCGGTTTGGCCACCTCAAAAAATCCCTTGTTGGTAAAAGTAGAAAGCGATACTTCACTGAACCCCTGCTCGATCAAAATATTTTTTATTTTTTCCCTGTAATAAAAATTCTTGTTAACCATTGCTCGTCCTCTAATTGAGGGTGGCAGATTGGAAATAATTTTTTCATATCCATAAATGCGGCCAACCTCCTCGGCAATGTCCTCCCCAATATTTAAATCTGTTCTTATAAGCGGCGGCTCTACCATAATCTTTGGGCCTTTAATTTTCGCCCCTGCGCCGATTTGGGCCAATATTGAAACTATCTCATCGCCCGCAACCTTAACACCAAGTATTTGACTGATCTCTTCCTCCGTAACTTCAATGACAACCTGCTTTGCCTTTTTTTTATATACATCATTAACAGGACCAAACTTGGCATTCTGCGACAGATCCTTTATTAAAGAAGAGAAAGCGGCCATAGCCTCATCCGCCAAAAAAGGAGAAAGATTGGCTTCAAATCTCTTTGCCGCGCCGGTTTTTAATCCCAAAGCAGTCGATGTAAGTCGTACACTTGAAGCGTTGAAATTAGCCGCCTCCAATATCAAATTTTTTGTTTGATCCGTAACTTCCGCTCTTTTGCCGCCCTTTACCCCCCCGATCGCAAGCGGACCTTCCTTGTCGGCGATAATTAAAACGGTAGAATCCAGTTCGGTCTCACGATTATCGAGAGTGGTCATTTTTTCGCCCTTTTTCGCCAACCTTACCTCGATTGCTCCTTTAATTTTATCCGCATCAAAAGCATGAAGCGGCTGACCTATATCAAACATTACGAAGTTGGCCGCGTCCACAATATTGTTGATACTGCGCTCGCCTATCGACTCCAATCGTTCAATCAGCCATTCCGGGCTCTTGCCGATTTTGACATTTTCAACTCTTCGGCCGATATAACGCGGGCACAGGGCCGGCTTTTTTATTTCTATCTCCGGTTTTTTTTCAATCTCTTCCTTTACAATCTTCGTCTTAACCACTTTTTGCTGAATATTTCCCGCCACTGATATCTCCCCCGCAACTCCCCTATGAGAAAGGGCGTAACATGCCCTGTCAGCCAAAACTTTTACGTCCAATATTTCATCAGTATCCCAAGCCTTGATGTCATCAATTTCGAAAGCTCTAAAATTCAAAAGGTCGGCAATTCTGCTTGCCTCCGGCAATTTTTGTTCAAAGTATGTCTGTAACCATTTTAGGGAAGTCAACATAATTTAAAATGTAAATATCAAAATTAAAAATGACAATGCAAAATGTTAAATTAAATGTGCTTTTTCTCGTGTTCGTCTTATATATTCTAGAAAGGCTTGTCCATCAGCATCAGTTTTCGTATGTTTGATTATGTAGTTTGGTTCAATCCCGTATAACTCTCTTAAAAAAAGTGTAGGAATCTCTTCTGCGGGATTGATAATGGCGAAATCACTTCCCGGGTTATCTTTTTTGGCTCGATCAAGAACATCTTTCGTTATTCTTTTTAAATAAACCATTTCAATATTCGATAGATTATCAATCCCAAACGATATTTTTAATGTATCAACCGCTTCTCCCAAACGGTGATTTTCATCCCAAATTAGATTCTCGAAAATTTCTTTTTCCATTTCTCATTATTACATTTTTAATTTAAAACTGTAATTTTCCATTTTTTCTTTTTTCATTAAAATTGGGTAATCACCCTTAAATCGCCGTTGTTTAGAGACCTGATATCGTCGAGTCCGCTTTTGACCATGAATATTCTCTCGAGCCCTCCACCAAATGCAAAACCGCTCCAGACTTTCGGGTCATGTCCTGCGGCTTTCAAAACGTTCGGATGAACCATTCCGGCCCCCATCATCTCCATCCATTTACCTTTGAATTTCACATCGACTTCAAGCGCCGGTTCGACAAAAGGAAAATAGCTCGGCCGAAAACGTACTTCCACATCATTTCCAAGCATACCCTTCATATAGGTTTCGATCGTACCCTTCAATTGAGAGAGCGAAACTTCTTTATCGACATACAGACATTCAAGCTGAAAAAATTGTGCTTCGTGCTTATTATCTGTTGCTTCATTTCGGAAAACTTTCCCTGGCGAAATAATCCTTATCGGCGGATTATGCTTTTCCATATACCGGATCTGCACTGGAGATGTATGAGGCCGGAGAACCGCTCGTTCACTTTTTCCCTTTGTGTAATTCTTGAACTCAAACTTCGGATTTGGCTTTATCCAAAAAGTATCCTGCATATCTCTGGCTGGGTGGTCGGCTGGTATGTTCAAGGCATCAAAGCTGTACCATTCCGTCTCCAACTCCGGCCCTTCGGCCACCTCAAAACCGAGCTTGTCGAAAATGGAGATCGCCTCTCGGATAACCTGCGTTATTGGATGCAAATGGCCTTTTTGCTTCATTTCCATATGAAAAACAGTATAGAGCTTAACCCCTCGTGCGTAAAGCGTTTAACTTCAAAACATGAAAGCTCGCCGCACAGATTACCTGCAATGCTCTTTATTGACCGGACGGGCTCTCGAGGAAGACCGCCAAGATTGAATATGCGAATGTCGTCCAAACACCTCTTTTTTAATATCACGTGTAAAAATCTGCAAACCGCCATGCCCCGCTACTCATTTTAGCGTAGCTATGGCTATGTTAAAATGAGTAACGCTCCATTAAAAATATTCAAAGAAAAGAACAAAGACCGAACAAAATCAATCTGTAAAAGCTAGTGTCATAATAAAATTTGCCTCGTCCTTATTTATGGTGAGCCTGTCGAACCATTCCCGCAGCAAGCTGTTCCGCAGGAAGTACCTCGGCGGAGTATTAGACGACGAGCACCCTCCAAAACTTTGCATGCCTCGCCGGTAGGCGGGTTGGTAGGGTGCGCCCCCTAACGGGACTTCCAATTTCTAATCGCTCTGCTCAAGAAATTTAGGTCGCCCACCGGACGCACCTATTTATTATGTGGCCATTCATCCCCGCTCTCAATAAACTTAAACTTACTATTCTTATACTCCCAGTTAGAGATACGGGCTGAAAAAATTCTTTCCAATTCTACATAATCTTCTTTGAGAATAAACTCTAGTTTCAAATTAGAAAATAACGAACGAAATTTAAGGTCACGATTGGCAGAATATTCATTCATGAAATTTTTAACTTCAACATATATATCATATTGCGGCAGATAAAAATCAGGGGTATAAGTATGATTACCGAGAATGAACGTTCGTGGTTGATGAACCCACTCAATTGAAAAATAGTTGAATAATCTGGCCATATTTGCCTCCCATCGACTATAAAAATAGATTGTTCTGCTGACATCCGTTCTAATACCTGCTTTTGCCCTGGCAGCTTTTGGTGAGGTTGGCCGACCGCCAATAACATGCATCGAGCAAGCAATACTGCAAAATTTTGTCGTTTTCCATCTTTCAATAGAGAAACGTTTACCACAAGCCGGATTATTACATATAACCTCGACTCTAGGTATTTTTATAACACCCTTGTAAAGGCTATGCTTACCTGTCATTGCTACTGCAATTTTCTTTTTTGTCTCAACACTCAAACTGCCTCTAGCACGGTTTGACACCTTTGCACAACAACTGCTTGAACAATATTTTTTAGGATTACTAGCTGATACTTCAAATTTAATGCCGCACTCTGCCCTAGCACAGACACGATAATTTCTTTTGTAAAGAAAATCAAAAGACCCACGCTCCCAAGCGGCTTTTGTTTTTGAACGCTGAGTTTCTTTATATTGCCTAGATGAGTAGAAGCCAGCAATCGACATGGTTATATTTTAACACATCAATTCTTAGCCGATGAGCAGAATCGAACTGCTGTCGGCGGTTTACAAAACCGCTGCTTTACCACTAAGCTACATCGGCACTACTTCGCTCCGATTTACATCGGAGCTTCGAATCGCGAGATTTGATTAACTTAACCACTTCTCGCCATTCCGAAGCTCAAATGCAATATGCGGTGAAAGAGAGAGCTACACCGGCGTATTGCTATTTTCCTTGACCAACAACAACGATTTGAACGAACTGGATTCAGGCTTTGGCGGGCAAGTCTACCAACTGCCTGCCCCGTAGTAAAGCGAGTATTCGAGCTTTTACTACCGGGGAGCTGGGGTGGCGCGGGTACAGTGTAAAATGTAAATATCAAAATGTAAAATTAAGGAGTCGCAGGTTTTTCGCAGAAGCGAAAAACCCGCTCCACAATTTTTCATTTTAATTTTTAAATTTTGAACTATTTCTTATTCTCCTCCCTCATTTTATCCTTGAAATCGAGCATGGCCTTGATGAAAAACGACGGGTGCTGGGCTTCCGGATCTCCTGATTCTGCTTTCTTGCTTGTGTGATAAAGATGAGCCGCCAGTTTTGAAGAAAAATTGCGAAGCGAAATAAGACCTCGGGCGGTCCAAAGACCGATTTTTGCCGCCACATACCGAAAAATGTTACTTAAAACCTCACTGCGAAAAATACTGCTCCAATCTATAAGTTTCCCGACAATCGGGTCGAGCCGATAAGCGACAGCCCCCAAAAAAACATCTCTATTGCCGCTTTCCAATTCACGAGCCTTAAGCGACAAAATAACCACCGAAAAAACTGTCGACAATGCAAGAATGAAAAGTAAAAACGTCATTTTTAGCGCTTAATAGAAAATCGAGTAAACTTTCCAATCTCGATTTTTTCTCCGAATTTTTGAACCGCTCCCTCGATCAAACCTCGCACGGACAATTCTGGATTTTTTATAAATGGCTGATCCAGCAAGACTCGCTCCGAAAAATAAGCCTTTAGTTTGCCGTCCAAAATTTTAGCTTTCATATCCGCCGGTTTACCCTCCACTTCTTTTTGGAATACTTCTTTGGCTAAATTTTTGGCATCCTCCGTAATATCATCAGCCTTCAAAAACTCCGGATTCGAGGCGGCCACATGCATAGCAATATCGTAAGCCAATTTTTTAAAATCTTCATTTCCAGACACAAAATCTGTTTCGCAGTAAAGTTCCACCATCGATCCAATGCCACCATTTCCGTGAATATAAGAAGCCACAACACCGGCCGCCAGAGTTCTATCCGCCTTTTTTGCGGCAACGTCAGCCCCCTTTTTACGAAGAATGAGCGTAGCTTTGTCAAAATTGCCACCAGCCTCCTCGAGTGCTTTTCTACACTGCATAATAGATATCCCCGTCTGATCTCTCAGTTTTTTAACATCTTCAGTGGTAAACATTTTTTATTTATTTGAGAACAAAATTAAAAATGCAAATATTAAAACCCAGAACCACAACTCAAAAAGAAAACGAGTTCATTCCGAATTTCTACACTCTCATTTTACACTTTGATTTTTGAATTTTCAACTTCTTTCGGTAACGCCCTCGTCTTACCCATTCGAAAAGCTCCCCCAATTTCTTTCACAAAATACTGAATACTTGCTCCGGCCGAATCATTCCCCGGAATCGGGTACTGCACAGAGTCCAAATCACAATCCGAACTCATAAGAGAAATTACTGGCACTTTAAGCCTCTTGGCTTCAGCCACCGCAGTCTTTTCATTTTTAGCATCAACCAGAAAAAGTGCCCCGGGCAACTCTTTCATCGGCAATAATCCGGCGAACATATCCTCGAGTGTGGCAATTTCACGGTCAATTAAAAGTTGCTCTTTCTTGGTGTATTTTACCAATTCTCCCTTCATTTTCTTATCTCGTAAATCAACCAGCTTGGCCATTCTGATTTTCATTTGAGGATAATTTGTAAGCGTCCCTCCAAGCCAGCGTCCAGCCACATACGGAGCCCCAAGAATATCAGCTTCGGATTTAATCGCCGCTTTTGCTTCATGTTTGCCACTAACAAATAAAATTAGTTTCCCCGTCGCCCCTACCGATTCCGCAAAAGCCTTGGCCTTTTCAAAATAAGTCTTTGTCTTTTCAAGATCAAAAAGCTCAACGCGATTCTTAATGCCAAACATAACCCCCGCCATGGAAGGATGGCGCTTACCTCTCGAATAGCCGAAATGCGCTCCGGCCTCAAACATTTTAAGAATCACCGGGTCTGTGTTCGTTTCTGCAATTTTTGTTTCTTCTGCCATTTTTTAGTGGTTATTAGAAAAAAATACCGGCCACCAGGCCAACAAGTAGTAGACTACCAAAAATAAAGCCGGAGCGCAAGCCTGTCCTCCCCGGTATCATTTTGGGCTTAGTCCAGAACCTCTTCAACTGATCCAACCTCGCCACTTGCAGATTTTTCCTCTAAAACATTGATAATATCGTCTATTTTGCCTTCAAAAATACTCTGGAGGTTATGCCAAGATTCCCTCACTCTATGGTCCGTAACTCGGTCCTGAAGTACGTTGTAAGTGCGAATTTTTTCCGAACGATCACCGCTTCCAATCTGATTTTTACGGTGGGAAGTAAACTTTTTCGCCTCTTCTTCCTCTTTCATCAACTGGAGTTTAGCCATAAGAATTTCCATAGCCTTCTCTCGGTTTGCATTCTGACTGCGCTGACTGCTAGACCGTACAAAAAGACCGCTCGGCTTATGTACAAGCCTGACCGCTGTCTCAACCTTATTAACGTTCTGGCCGCCCTTTCCTCCGGAGCGCGTAAACTCCATTTCGATATCGGCCGGGTTAATTTCAAACTTAACTTTCTTTCTTATGGGCATTATCGCAACCGAGGCGGTGGAAGTATGCACTCGGCCTGATTTTTCGGTTAGCGGAACTCTTTGCACTCTGTGAACTCCGGTTTCAAAACGGAGTTTTCGGTAAACATCTTTGCCTCGAATTTCAAAAATTGCCTCTTTGTAACCGCCCAAATCCGATTGGGAATCCGAAATCTTTAAAAATTGCCAACCCTCTCTATCCGAATATCTCTGATACATAAGAGCCAAATCCTGAGCAAAAATGGCCGCCTCATCACCACCGGCACCGGCTCTGATTTCCAAAACCAATTCATTCGGAAAATCTTCTTCCTCTTCCTCACCTTTCAAAATAACCCCAATCTGATCAGCAATAGCTTTCTTTTCCTCAGCAATTCTTTTCGCATCCTCATCTGCCATTCCCCTTAAAGCCTCGTCTTCTCCTGCCATAGCCAAAACCTCCGCTTCTTCCTTAGCCAATTCCTCATAACGAGAAGCCAAATAAGCAGTTTTAGGGTTCTTTTTCAATTCTTCCAAGTTTTCCATCCGGTAGTGAATTTTCAGGTCGTCTGTGAAAACAGACAATCCAAAGTTAATCTATAAATATAAAATTCGATGCTAAAAACTAAAGATGGCAGCCCGGCCATAGATTTTATCACCTGAAAATCTACTACCGGATCCATGAACTTATATGTTAGTGGATTTGACAAAAATTACAACTTTATCATTTTTTGATTCAGCAAAAAACCGCGCAAAAAAAGTGGCGGTTTTTTGATAATTAAAGTTAAGCCTGTGCAGTCTTTTTGGCCTTCGCTGTTGCGGTTTTGGCAACTCTAGATTTGAATCTATTGACCCTTCCTGCGGTATCAAGAAGTTTGTCTGCACCGGTATAGAAAGGATGACAATTGCTGCAGATTTCCACTTCAATCTTTTCACTGGTCGAACCCACGGTAAAAGAATTACCACAAGCGCAGGTAACCTTGGCATTCGGGAAATATTTTGGATGTATGTCCTTCTTCATAAAAAGTGCAAATCTACGAATAAATACGAATCTTGACGAATTAACTTAACGAATGAATACGGGAGTGATTCGGAACCAGCATAATAGCACGGCTTAACATTTTTGCAAATTTTTGAGGGTCATTGCACTAGTGTCCCATTAAAATTCTCTCGAAAATGAAAAACCCCTTGAGGTGAGCCATAATGTGTCTGTCGGACTCATTATGAATCTCAATTC
>MHRK01000024.1 GCA_001820955.1 Candidatus Taylorbacteria bacterium RIFCSPHIGHO2_02_FULL_43_32b
AAGTTACAAACAGATACATCGAGGGACTCTATTATTATTTCAAGGTCTCGAGTAGAGACATACCTCGCAGCTCTGCTGCGGGGTAGTTGATTCTATTTTTTGATAATTGGTCTTATCGCAGGGTGGATAGCTGGCATGATAATGCATGATAGAGGTTTCGGGATTTTAGGAAATATCGTGGTTGGAGTCATCGGCGCTTTAATAGGTGGTTTTGTGTTGAATTGGTTTGGTTTTGAAGAAAGCGGAACTCTCGCTTCAATTCTGACATCTGTCGTCGGGGCATTAATACTCTTGGTACTAGTTGGTCTCATCCGAAGAGATTCTCCACAAATTTAGTAAGTTCGCTTTCTCATACAGGCATCGATAAGCTTTTCCCGCTCCTTTAGGGCGGGGATAGGACGGGACAAATTTTATCTTGCGTGTTGATTTTGGTATACTACTCACATGATTTTTTACTCCGACCGTCGATCAAAAGTTTTGAGCGGTTTGACTCTGGTCGAGGTGCTTGTGGTTATGGCTATCTCGACTTTTATATTGGCTGGCAGTATGGGTACTTATGTTTTTTTTAATAACATACGAAACACAGAGGCCCTTAATAAAGCCGCAAATACCGTCAAATTTAGACTTGAAGAGGCGAGGTCGCTTACTATTTCGTCTAAAGATTCATCGGTGTACGGCGTTCATTTGGAAGCAACACAAGTCGTTTTGTTTAAAGGTGACACATATGTTGCCGGTGCCGCTTCAAATCAAGTGTCTGCGCTTGGCGCGTATGCTATAATATCTTCAATAAATTTAAGTCCGTCAGGAAGTGACATTGTTTTTGAGAGACTAACGGGAGAAGCTTCAAGGACTGGCACAATAGTCGCCGCGCAAGTATCTGATGCGACAAAAATAAAAACAATTACAATTTCTAAAACAGGGTTTGCGTCTCTTGTTTCTCCATAAAATGAAACGAGGAAAAATTTTTAATAAAGGTACCAGTTTGATAGAAGCTATAATCGGGGTGGCGATTATCGGCTTGACTGTCGTCGGCTCGATGACAACTTTCAATCTCTATATAAAGTCTTGGCAGAATAATCTTTCGAATATTCAGTCTAGTTACATATTGAATGAGGGAGTTGAGGGAGTTTTTCTGCAAAGAGATCTCGGCTGGAGCACTTACGTTGAAGGTAAAGCTGACGGCGTGACCAAATATTACTTTTCTTGGGATAGTGGAAATAATCTTTGGACGCTCAACACTACACCCTATCAAATTGACGGGAAATATGATCGATACGTTATTTTTTCCCCGGTTAATAGGGATGCCAACGACAATATAGCAGTTTCGGGCAGTAATGATCCGGATACTAATATGGCAACCGTGTACGTGGGTTGGGCGACGAACTCAGGTACAACGACCAAATCAGCCGCGATTTATCTTTTTAACATATTCAATGAGTAAGCAATATACCAAAAGAAATTCGCTGTGCCGAGGAATGAGTATTGTTGAGGTGATTTTTTATGTTGTTGTGATGATAATTCTTCTCATTACTGTTGTAAGTACATTTTTTACAATTCGTACGGCCTATCAGGAAATGAAATATTCGTCGGAACTTGCCAATTCAGCGATGGTTACGATGGATAGAATGCAAAGGGAAATTAGAAACGCGGAGAGAATTGATTTTATTAATAGTGTTCTTAGTACCGCTACCGGGGTTTTGGGAACTTTGGTGCTCGAAGGAGAAGATTCTGCCGGTTCCGAACAGGTGACGAAATTCAGTGTTGTAAACGGTGCGTTAGTGCTTTCTAGGGGGCCCTCGGCAGGCTCTCTTACAGAGATTGGAGCACTTAGCGGTTCTCTGGTAACGGTGGCCAATCTTGTTTTTAGACCTATCAATACAGGGAGGTCACAGGCCATAAAAATTGAAATGACGCTAGAGGCCAATGGTGTCAACATGCAAAGAAGCGACAAGTATTACGGTACGATAATTTTGGGTGGTTCTTATTAAATATGAGTACATTTTTTAAAAAAGGCGATAGACAAAAAGGTCAGACAATCGTGATGGTGGCGCTTTTCTTTTCCGCGGTTTCGACGCTCATCATGCTTGTGCTCGCGGAGCCTGCTTTAAAACAGCTTGGTCAGACGCACAATCTTTTGTCTTCTGAGCAAAGCTTATATGTGGCGAGGGCGGCCGCGGAAGATTATGTTTATCGTTTGGCAAATAATATGGATGTGCCGGAAAAGATTACAATTACAATCGGATCAAACGTCGGATCTTCGACGGTAGAAACTGTCGGTCAGGAAAAATTTGTTAGCGGAAGTGGGCATGTCGAAGGGCTTGTTCGAACTCTTAAGTATAGAATTGTGATAGGGACAGGAGTACAGTTTAGTTTTGGATTGCAGAGCGGG
This sequence comes from Candidatus Taylorbacteria bacterium RIFCSPHIGHO2_02_FULL_43_32b, assembly GCA_001820955.1. Classification (GTDB taxonomy): domain Bacteria; phylum Patescibacteriota; class Minisyncoccia; order Phycocordibacterales; family 2-02-FULL-43-11; genus 2-02-FULL-43-11. The sequence continues at coordinate 2,390 of MHRK01000024.1, forward strand.
AGGGGGGGTATAAAATTTAAAAATGGTAGCACACAGGCGGCAATTCACGGTAATATTTACGCTAATGGTCCAATCATTGGATTTGGGAATTATATTTACGGAAGTGCGGTATCTTCTTCAGATACCACTGTGCCAACCTACGGGTATATTTATAATGTTCATGCTACGGAATCAGTATATGCTAATAAAGTTGAGAATGTAGAAGCCGATAAAGATGTTTATGCTGATAAAATTTTAAATTCTGAGATTCATGGAGATGCATATTACAGGACTAGTATCGACGTTGCCACCGATGTAGATGGGTCGACAACTCAAAATTTAGGTTTGACTGACCAGCCACCTGTGAGTTTACCTATTACTGACGGAATGGTTGAAGCTTGGAAAGACATAGCAGCAGCGGGCGGAACGATTCCTTGCGATGCCGGGAAGACTTATCATGAAATACCTGTGACTACTACTATCGGTCCGGTTAAAATCGATTGTGACTTGCACGTCAAGGGGGAGACCGTGTACTTGGCCGGGCCTGTTTGGGTTAATGGTGATGTCAAAGCTGACACTTTCACGAAGATAAGCGTTCATCCTTCATTAGGCGCAGGTAGTGCCCAAATTATAGCCGATCATGAAGGAAATGAGGAATTTGGTGGCATTATTGATCTTTCGCTAAACGGTACCTTTAGCGGGTCTGGTAGCGATTCCTCCTATGTTTTCATGATATCTCAAAACAGAAGTGCTGAAAATGGTGGAACAATTGAGGCTATAAGGATGGGCAATACTCTTAGTGGTGATATAGTGTTGTTTGCAGGTCACGGTCTGATTAAGTTGGCTAACACCATCAGTTTGAGAGAAGTAACTGCGTATCAAATTCAGGTAGAAAATAGCGCTCAGGTAGTTTATGACGATGGGTTGGAGGACGTGCTTTTTCCCGGAGAGGGAGGTGGTTTTGAATTGAATTGGCTAAAGGAAGTAAAGTAGTAACATTTTCAACCAGTCCATTATTTTGGGCTGGTCTAACCGGCCGGACATCTTATGGGTGAGAAGGGGAATAATTATAGTCCCTGAACTTTGTTGAGCGTCACTCGCTTCATTTTTGTGTGAGCAATTGGAAATTTTATGAAAAATGTGGTGCCCGCTCCTTTCCCCTTGGATTCAGCCCAAATATTTCCGTGGTGTCTTTTAATGATTTCTTTAACCATGGCAAGAGATAATCCCATGCCATCGGGAAATGCCGCCTTAGACTCATTACTGCGCCAGTAGCGTTTAAATAGATTGGATATTTCGTTTCTTCCGATACCGATGCCGTGATCTTTTATGCTAAATACAACGTACTGGTCCTTTCTGCGCAAGGATATCTCTATTTGACCTCCCGGCGGAGAGTATCGGATAGCATTTTCGAAAAGTGCATCAATGACGAATTGAATTTTCCTCTTGTCAATGATAACGAGAGGAATTTCCGGATCAGCTGTTATTGAAAAGCTTATATTTTTTTCTTTGTATTCAGGCACATATTTGTCCAAAGACACGTCGATCATTTGCCTAATCCAAGTTGTTTCGTAAGCATATTCCATTCTGTGATCGAAACGCGCAAGGCCTGTTAGGATATCCACTACTTCCATAAGTCTGTTTACGGACACATCGATTTGTCGAAGAAAGTTGGCTTTCTCCTCGTGCGTTACTTCTTTAGTCAATGAACTCGTGATCCACTTAATTGCCGTAAGTGGCGTTCTGAATTTATGCGTTGCAATGGTTAAAAATTGATATTTCAAATTGTCGACATCCAGTTCTTTTTGCAACAATAAGTATGCTGTGACAATTACGACTATGATCGAAAAAATTGGAAGCAAAAAATTGGGAAAAAATGGCACAAAAGACATTATTTCTTCGTGGAAATAGTTTAACGACACCAGAATTATGAAAAGGGTTGAAATAAGGATATACCTGAAATAGATTGCTTTTTTGTTCATGTGCTTGAGGTAAGTATCTAAAAGTGTTTAAATTATAAGCCCGGGAAGGTTATATGTAAAACATATAGGGGGATAAGTTCGACTGTGCTTGTCGTCCAATTAAAAAAAGTAAAAAATTTATCAGCGTACGCCTTCCAGATTTGCTACTTACCTATATTTTTCCCTTAAAGGCATTAAGGTAAGGGAGTAGAAGTAAAATTCGGGACATTTTTGCGAAAGATTAGATTTTTTAACACGTTTGTAAAATTACTCAATATTTAATTCGTTATGCAATCAAACAAACCAGCCGTATTTTTATTGTTATCAGTAGTAGGCGTTGTTTTTTTCGTACTGGCGATGGGGCAGATCGGAGAAAATAAACCCAAGGGACTCGATGCATCTCTCGGCATGGTTGAACTCGGCGTACTAAACGAGGGATACTACCCGTGGGAGGCCGAAGCGAAATCGTTAAAAAAGAGGCTTCAAGATTTAAGTTTGCCCGCTCTCACAGAAGAGGGAACGGTTCTCCATACACATCAGCATCTCGACATATATATAAATGGGGAAAAAATTGATGTGCCTTCCGATATCGGCATAAACAAAGAGGAAGGATTTATTTCTCCCATTCATACACATGATTTATCGGGTGTTATTCATGTCGAATCTCCGACCGTTGAAGACTTCACACTCGGCCAGTTTTTTGGAGTTTGGGGTGTACGATTTAACAAGGACTGCATCGGCGCATATTGTGCAGGTCCGGATAACAGTTTGAAAGTTTATGTAAACGGCGAAGAAAGCAAAATCGATCCTGACTTGATCGTGCTCGCGCCATACCAAGAAATTGTAATCGTTTATGGGAGTAGAACAAACACTCCAAGTGCCATACCAGCCTCCTACGATTTTGGACCCAATTTGTAGCGGAATGTATAATATGTTGCAGTAGAGCCGTAAATTACCGATTGACAATAAGTGCCTATATGTGCTATAATTACACCCACTATGAATTCCTAAAACTGATAATTCCGGCTTTGGTGGGAACTGTAATTACTATCGGCTCATTTTTGCTCGATACGGATTCTATATTGGCGAGTGCCAATGAAGCGGCGCGCATTTTAAGTGAGCATGAAATACGAAATGCCCTCGAAATTTATTATTTGGATCATGACGCATATCCTGGTTCAGGGGATGCAAACAAAATGCTCAAGGATCTTTATTTAGGTTCGTATATTGATAAACTCCGTCTGATACGCAGACATTTACCTATTTGGTTGCAAATGGTGGACAAAGTTACATTTTGAAATAGCAGAAACTAAAAATTGCCGGGTAGGCCGGCAATTTTTAGTTATGGAATTTCAAGTGTGTATGGCTGTAGCGTTTGGTAATGATTTGGTTTTGCTTGTTTTTTTGCCTTATATTCAATGAGTCAGCACTAAAAAATTAAAATTTATCTTGATAATTTTGTATAAGCTTAAATTTTAAAAATTCGTGTGGCCCACGGCCATTTACAATACCTGTTTTTTTTGTGATAATCGTGTGATTATAGGTTTGGAATTTTGTATAAATTAGTATTAGCGCAATAAACGCATGAACAAAAAAATAAAGCAGGCAAAGAAAAAGCATCGCCGCAAGCAAGGTAAAAAAGTCACATTGAGATAGTTTCGTATGTCTAATGCGGGTAATGAGATCGACAACAAGCTCTTAATTGTTGGCCTAGGAGGTCTCGGCGGGTCAATTATTGAGGCATTTAGTAAAAATGGCATAGAGGCTGATTCTTTTGACGTCGACGCGAGTAAGAAGTCGACTAAAAAGTCGTTAGAGGACGCACTTTATCAGGAGCCGGACATCGTTTTTTTATGTATACCAACACATGCTTTGGAAAATACGGCAAAGCAGTTGGTAAAATTTGAAAATAAAGTAACGGCAGTATCTTTTTCGAAGGGTTTAAATTTGTCAGGCCAAAATTCGGCTGAAATTTTAAGCGGCATTCTCTTAAATAATAATTTTGTAATAGCTGGCGGGCCGCTTTTATCCGCGGATATTCAAAACGGAAAAGCATCGTTCGCGGTTTTAGGCACAGAAAAAGAGGATGTTTTGCCGGCCGTTCGGGACGTACTTCAAAAAATATCAATAAGTTCAATTTCACTTGCTGATCCTTCAGCTGTTGCTCTCTGCGGTGTGTTAAAAAATATTTATGCAATTGCTTTTGGAGTGGCCGAGGGTTTGAATTTCGGTAATAATTTTATGGGTGCTTTAACTGTAGCAGTGACAGCCGAAATGGATGAGATTTTGACCATGTCTGGTGTTAGCAAAGATAACAAATTGGCCATCCGATTGGCAGGTCTTGGGGACGTTGTCGCTTCTGGATTTAGCGAAACTTCTCGCCACAGAAATATGGGTTTGATGATTGCAAAAGGGCAGGTTGTTGAGGAAAAAGGTGAGGGGTATATATCCGCTCCCATTTTGGCGGAAAGATTAACGGAGAGAATAGAATCTTTGCCAGTTTTAAATGCTGTTGCAAATATAATTACAGGAAAGCTTAAAAAAGAGGGCTTGTTCGATTCCGTGGCGCCGTGTTTTAGGAAATAAGTGAATGCCTTTATAATAAAAGTCATTAAATTAGTTTTGAAGCGTTTCAAGTAGTACATGAGAAATTAACATGAAATCTGCGCATTTGGACAAAAAACCGCCCCAAAATCTCACCGGTGTCAAAGTTCATATAAAAGTCCGTGTTTTTCCTGATTCGGCCAAAGAAGAAATTATGAGGGACGGTGAAAACTCATTTAAAATTTTTTTACGGGAGCCGGCAAAACAAGGGCTTGCCAATAAACGGCTGTTGAAAGTTCTTTTTGGAGCTCTTGATCCCTCGCCCAAAAAAATGCGAATAGTGACAGGTGAACATTCACCGTCTAAGGTAATTGAAATACAATATTAGGAAAATTAATTATTAATCAAATTCATGCGTCTAAACACAAAAGCCACAAATATTACCTTGACCCCGGATATTCAGGAATATCTCGAAAAGAGAGTTGAGGCCATAGGTAAAATTATTGATCTTAATAACTCTACGCTTTTGATTGAAACCGAATTAGCCAGAACAACTGAGCACCATCAGTCCGGAGATATTTTTATGGCTGAGATTAATCTTACTTACGAGGGAGAACACTTTCGCGCCGTTTCCGAAACGGGTGATCTTTACAGTGCCATTGATGATATGAGGGATGAGATAGTAAAATCCTTACGTTCTTTTAAGGGTAAAAAGCGTTCCTTGCTTAGGCGAGGAGGCGCCAGCATAAAGTCGTTTATTAAGAAATTTTACAAGTAATATTTTGTCCGGGGTTTGTTTCCATGTCTTTTAACGTGTGATATTGTAAGCGACCCGGGAATAATAAAAATAAACATGAATACAGAATGGCCAGCAAAAAAAGAGATTCTAATAGTAGCGGGCATAATAATAGCCGCAGTTGTATTTTTTGCCGTTTTTAACAATGGCGAAGAGGAAATAGAGGCGCAAGCTACTAATCAGAGTTCTACATTATTAACAACAACAAATACAATGCCGCAATCTAAAAGTGAAGTGGTAATTGAGACAAATTTGGGTGCAATAACGATTGAACTTTTTAACAACAAGGCGCCGAAGACTGTTGCTAATTTTATTAAGCTTATAGAGAGTGATTTTTACGACCAAACAAAGTTTCATCGGGTTATTAGGGATTTTATGATTCAGGGCGGTGATCCCAATTCAAAAGGTGATCAAAAAGAGCTTTACGGTAGGGGTGGACCGGGCTATGCATTTGAGGATGAAATCAATGATGAAATGTTGGTTCGTGGCGTTTTGGCTATGGCGAATTCTGGTCCAAACACAAATGGAAGCCAATTTTTCATTATAACGGCGGCACAGACCCCGTGGCTTGATGGGAAACATACTCCGTTTGGTAAAGTAATTTCCGGCATGGATGTTGTTGATAAAATTGGTGCGGTTGCGGTAGATGCAAATGATATCCCCGTCGAACCTGTGGTGATAACTAGCATTCAAATAAAAGGTGCAACACAAAAGGGGAATTGAGTTTGGCATTCCCAACTAATCATCCCCTACAACCCTTTGCAAGTTCGCGCTAGGATTTTGAGGGAAATTCTAGACACGTTTTGACGGGCCTCGTATCGCTAGCTTCGTTTTGCATGATTGTGTGAATATGTGAACAGGTCACGAGATTTACGATAAAATTCTATATCAAAACTCGGTTGCAACTATCATAAATCACAAAAATTAAAATGTGATACCATCTCCAATTAACCTATGAACACCAAGCCCCGGAAATTTTTGGCTGCGGCTTCCCGAAAATTCCTCGACATATCTCGATATGC
>MHRK01000025.1 GCA_001820955.1 Candidatus Taylorbacteria bacterium RIFCSPHIGHO2_02_FULL_43_32b
CGTCAAAGTAGCAAATTGATCATCGGAACCCCAATCCACCCAACCGCCAACATCAGGAGTATTGTTGTATGTGTACAACATTATGCCGACCATAATTATGAAGGCAGGAACGGCAAACTTGGCCCATGTGAAAAAAACCTCTCGACGGAGGAAAACAAGAACTAGTGAGACAACAAAAAAAGTGATAAAACTTAGTAATAACGGTTGCACCACTTGCTCGATAAATTCGTAGCAGGCAATATCTGTGACTCTGTCACCTCCAATTCCAGAGGAACATTGCACCCCCAAACCCGTTGACAAAATGCCCAGCAAGACAATGAATATTAGGACCGACAAAGTAACCGCGGGTTTGTTTTTCATGAATTTTTACTTATATTTGTAATTTAATATTGCTAACTACGCCTATTAACCACAAAGACTCGTCTTTGGACAGCACGCCTTTTCCCCCGTACTGTTCAATTAAATTAATTAATTTGTTAAAGGAAGCTTTCGTACTTTCCATCTCCCCTCTTTATAATCCCCTCACCCGTTATTCGAACCATATAATGATTATGAAAACGATGAAGACGTGCGCAGTTAAAACCGCTTATTCATTCAGATTCCGATATGAATTATTTTGCGACAACTGATCCAGCCCTCCTTTCCTTAATTTTCTTGTAAACAACAATTCCAATACCGATTGCAGTGTATATTCCGCTCAACCACAATGTCATTAGTTCCCGATCGACACATAGCATTGATCTACACTCCACTTCAGTCATTAACACAACGATGACAGCAATCGATAAAAAAATTAAGGAAAAAACGTTAACGGTCTTGGTCGCACCCGAAAAAATTACCAAATTAAACACTCCAACGATCAACAAACCTAAACCAAAAATAAACAACGGTTGACCTATACTATCGACAAAGCAGGTCGAGTCCGATTTACACGTCAAGTCTGTTAACAATCCCAAAATAAGTAGTAATCCTGAAGCAACCAAAGGCACGAACTTCATCACCTTATTTTATGCTTCATCTATATGAACACAATTGACACATCGGCCATTATTTTCTCTGATTTTCGGTTAGGAAATAATTGTATTATTATTCATAATATGAAAAAAGCGGCGTTTTTGGATGTTGATGGCACAATCTTTCGTTCCAGTTTGTTTATAGAGTTGATTGAGGCAATGATTGCGGCCGGGGTTTTCCCCGACAAGGCAAAAAACGGCTATCAAAGAGAATACAAGCAATGGCTTGACCGGAAAGGCAGTTATGAAGCCTACCTCGGTGCCATGGTAAAAGTTTTTATGGCAAACATAAAAGGCGTACCGTTTGCAGATTTCAAGAGACTAAGCGATGAGGTCGCGGAAAAAAATATGAACAAAGTTTACCGCTACACGAGAGACTTGGTAAAGAGCTTGAAAAAACGTGGATATTTCTTGGTCGCAATCTCTCAATCACCAAAAGGAATACTCGACAGCTTTTGCAAAAAAATGGGATTTGATAAAATTTATGGACGATTTTACGAGCTTGGACCATCAGACCAATTCACAGGAGAAGTATCTGACGTTCATTTGATATCGAACAAGGCCAATATTGTAAAACGCGCGATAAACAAGGAGGGGCTTACTCTTCGAGATTCTTACGCAGTCGGCGATACAGAAAGCGATATTTCAATGCTCGAAATGGTTGAAAATCCGATTTGTTTTAATCCGAACGCCGCTCTGTATAGAATCGCCAAAATCAATAAATGGAAAGTCGTAGTTGAGAGAAAAGATGTAGTATACGAAATACAATAGCTGTACAAATATACGAATCTTAACCTGTCTGCGTGCTTGCCTGCGTGTACGCGCAAGCAGGTACACACAGGTAGACTAATGAATACTGATTCGCGTATTAAATATATTCGTAGGCATTCTGATGATTAGTAATATTTATATATTAGTTAATATTTTTTAAAAAAATGGAAGACGAAAAAGAGAACAATGAGGCACCGAAGGAAGAATTTAAAGTAAGTGGCGAAGAACTTTTGGCGAAAGTAAAAGCCATAATAAAGGAAGGTAACGCGAGGCGCATTATCATAAAGAATGAAAAAGGAGATACGATTGTCGAAATCCCGGTAATTCTTGGTGCAGTCGGAGCTCTGATCGCACCTGCGTTGGCAGTCGTCGGCACAATTGCCGCACTTGTGGCAAAATGCACAATCGTAGTTATCAAAAAATCTTAAGCTACCTATATTTAAGCTTGATTTAAAACAGCCGGACTATTGTACAATAGTCCGGCTGTCCTAATGGTGTTAACCTTAACTAATTCAATCTATTATCGGCGCGCCATTTCTCGATTTTCTGATGATGACCGGAAAGTAATACCTTTGGTACATTATATTTTTTGCTTTTGTATTTGAAGGAATCCGGACGAGTAAACACATCAGGGCTTGCGATGCGACTCTCCTCAAGCGAATTGATATCGCCCAAAACCCCCTCAATCTGCCTTGAAATTGAGTCGATCATAATCATGGCCGGCAACTCACCTCCCGTCGTCACAAAAGGACCAGCGGAAACCTCCTCAACTTTAAACGCCTTTTTAACTCGGGCATCAATGCCTTCATAGCGTCCGCAAACAAAAATGATATCCGAATATTTTTTTGCCGCATTCTTTGCATAAGCCGTATCAAACTGTTTTCCGGACGGTGTAAGCCAAATTATCCTCGGCTCGTGACGACCAACTTTAGACTTAGTCAAAATTTTTGACATTATTCGCTTATTCGTACGAATAAGCCTATGCGACGCTTTTACCGCCGATTCAATCGCCTTAATTACCGGCTCTGCCTGAATAACCATGCCCGGCCCACCGCCATACGGCGCCCGGTCTATTCTCTTGTGCTTATCCTTGGTAAAATCGCGCGGATTGTAAAACAAAACTTTTATTTTGCCATCCTCTATCGCACGCCTCAAAATCGACTCGCCAAGATACGAATCAAATGAATGCGGAAACAAAGTTATTACGTGGAAACGCATAGACATCACAATACAATAAAATATCTGAAATATCAAAAAACCGCAGACATCTCGTCCACGGTTCAACTAGTCATTGGTGCAATTGCTCCGTTACTTCCGTCAGTGATTGCGGGTCTGCAATTTCCAAATATTTTTGGAGTTGCATGAGATACACCCCTTCCCATACTGTCATGGGTTTATCCAGAAACTCTTCGACCAATTTTTCGGCCGAAACACCAAACTTTTCAGCGCAATGTTTAGCAAAAGAAGCGATCGTTGAGTTTGTCATGATCTCGGCATTGGCCTTTAGGAGACCCCGAAGGCTCTCTGCGTTGTAATAAGAAAGAAAGTTGGTAACAACATGTTTAGAGTCGTCGGATTGAACCAAAATCTTTCCAATAGCCGTAACCAAAACCTCTCTTGTCGCCGTATCAGATGGCAAATCGATTGCCGACCCTGAACATTCAATCAGATCTTCGAAACCCATATGCGAGACGAATACTTTTTTCTCTGTCTCGGACAGCTCATTAAGATAGAGCTTGATGAGTGACAACAGCGCCTTGCGGTCTGCCGACGAAAGAACTTGCTGAGTGAAACGCTGTAGATAAGCAATGTACAAACGCACAAGCTGATCCTTAACCGCCTTTGTATCCAAGCATTCAAATTCAGTCGTGAGCTGATGACCAAACTGCTGAGCATCTTTCATTGGCATAAAAGACTTAGGCGCGCCCAGAACAAATTGGTCGAGAAATTCACTGGGTAGAAGAGGTTTTGCGCCACCCCAGGATTCAATTGGACGCACAACAAGTTCAATGAATTTCTCCTCCGGGCAGAGCATCCTGCAGTCCCGCCAAGCTTCAATTGCTGGCCTCCAACACTCATCAAGCTGATCAGCAACCACGCGAACTAGAGTAATGTTTCTTTCAATGAACCTCTCTTCGTCAGAATAATTTTTGTCCGCCATAATGTTCTCCGTTTTTTTGTTTTTGACTAACTGAGCCTCTAAACATAGAATAGCCTTAATTTAATATATTGTCAATGTACTGCGTAATGAAGCAAACAAAAACCGCCGTAAGGCGGTTTTTGTTTGCTAAACGCTTAACGATCCACGCTAAACGCTAGTTAAATTTTGAGATCCTCAAGAGATTCGTCAACAGTCTTGTCTGTTCTGGGCTTTGGCATTCCGCCTTCCGGCTCGTTGATCTTCAAGTTTACGCGAGCATTGTTCTTCATACCCACGACTCGAAGAAGAGTTCGGATGGCTTTGGCCGTGTTACCCATTCTTCCAATAACCTTGCCCATGTCGGCAGGATTAACGGAAAGAGTGAGAAGCACTCCCATCTCATCTACAGTTCTGACGATTTTTACATCGTTCGGACTGTCGACAAGACCTTTGATGACGTATTCTAGAAATGCAACGTCTGATTCCATCGTTTTGTCATTCTGTTTATAATCCGCAGTTTCGACCGCAATTCCTATACTGCTTTATTTGAGTGTATCACGGCAAACATGAACAATCAATGGCATGCGGCTATGACTGTACATTTCTTTAGACCGGTCAAAATCAATTTGACTTAACGGAAATTCGGTGTATCTTTCGGTCAGTCTGTTCAACTACAAATTATGAAAACAGTCATTCAAGTCAACGTAAACGTGGCATTTTTGCCTGATAACGATTCGATGCGCAACACAGTCGCTGAAACGCTGGCTTCGCCCCTTCTGGCACTGAAGCCCGCGCCTGCCGAACCCACCCAACGTGTCCTCTCGGGCTACTTTGAGCAAACGGTGCACGAGGAAAAGGTTAACGACCTAATGCTTACTATGGCAGGTTATGTTCGAGGAAATCACGTATGGGACCCGGAGGTTATCGAACAGCCCGCCCTTCCCGACGACCCAAGTTACGACAAAATTTGCAGAGTCAAACTTTTGTACAGACGCACCGAACACGGCATCAATACCGGCGTTCGTATCATCAAATTCCACATGAAAACATTTGATGAGTTTGACACGGACATTCTGAACTGGATTTGGAGGTTTCAAAAAATTCCAGGCGTAAAATTTGTCGGGGACACAAAAAGCATTAGCGTCGAAGAAGCTCTCAAACTCCGACCCATCAGGCAATTCAAGGAGGTCCGTATTTCCTAAAAAGCCCCGCACAAAGAGCGAAAGCCACGGTACGTTCACCTTAAACAAAAGCCGCACAGATATGCGGCTTTTTTATATTTTCCCGATTTTAATTTTTCCTCATTAGGCGGCCGGTGTAGCAGGCTGTGTGGGAGCGGCGGCCGGCGCAGTAGCTTTTTTGTCCCCCGCGGCCTTAGCATCCTTTCTTTTAAGAGTAGCTTTTTTGGTTGGCAAAACGTTAACCTTCTTTCCGGCAACGATTTTTTGATCCACGAAGAAATTGTGAAGAGTCTCGGATGGCTGAGCACCTTTTGAAATCCAATATTTGACTCGTTCCACGTCAACGGTTTTAACCTTGTGAACAGGGTCATAGGAACCGAGCACTTCCAAGTATTTACCGCTTTTTGTGCTGTTCTGCGACTCGGTCAAAACCACACGGAAAGTGGCGATATTTTTGCGCCCAACGCGCTGTAATCTAATCTTTAACATGACGCATAGACTAACATATTTTAAATTCCATGCAAGTTGGATTAGCTTCTGCTACCCAGGTCAATAATTAGTGACCTTTTAAAAAATATCTACAAAATTTTTTGAGTTTTAGAAATGACAACCTCCATTGAAGAACAGAATACTCCAGCCATTCTAATCCACAATAGTTCCCCGTGGCGTAAGCCCGAGGGATGAAGTGAGTTCCCGCATTCAGTTCACCTCGCCGTGTTAGGATTAGGGTGTGACCAAGCCAATTGAGTATAGAAGGAATAGTCATTGCGTATACCTGTGTGATTACCACATAGTATATCCGACCAAATACCGACGCGCTATCATCACCACCGAGCTCTGGAAATACCTCTACGGGAAACTGCTTGAAATTACCACTTCCCGCGGTATCAAAGAGAAGTTTCCCGAACTCAAAAAATACTACTGGGGTACGGATGGAATTTGGTCGGATGGATATTTTGTCTCAACCGTTGGCATTACCACAGAAATTATCAGACGTTATATTGAAAACCAGGGTGAACTGGATGCGGGTCAAAGAGCGAAGCTCTTTGACTGATCAAGATACCCCGTCCCGTTAGGGCGGGGTGATTCATTCGCTCCGCGGAAGAAATTTAGGTTGCACCACAAGGGCACTTCCAATAAAAACCGCAAGATAGACTTGCGGGGCGAAATTGCATCTATTGTTGTTGCAAAACCCAAAAACTTGCAGTCTTTTTTCATAACTGCTCGGCAACTCACAGTCTTGCATAGTCTGCAATCATAAATAACGCGACTGCTACGACAAGCAATACCATAAGAGCCGTATACCCCGCGATAGACCAATTTCGATTGCTGTCAATTTCTTCAGAGTCCGACTCAAATTTATCCGAATCCCCCTTCACCTCGTCTTGACCAAAAGGAGGACATTTCAACCTCGAATCATCTCTGTTTTTTCCTTCTGGCATAAATCAGCCTTTCTTTTTGTCTGCGACCTTAACATTTTGCCAACGAACTGTTCTACTAAATAGTAGTACCCGAATCTAATAAGTCAATCGAGCAAAAACCAAAAAACAGCCCCTATACTATGTGGTGAAGTTAAATTAATGATTAACGACAAAGATTCAACTATGATGATATAAAGACCAAATAGACAACAGCGCCGAAACTGTCGCCGTTAAAAAAAGATAAGAGAGAAGACTGCTCGAACTGGACCACTCCATGTACCTGACCAAATCATAGTAAACGTAAATACCAAAGGTGAGTGAAAGACCGTAGCCATATAATCTTCCTTTTTTCAAACCGATAGCAAGAGCCGCAACAACAATCACGGCCTCGAGTATGATGGAAATTAATTGAATACTTATCATGGGCATGATTTAACTTTTTAATATTTCCATTATATCACGGCTGAATATCACGCTCGCCTATGCCAATCGTCTATAAAACTCCTTAAAAATTCAGACACGAAAAACGCCCCGATAAATCGGGGCGTTTTTCTAGCGTGATGCAATATTATGCAACGCGCTGTACACCGGTAGCGGCTGGGCCCTTGTCACCCTGTACAACCTCGAAAGAGACTTTGTCGCCTTCTTTCAATTCGTCATAGGTAACGCCAACCAACTCCTTTGAGTGAAAGAAAAGGTCTTTAGCTTCGCCTTCGCGAGCGATAAAGCCGAATCCTTTCGGTGTAAGAGTCTTTATTGTTCCAATCATTTTTGAATGTAATTATATTTTGAGAAACTCGACTTCATTTCTTGCTGTTAAGTATACCATGCCCGGATAAATTGTCAATGCGCGTGTGGATAATAGCTCCGCATTTTCCAAAATAGAGCTTGGTTGAGCGCTAAATTGACTTTTTCCTACTTAACGCGTGGGCGTTATATTTATTGCCTAATTATAATTTTTTGAATGCAAAAAAAACCGGACAAATGCCCGGTTTTTTTCTATAACAAACGCCTAGGAGAGATGTTTGGCGACCAACTTGGTCATTTCAAACATATTAACGGTTGCTTTTCCATCAAATACCTTTTTCAAATTCGCGTCAGCGTTAATATTCCTTTTGTTCTTTTCATCCTGTAGCTTGTTCGCCTTAATGTAAACCCAAAGTTTCTTTACAACTTCCGAGCGCGGCATGGGACCTTTCCCAACTACAGCTTCCAAATCAGCATCTACAGTAAGAGGCTTCATAAAGGCGGACGTAGCTTTAACTTCTTTTGCCATATTTATTCCTTATTGTTAATTAAAGATAATACTAACTCATTTGAGCTCCCTTTGCTAATTTGCTTTTCAATTCAATTCGTTACGTAATTATATAAATGCTAATTGATGCGGCACAAAGTGGCACCTTCGCAAGAAAGAGTGTTTCCGTTCGCCACCCATTCCTTAATGCCCCCTTTTAGATCTACTACAGCGTCAAACCCGATTTTACTCATGAGTGCCATTGCATTAGCGCTTCTATTCCCGGAGCGACAATACAGCGCATAATTTTTCGTTTTATCCAGTTCGTTAATTTTTTGCTCAAATATATGTCCACTTGCGTACTCGTCCCAAGTTCTAACATCAATAATGACTGCGCCACCCGACACTTCTTCCGTAAACTACCCTGCCCTGGAGGGCAAGGCGTTATAAATGCTAAAGATCGAATAACTTAATTTGTCACCTCGTCCGCTGATTGTTGCTATGTAGTGGCCGTCGGTCCAAAACTCACCTCCCCAGAGTTCTTTCTTGATCGACGGTACGAATTTGA
>MHRK01000026.1 GCA_001820955.1 Candidatus Taylorbacteria bacterium RIFCSPHIGHO2_02_FULL_43_32b
TACATCGAGGGACTCTATTATTATTTCAAGGTCTCGAGTAGAGACATACCTCGCAGCTCTGCTGCGGGGTAGTTGATTTGCGTTCTAAATCAAACGTTTTATCAACAGCCCGGAATAATTTTATATCGATGGATGAAGATTTGTTACTGATAAAAAAATATAAGAGCGGCCAATCTGACGCTTTTGGCCTTTTGTATGACCGCTACTTTGACAAAATATACCGTTATGTTTACTACAAAGTTTTGAACAAGGATACGACAGAAGACCTCGTGAGCGATATTTTTTTTAAGGCTATCCAAAAAATAGATACCTTCGATCAAACCAAGGGTATTTTTTCGTCATGGCTTTACAATATCGCCCTGAACTCAATTATCGATCACTACCGTTCTCGAAAACACCACGCAGACATTGAGGACGCCTACGATTTATCTTTAGACGAGAGAATCGAAGAAAAGATAGACGCCAAAGACAACCTCCAAAAAGTCAGTGAATATCTAAATTATTTGTCGCCAAAGCAGAGGGAAATAGTAATTTTGCGCGTTTGGCAAGAAATGCCCTACAAAGAAATCGCGGAAATTATCGGAGGCTCCGAAGATAGCGCAAAGATGGCATTCTCCCGAGCAGTCAAAGAAATTCGGCTAAAATTCGGTTCTGTGGCACTTTTCTTATTGTTTATGTCCAATTTTCGATAGCCGATACTATTCTAGTAATTGATCGTAATAATAAAGATGGAAAACAACACCGACCAAATAATTGAAGAGCTGTACAAAATTGATCCCACTTTGAAAGCAAGCGGGACTGACCTTAAGGCCATTGTGTCTCTATTGATTAACTCTAAACCTAACGTACTTATAGATGAAAATTTTGTACGTGAACTAAGGTCAAAAATATTGTCCGAAGCGCAAAAAACCGGCTTCAACCACCCCTCCCCATATTGGAACTGGGTTTACAAACTAACCCCTCTTGGCGCTATCGCAGGCCTTATCCTTGTCCTAATGTCACGCACGCCGCAAACCGTAAACGATACAGCACCGGTAACCCCGCCCCAAATGATGCTCCAATTAAACGCATCGGAAAGTGCACCGAGTCTACAAGCTCCTAGTCTTAAAGCTGGAATACCTCTTCCAGACGATGTAGCCCAAAAACTGCGAGCCTATGTGGCAAAGGAATTTAACACAAAAGAGGATAACATAGTTGTGCTCGCGGCAATTCAAAAAGACTGGCCCGATGCGTGTTTGGGGCAGAGCGTCGCCAGCGAAATGTGTGCTGAAGTTATCACACCGGGCTGGGAAATCACCGTATCTGTATCAAACAAAGAGAAAACTTACAGAACAAATACAGACGGTTCAGTCATAAAACCGGCACAATAACTCTTTGCCTCTCATTGTCCAATTTGCTATCATGAAATAATCATGATAGAAAAAATTAAACAAAACGCAGCCGTTTTTTTGGCTTTTTTGATACCTATATTATTAATATTAGGCATTGCTTTAAGCGTCTACATCCCTTCGATTTTTCTTTCTACAAAATACGATTTTATTTACGCCACTTGTGACGACAATAGATACAGCTACAGGTACGATTGCGCAAACTATTTCAACAACATTTTTAAAGTAGAAAACGGAAAACTGGTGGAGTACCCTGTTGACCCCCTAGCGGACTCCGACAAAGATGGAATAACCGACAATAAAGAAAACTACACTGCCAGAGTATTTCTTCATGACACTGAAAAAAATGTAAGCAGTGAAATAACTCTAGAAGAGGCAAAACAATTGAACTTAAGAGGTTTAATCACTTCTCCTGACGGCGTTTCAGTCAGCAACGACTACGAGTACGGCGCAGAATTTTTCCCCTTCTTTGGCACCAATTCAAAGCACGGCTACTATTTAACAAAAGGTAAAATCAAGAAAAAATTAGACCTTATTAACGAAAACGACAACTACTATTACTACGGGGGCAATTTCAAATTCTTAGGCTGGGTTATATAAATTATTCATATCCAAAAAACTATGCAAAACGAAGAACTACTTTTGGAGTTATCGAGACGCATCGCAAACGGAACACTTGACCGCAAAACTGTAGTGGAAAGATTTGGCATCAAAATAGATACCATTTCAAATGCTACTGCGCCCTCTGTTTTACAGCAAAAGCCGGCCTCTCGATTTTCGCTTACAAAAATGCTCTACATCCTGGGCGGAGCAGTTGTTGTGCTTGGCATTTTTTTCCTTATGGCACAAATCTGGGAGGATATCGGCTCATTCGGACGCATTTTTGTTACACTTATTTTGGGATTCGTATTTGCGGGAATCGGCTCATACTTTTTTATTTCAAAGCCCGAAGCACAACTCGGATATGTTTTCCATATTATTGCCGGGCTCATTATTCCAGGCGGTGCAGTTGTAACCGTTTACGAAATGTTCGAATTTGCGAGCGCGTGGCCGTCAACGATAGCCTTCGGGGCGTTGTTTCTTTTTTATCTCGCACTATACCTTGTTCACAAAAACGCTGTTCTTACCTTCTTTGCCATTGCAAATGGAACAACCTTCATCTATTTACTTACGGAGGCAATGCTAGATACCCCGTTTTACAGAAATGGTGATATTTATGCCTACCTAACAATGGCCGTAGGCATAAGTTATATTTTACTCGCTCATGCGTTTCAAAACACATCCGGAAAAGCTCTTGTCGGACTCCTCAATTTCTTGGGCAGTATAGCTTTTTTTGGCGCCGCTTTTTCGAGAGTATTCGATTCGGATGCATGGGAATTGCTGTTCTTCGTACTCACTATTCTCGGCATCGCCTTTGCGATATACAAAAAAAGCAGGAGCATATTAGTTGTCAGCACAACATTTCTAGTCTTTCACTTTATCTATATCACTAATGAATATTTTGCGGATTCAATCGGGTGGCCGATTTCCCTCGTTATATTGGGTTTCGTTATAATCGGACTCGGGTACGTTTCGATCAATCTCAACAAAAAATTCATTTCCGGCCATTCGAACTCCTAACGAGAAAAGTGGACTTAATTCTCTCCGCGTATCAGCACGGGAAAATTTTTGTCGGCTGCATACTTCTCGGCTTTTTCATTGATCAAAAATTTGTCTCGCGCCTCTTCAAATGAAAGTTCGGTATCTAAAAGACCGAGATCGTATGCCAGCCTGTCGGAGTAACCTGGCAAAAGTACTTTGTAGCTAAAAGGTATACGCTTTGGCGAAATTTTGTTCACATGAGAAACAATTTTGGTTGTACAGGTATTCGTAAGAGTATTATAAAATTCCGGATGTTCTCGAAGTAGATTGGCCTTTCCGACCATATCCAAAAAGAGAGCCTTTTTCTTCTCAAGTGACGCTTTCGTTGGGTACATGTAAACTTTGTCTTTCCTATAATTTGTTCTCAATTTAACTACATCCCTCTCATCCGCAATAACGTACATCATTTCATATTGATTAAACATTCCTTTCCAGGCAGAAAACTTCTCCCCTTTTTCTTTCCTTATCTCAACCGAAATAGCCAAAAAATCGTTTCCTTCGAATTCGAAACTGACAAAGGTGTGAGCGGAACCGGCAAAAGTCGAAAACGGCTCAACTATGTAATAAACGTTTTTCAGCTTCGAAATATCGTAAGTTTTGTCGTAGTACGAAACAGTATAATCAGTTGTAGAGTTGTATGAAAAATTCCTGATGTTGTGAATGCTCACCAAACTACCGTCGATTTCCGCAAAAGGAAGCAGGGCTTGATCGAGCTCCCAATCTCTGTCATTAGACGGTCGCCAAAACACTTTGAATACCAGAAAACTAATTACGACGATAACCAAGGGAGACAGCAATATGATCTTCATTATTTTTTTCAATTTCTGTTATTATGCTTTGTAGTACCAATCATTCTACTATATTTTGGCTTCACCCTGCACCATTGCTACCCTAAAAAGGGCGGCGAAATGTTATTATTTAGTGGTGACTGAGTCTTTTTTGGCCAACGGCCTATATTATCGGACCAACGGAATTGACAAGGAAAAACTTACCCTCATTTTTATTCATGGTCTTTCGGGAAGTTCTTCGGCCTGGGAAAAATATGAACAAGCTTTCAAGGTCAAATGCAACACGGTATGCTTCGATTTAAGAGGCCATGGTAAATCAAAGAAGTGGCCCGATTACCGCGATTATGAACTCGAAGATCAGGCTGATGATATACTTCTTCTCTCCAAGACGCTGGGCTTAAAAAATTTTGTTGTTGTCGCCCACTCTTTCGGAGTTTTAATCGCGCTACACCTTTTGCGGCATCACAAAGAAATGATTTCCTCTGCCATTTTTTTGACTCCCGTCTTTACAGTCAAAAACGTTAAGTGGGCAAAAATTGCAATTTTGCCGCTAATATTTTATTCAAAAATTACGTCCGCCCTGCCATTTAAAAATAAGACTGGAATCCAATTGGACTATTCAAAATTCAAACATTACGGCTTTTGGCACTTCAAGAGGATGGCGTCCGACATTTGGAACACGACCCCTAGAATATACCTCTATTGCCTCCGACAAATGTACAACTTTAGCGGAGAATCGGTTCTAAAAGATATTAAGACTCCAATATTGATAATTCATGGAACAAAAGATACAGTAGTATCTCTCATATACTCAAAAGAAGCGCAAAAGAAACTTCCAAATAGCACCCTCATCAAACTTAAAAATGCCAATCACCTGCTCATTCTAAATAATTTACGCCAAGTAATAAGCTCGATAGAATCTTTTCTTAATCTAAATTTAAAAAAGTAACGGTATGGAACAAATATTGACACTGCTTCAAACATACGGGTATATCATATTGATACCTCTCGCGGCATTTGAAGGACAAGTGGTAGCCCTAGTATCGGGGTTTCTGGTGTATCTCGGCATATTTCATATTGTGCCAGTTTTTATAATATTTATTTTAGGCGACTTTGTGCCTGACGTTGCATATTACTGGATCGGTCGCTTAGGAAATAAAAAAAACTTTTTGGAAAAATATGGCAATAAAGTAAAAATTGTTTCCGACAACTTTTACATAATTGAGAGACTGTGGAATGTCCACAGCAAAAAGACCATGATGGCTTCCAAACTGGCCTACGGACTTAGTACTCCCCTCCTTATCTCGGCAGGTCTTGTAAAATTGCCGTTCAAAAAATTTGCTCTCTATTCCTTTCTTATGAGTATCGGCCAATATTCCATAATTCTTTCTCTTGGATTCTTTTTGGGACACTCCTACTACTTAGCTGCCGGCTACATAGAAAATGCTGGCTTGATTGTAGCTCTCCTCGTAATAATAATTGTTTCTATTTACGTATTCATATCAAAACGCGCAAAGAAAGAAGTTTTGAAAATGGAAAAAGAAGAAGAGAAACAAACAAACTAAAACATGAAAATCGCCATTTTTTCAGACAATTTTTATCCTGAACTTTCCGGCATTACAGACTCAGTAACGCTTCTTGGAAAGGCTCTGGAAGAAAGAGGACATAAAATCATGTTTGTTGCACCGCGGTATTCCAAAAAGGATTACGAAAAAGCCAACTTGCCTCGAGAACTGCTATTCGTCAGCGATACGGAAATCTTTGTCAAAAGACTTTTTTCGGTGGCAATGCCAAATTCACCGACAGGCCAATCCAGAATAGTTATTCCGTTTGGAAAAAGTATTTTTGATATGATGAAATTTAAGCCGGATGTCATATACACTAACTCGCCATTCGGGACAGGAATTGAAGCTCTAATTTCGTCTAAAATCTTAAAAATTCCGCTTGTCGGAACCAACCACACGCCGATTGGCGAATTTATGATGTATTCACCCTTTTATTCAAAAAGTATCACAAATCTGGCACTTCGGTATTTCTCATGGTACTACAACAGATGCAAGATAATTACCGCACCTTGTCAGTCCCTTATTGAAGAAATGAAATCTTTCGGATTCAAGAAAAATGCGCTTAGGGTGCCGAATCCAATTGATCTTGGACGATTTACAAAAAGCAATTCCGAGGAACAAGCGGAACTGAAGAAAAAAATCGGTTTGTCCGGCAAAATAGTTCTTTATACCGGAAGACTGGCCCCGGAAAAAAAAGTTGATGTGATTATCAAAGCTATCGCGATCGCCATCAAAAAAATACCCGACGTAAGACTTGTTATCACAGGGCACGGAAGTGCCCTGCCTGACTTAAAAAAAATAGCAAGCGAGTTAAATATTAGCGATAAGATTATATTTTCGGGTTTTGTGGATGAGGCTAATTTTCCGTTATACTATAAAGCAAGCGATCTTTTCGTTATTATGAGCAAGGCGGAATCGCAAAGTCTCTCCCTTATGCAAGCCATGGCGAGCGGACTACCCGTAATCGGCGCCAACGCAAGAGCTTTGCCTGAATACATTTCCGAAGAAACAGGCTTGCTCGTAGAACCGGACAACGAAACGAAGTTGGCGGAAGCCATTATTACGATTTTGGAGGACAAAAATTTATCCGAAAAAATGTCTGAAAACGGTCCAAAAGAGGTCAAAAAATTCGCCCCTCTTCAAATAGCAAAAATTTGGGAAGATATATATAATGGTGCACTGAAATAAATTTATGTCTAAACTTAAAATAAGCCTTATTATTCCGGCCCACAATGAAGAAAAGCATATATTGCCGACATTGGAGACGGCAATCTTAAACTCCGCCGGTAAACTTTTTGAAATTATAGTTGTGGACAACGCCAGTACAGACAAAACCGCCGAATCGGCCTCATCTTTTCCTGAAGTCAGGATTGTAAAAGAGCAAAACAAAGGACTCACACACGCGAGACAACGTGGCTTTATAGAATCAAAAGGGGAAATTCTTGCTTTTATCGACGCAGACACATTAATGCCTCCCTCTTGGGTCGACAACATCGAACGCGAATTTCTAGAGGATGAAAACTTAGCGTGCCTTAGCGGACCTTATATCTATTACGACGTGCCCGCCTGGCAAAAAATACTGGTATGGCTTTATTGGCGCCTCATTGCGCTCCCCAGCTACTTCGTCATAGGCTACATGACGGTTGGGGGTAATTTTGCGATAAAAAAGGAAGTGGTGCATAAAATGGGCGGCTTCGACACATCAATCTCTTTTTATGGAGAAGATACGAACATAGCGAGACGCGCGTCAGACCATGGAAAAGTAAAATTTTCTATAACACATACTATGCATACCTCCGGACGGCGCTTTTATAATCAAGGGTTTTTGAATACCGCATTAAAATACATGGTTAATTTTGCATCGGAGGTTGTAAGAAAAAAACCTGCGACCAAAAAATACCAAGACTTCAGATAACATGAAAAGCTATAAAGAAAAAATTGATCGGTATTTAGGCGATCGGAGCTTTAGAAATTCTTTGACTTTTGGGTGTTTTTTGTTTTTGGTCAGTTTGATAATAAATTATGGTGCCGGAATATATGCTACCGAACGAGCCAGCAATTATGTAAACGACATCGTCCTAAGCAATTTGCCTGTCTATAACGTCGACGGTATATTTGTTTACGGCCCATTCGTATTTTGGATTTTTATAGCCTATCTTGCGGCAATTGAACCAAGACGCATTCCTTTTATCCTGAAAAGTGTTGCTCTTTTTGTAATTATCCGTTCATTCTTTGTCATTCTGACCCACCTTGGACCATTCCCTATTCAGACCGAAATGGACGCCGGGCCCAATCTGCTTAAAATGTTTACGACCGGTAATGATCTTTTCTTTTCTGGTCACACGGGACTACCTTTTCTTATGGCTCTTCTATTTTGGCAATACAGAAAATTAGCGATTTTTTTTGTGGCTGTTGCGATTTTTTTTGGAGCGATCGTACTAATGGCGCATTTTCACTATTCAATTGATGTTTTGTCGGCTTTTTTCATAACCTACACCATATACCATCTCGCACGCTTTTTCTTCGAAAAAGATTACCTGCTTTTTGGCGATGAGACACAAAAGGCGACCTAATACCATCCCCAATTAACCCGTGGACACATTATCGCGTCTCGTCTATACTAGGGATATGGCAAAACCCCTTTCTGTCGCCGCG
>MHRK01000027.1 GCA_001820955.1 Candidatus Taylorbacteria bacterium RIFCSPHIGHO2_02_FULL_43_32b
TAGGCTATGAGAGCGCCTTGGAGGTCGCCAGACGCTCTGGTATCATTAAAAATATTAAAAGTGAGAGTGTCCTAACTCTGGGGTGAATTTATAGTTATTTTTAAAAACACTTTGCACCACATCGAAAAGAAATACCAAAAAACAGTTTTAAGCAATCTAAAAAAAATTTCTAAGCAACTAATTATAATTGACGTCGATGACCCACGAAATTCAAGCGTTAAATCTCGACTATGGAATAACTATTATGTGTATCTGCTCGGAGATCAAGGTAATTCTTTTCTGACTTTTAGCGAATTTGAAAAAGCACTCGACTTCGAGAAATCTGTAAGTATTAGGTTAAAAACTGGTGCAATAGATACGATCAAGGGTAAGTATTTTTACGCTTCAGCTAGTGATCAATAGTCCTTCAGAATCATTCCTAGCTTCTCCATGTGGCTTGACGTACCATCAAAAACCCAATCGCAATTTCTTGTAAGCCTGTCACACAGTTCGTTAAAATTTCCAGCATTGTCGATCAACTTTAAGCCATAACTCTCAGCAATACGCAACAGATTAATTTTGTTCACCCTTATGTTGCTCTTGTGTGACATTTTTTCTATTTCAACGTATGCAATTGGTCCGGCTTTAACTAATACCATTGAGGTATTATTTCCTAAATCAAAGACAAAATTTTCGCGCTCAGAAACTTTTGATTTGAAACCAAATAGTGACACAATTTTTACCATACCAATAAACTGTTTTTTCTCAATTTTTTGGGAACACTCTACACGGTTGTGGGCATGGTAATTTCCCTTTTTAACTACTACTTCAGATTCACCGTTCGAGCTAATTCGGACTCTAATATCAAAATTGGTCTTATTTATGGCACCTAAGAACATAACTGAAAGTCTTTTTGTGTGACGGATCAATTTTTGCTCTATTCTTAAATTAGAAAGCAATTTCTCGAATTGTTTTAAAGAAATTTCTGCTCTAAATTCTAATTCAATATTTTTTTCCATATTCTTTTGGGTTTCAATATCACTTTTACCGATGATTTTATAATAAATGTTTAAAAATAAAGAGGGAGCAACCGAATTGATCGCCCCCATGCTTCTCTTCAGTATGAAGGTACACCAGCACTTTAGAGATCTATGATATGCAAATAATTTAGCTAAACGCTCTTGCAATTTCTAGCACCTCAATAGTGACCGGGCATCCTGCAATTTTCCCCTTTACTATTTCGCCCTTGCACCGTCCCATTATTATGGCGGCAAGGGGCGTGTTGTATGCTATAAAATTGAGATCTGGTTCGGATTCACCAAACCCGACTATTTCCCACATCGCCACCTCCCCGTCACAAATAATCTTGACTTTCGTACCGATAGTAACTTTGTCCACGTTAGTGGGGGGTTCAACGAGTTTCGCCGCATTCAAAATACGGTGTAATTCAGCGAGTCGCCGATCAACTCCCCGAATATCGATGACAAGAGATTCGTAGGCGGAGTTGTCATGCCATTGATCGCCTCCAACTTCTGCAACAATGGCAGTTTGAGACTGTAAATCTTGAAGCCTTTTTTCCAACTTCTCTATGTCTTCACGAATCTTTGTTAAACCGGAACGGGTAAAATATAACGAATCGCTCATTTTTTCCTCCCAGAATGGTCATAAGTATCTTCCTATTTAATTGGACAGGACTCTATCTTTGTATCATACTAACACAACGTATGTATTTTAGCCACCGTTTTGCCATAAGAGCGATTAGATGCTACTTGCGACAATGATAAAATGATAAAAAATCGAGATGGCTACTACAATGAAAATAACAATAAGATACAACCGATTTCTTGACCCAATCTTCTTGGTGTACGTTAAAACATTACCTAAATATAAAGATTGGAAACCAGCTACGTTAAGAACCGTTCTTAGACGAACGGCTGTATACCGCGAAATTTGGAATGCGAAAGGAATAAGTCTATTAAGAAAAATATACAAAGTAGCTGATCTAAAATTTAAAAGAAATTTAATTGAAATTCATGTTGTTTCGGGAAACCCACGACCTTTTTCCAATCCAATTGTCATAACTGCTAATTACAATGAGACGAAATTCCTTTTGGTTGTTTTGGAGGAACTACTGCACGTTCTTTTGAAAGACAATCGTGTGCCGTTTATCAAATCTCGAGACAATTTGACGGTCAGAAAACACGTTCAGGTGTTTTCGATATTGCTCAAAGTTTTGGATAAGGAAACGGTAGATTATGCAATCGAGAATTCCAAACCGCACCGCGACTACTACCGAGCGTGGCTTCTTGCGTTAAAACAACACAATAAGAGTGTTTCAGAATAACGGCGTTTAGGCCTATCCCTAATAATTAAAAATTAGATGCTATTTAAAACGCCAGGTTGTTGTGCTATGTTTTAAGCACCAATCTTATGGAAATCAGCGCATATTCAATAGTGACATGGCTGACTGCCGTAGTCCTTGGCGGTATAACTGTTGTTATTTTTCTCGGGAGCAGAAAACTTTCCTCCAAATCTTTTTCTTTGATGACTTTAGCGGTTATGATCTGGACAATTAACGTCGGATTATGGCTAAGCACTAGTTCTCCAGATACTGCAACATTAATAACAAAAATTAATCATTTCCTGGGGACAACGATAAGCACGTTGTTTGTCAATTTCGCAATTACATATCCAGAAGACAAAAAACCAAAAAAACGTATTCTATGGATAATGGTCATATCCGAGGTATTTCTATTCTATTTGTGTATTTTTACAGATCTAATAATAAGTGGTTCGCATCTCATAAGCGGAACAAATTTTTGGGTTTATAGTTTTGGGCAACTCGGTCTTGTTTTTCCGCTATATTTTTTGGGTTGTTGGATTTACGGGCTTGGCTTGCTGGTAAAAAAAATTGACTCAACCGCAGATGATTCCGCTAACCGTAATTTAAAATTTATGGTAGTGGCATTGTTGGTCGGAATAATTCCACCCGCGATACTTAACGTCATATTGCCGATATTTGGGATGTCATTGTATCAGTGGCTCGGGCCTCCGTCAGGGATGATCTGGATAATCATTATTGCTTATTCCGTTATTAAATATAGACAAATGGACGTGCGAGTGGTGGCGGCGGAGATGTTTACTTTTTTAATTGTGGTAATTTCATTTGTAAACATTTTTTTTGATTTTCAATTTGGTCTAGTGGCGCGCCTAATACTTTTTATTGTATGCGTATTTTTGGGTTATTTAATAGTACGAGGTTCCCTTATAGAGAGAGACCAAAAAAATCTCTTGATAACATTTAACGAAGCACTAAGCCAGAAGGTTGAAATTCAAACGCGGGAAATTAAAAAAGCGTACGAAGTAGAGAGGAAAGCCAGACTTGAACTGCAAAATTTTGATCAAAGCAAAAATGACTTCATTATCATAACGCAAAATCATTTAAGGACTCCTTTAACGCAAATAAGATGGTACACAGATGCAATTGCAAGGGGTATGTACGGGACGGTCTCCAGCGAGCTTGGTGAAGTCATTGGCAAGATTAGCAAAACAGCCGAAAATCTTAGCAAAACTCTCAACGATTTCCTATCAATAACTCAACTGAAAATTGGCGTTAAAGTGCTTAATATTCAGCCAGTGAATATAAAAAACATTTTGGATGTTGTACTTCATTTGCGCACTTCAGAAATTAAATTGCGCAAAATCAATGTCGAAATCACGATCGACAGTAAATTATGGCCGTTGGTTTTGTGTGATCCTGAGAGAATTAAAGATGTCTTTGCCATTATTTTGGACAACGCGTTGCAGTATAATATTGAGTATAACGGCAGGATCAATATTACAACCGCGCAAAAAAATGGTATGCTAATAGTAAGAACCGTAAATACCGGAATTGGCGTTAGTTTCGAGGATAAGGCTAGCATACTCAAACAGAGTTTTTTCAGATCGAAAGACGCCAAAAAAATAAATCCGCTTGGTATGGGCGTCGGGTTATTGGTTGCAAAAACAATTGTATTGGCCCATCGCGGTAACATTTATTTCGACTCTCCCGGAGAAAATTGCGGCTTTATTGTGACTGTGGAACTTCCCAAAGTTTGATCGAATAGTTTTTTGTTTAAAATGAACAAAATAAACAAAATCTTGCAATACGCGCGGGGAAATGATTTATACCCCGATCTTCATTTGGTATCTGGACCGCCTGAGCCGGAAATAATGGTTGGTGGGAAAAAGGTGTTAATGTTCACCTCTAATAACTACTTAGGCCTATCAAATCACCCCAAAGTTGTTCAAGGTGCAATCGACGCAATAAGAAAGTGGGGAGTGGGATCTGATGGTTCAAGATTACTCTCTGGCAATTTGGAAATTCACAGACAGTTTGAAAAATCTATCGCAACGTTCAAAAAAGGTGAAGATGCGATTGTGTGGCCGACCGGATATAGTGCAAATGTTGGCACTGTCAGTGCCTTAACGCAACCGCTGAAAGTTGGTCCGGGTGATTTTTTTTCACTTGGTACTGTCGTAATCAGCGATGAATTAAACCATGCGAGCATTATCGATGGCGCAAGGCTTGGAAAGCAAAAAAAGGTGGTTTTTAAGCACCGAGACATGAAGGATCTTGAGTCTAAACTCAAATGGTTTAAATTTAGACGAAAATTAGTGGTGACAGATAGTGTGTTTAGTATGGACGGAGATATTGCACCCCTCGATAAAATGGCAGAGCTCTGTAAAAAATACAATGCTATGCTAATGATTGACGAAGCCCATGCTACCGGTATTTTGGGCAAAACTGGGCACGGAAGTTTGGAACTTTTTAATTTAAAAGCGACAACCGATGTCGACGTAGTGCTTGGGACTTGTAGCAAGGCGCTCGCCGCGAGCGGCGGATTTGTTGTCGGCAGTAAAGAGTTAGCTGATTATTTGCGTGTAGCGAGTAGGGCATACATGTTTTCTACTGCAATGATGCCGGCGGCCTCAGGAGCCCTTATTGCGGCACTACACGTCATGGAAACGGAGCCTAAGTGGAGGGAACAGCTGTGGATTAATGTTAAACATGCGATGCAAAGTTTAGAAGAAGCGGGTTTTAACACTTTGGAAAGCGAGACTCAAATCATTCCGATTTTTATTGGCGATGACAAAAAAGCTATTCAGTTTAGCCGGAAATTATTCGAAAAAGGTATTTTCGCTCCTGCCGTTAGGTGGCCGGCAGTACCAAAAGACACAGCGAGACTGCGCATTACTCTTATGGCAACTCACACGAAAGACCAAATTGATTACTTTGTTAAGTCGTGCAAAGAAATATCAGCAAAGTTACAATAATCAAATGGAAGCGGCAGAGATGAAAAATGAAATAGCGCGCGCAATTTCTAAAGTTGATCTGACACCTCAATATCACGTGGAAGTTCTTGGGAAAAAAATTGCGGTGCCACTTGTTTACGCAGATGCAAGCGCTGTAATGTTATTTTTTACAGCGAATGCAAATGCTGTAAATAAGTTGTTGCCAAACAAGCTTAGTTCAATCAAAGTTTGGCCGGGGAAATCATTATTTGCAGTTAATTTTTTTAATTATAGAGATAGTCCTGCAGGACCCTATACCGAATTTACGTTTTCGTTACCGGTACAGATAAACGCGCGTTTAAAAGTGCCCGTGCTACCAATATTATTCGATAATTTTTTTTCTAACGTTGGGTATTTTGTTACCATGATGGGTGCAGACACAGATTTAGGAATAAAACACATCGAGCAAATCATTCCATACCCTCTGGCACCAGGCAAAATTACCACTTTGGTTTCAGAAAATTCTGGGATAATTCGATGCTCCATTGCGGAAGACGGTAATGAAATTATCACGGCGGATCTTAAGGTGCCAAAAGGACTATCATTATCACAGAAATCTTATAATACGCTCTACGCACATGACAATAAATTATTTAACGTAAAATTAAAAGTAACAGCGTACTCTGGCATGCTATTTCGGGGGTTTTCGAGCATAATTTTCAGAGAACACAAAATTGCAGGCATTTTTAAGGAATTGAATGTATCCGACAAGCCCGTGTTTGCGGTTTATTACAAGCAGGCAACTGAGATAGCCAGTGCTCCTCAAATTCTTTGGAATTTATAATATGCTAACTTTTTTTAAATTCAGCTTTTTCTTTGGCGGCATTGTGCCTCTTTTTTTGGGTCTGTATATTTTTTTAAATAACCGAAAGGATGTAACAAGTAGAAGTTATTTTGGGCTATCACTAGGTTGTACGGTTTGGGCACTTGGCTTTTTTTTGTTAATTAGTGCGACCGAATATAAATCGGCATACTTTTTTAGAACCATCATGGATATTGGCGCAATCATTTTGCCATCTTTTTGGATACATTTTGTCTATTCAGTGTTAAATCTAAAGCTGGACAAAAGTCGAGAAATTATACTTTGGTATTTCTTAGGCATAGTTTTAGTGGCAGTAAACATTTTTGATTACTTTTCACCTGGCTTATTTATATCGGGCTTATCTGCTAAGGGCGTATTTGAGTTTTATCCCGTTGCTGGAATCGGGTATTATTTTTTCGTGTTGGTTTATCTTATGATTATACCTCGATCAATGTGGTATTTATTTAGAGGTTACAGAAAGTACGATGGTATAAAGTCTCAGCAAATTAAATATTTTGGAGTTGCTTCTCTCATAGGATTTGGCGGCGGTGCGACAGCTTTTTTCTATACTTTTAATATTATGATCGCCCCATATGGAGTTGTTCTATTTGCTCTTTATCCTATCATAATTGCATACGGCATTACTCGGCATCAGTTGTTTAATATAAAAGTTGTCGTGACTGAAATATTTGTCGCCGCACTTTCGATTTTTGTTCTAACCCGGACCATCCTTGCAGACACGGGTAAAGAAATGATAATTAACGGCACATTATTCTTGGCTGTGACGGTTACAGGATATTATTTGATTAGATCGTCCTTGAAGGAGATTGCACAACGCGAAAAAATTGAGAAATTGGCCAGTGACTTAACTGCGGCAAACACTAAACTTCAGGGGTTAGACCAATTAAAGTCCGAATTTGTCTCGCTTGCCAGCCATCAGCTAAGGGGACCGCTCACGGCGATTAAGGGATATACATCTGAAATTATTGAGGGAGATTTCGGCGAAGTTCCTAAACATCTTTTTCAGCCCTTGCATACCATACTTAAATCATGCCAGTCGCTTGTCACAATTGTGGAAGATTTTCTGAATGTTTCCCGAATGGAACAGGGTAAAATGACTTACGATAGAACTTTCTTTGATATGGCCGACTTGATAGAGGAAGTGGTCAGAGAAAATCAGCCAAATTTCGATCGTAAGAAGCTAAAAGTTTATGTAATGGCCAGCCAAGGTTCAAATGTCGAAGCTGACAGAGGAAAAATTAAACAAATTGTCGGAAACTTGATAGATAATTCCATTAAATACACGCCTGCGGGAGAAGTGCATGTTGGCGTTGCGAGGAACGCCGACAAGATTGTTTTTTCCGTGAAAGATACCGGCGTAGGTATCAGGCGGGAAACTATGCCTAAACTTTTTCAAAAATTTAGCAGGGCGGAGGACGCGTCTAAGGCCAATATTTTAGGAACAGGGCTCGGTCTTTATATTGCATCTCAAATGATTAAAGCTCACGGTGGCCGAATTTGGGCAGAATCTGCTGGAGAAGGGAAGGGCTCGGCCTTTTTTGTGGAACTTTTGGCCGCATAGGTTTCTTTAATTCATCATTTTCACCTTTAATACTCAATATTTGATATTTAATAATCTGCTTCCGCACGGCAACAATATGAGATCATGGTCTTATTCGTACGAATAAGCGAATATAGTGTAACTGTGCATCTAGATTTTAATAGGAACTTGATGAGCGAAAATTTATATTAAATTCGTGACTGAAAAGGGCAGATTTACGCATTGCACTTGTTGTAGACTATCGCTCGTCAAAACGACCTTTGCATACGAAGTCATATTTGCTAGCATATAAAGATGGGATCTAAAAAGATTTTACTTTCTGGTGTCAAGCCGACAGGACGACCGCATATTGCCAACTATTTTGGGGCGATGCGTCAGTTTGTCGATTTGCAGGATGAATACCAATCCTACGTTTGCATTGTCGATTATCACGCACTGACTACGCTACAAAATTCCAACGAACTTGCTTCCAATACTTATGAGATGATGTTGGACTTTTTGGCCATCGGCCTGGATCCATCAAAGGTAGTCCTGTTCAAGCAATCCGACGTGCCGGAAGTTACAGAGCTTGGGTGGATATTCAATTGCATCACCACCATGCCCTATCTCGAGCGTGCCCACGCTTATAAGGACGCTGTCGCTAAGGGCAAGGAGGTTAATGTCGGAACATTTGATTACCCGCTTTTAATGGCTGCCGACATTTTGATTCAGGACGCGGATGTTGTACCTGTCGGGCAAGATCAAAAGCAACATGTCGAGTATGCAAGAGACACAGCCGAGAAGTTTAATAGAATTTTCGGTGAAGCTTTCAAACTTCCGGAGCCGCTAATTTTGGAAAACGTAAAGACGGTGCCGGGCATAGACGGTCAGAAAATGAGTAAAAGCTACAACAATACGATCCCGTTATTTGCCACGGATGACGAACTTAAGGCTTTAGTAATGAGCATTGTCACAGATTCTTCTTCGGGTATCCCGCAAAACGTTTACGCGATTCATGAACTTTTGCGAGACAGGGAATACTTGGACAAACTGTATGAGGAGAAGAAGGGCAAGTACAAAGATTTAAAGGAGGCACTGTTGGTGGATATGATAGCTTTTATAAAACCACTCCGAGAAAAAAGGGCTGAATTGGCCAAAGATAGGCAGTTTGTATTAAATGTTTTGAAAGAGGGAGGGGAGAAAGCCGAGAAAAAAGCCGCCCAAAAGATAGCTAAAGTAAGAGAGCTTGTTGGTGTTGAAATCTAGTTTTTGTGAGGGTGGACGAAGTAAATTTCGTGATGTATACTCATAAAGCTTTGAAGCCGAGGCTTATTTTGAATAGTAAGCCGATGACACGGCGGAGCATGAGGCAGAAATCCTAATAGGAGAGTAGATCCTCACGGGGAGCCCGTTACAGCCCTAAAATGAGTCAAAAGCGAGGTGGTACCGCGCAAAAGAGCGCCCTCGCAAAACATCATTTGACGTTAAGTCAGGATGTTTTGCGAGGGCGTTTTAAATTACAAGTAAAAAAGTATTTTTATGAGGACATACATCAAGGATTTAAGAAAAGAAACTGGCAAAGAGGTAACAGTTTTTGGGTGGGTTGATATAAGAAGAGACCACGGTAAACTGATTTTTTTGGATATCCGAGATATGTCCGGCAAAGTTCAGGCTGTGGCGCTTCCGAACCATAAAGAAGCTCACGAAGTGGCTAATAGGGTAAGGCCAGAGTGGGTTTTGTCTGTTAACGCAAAAGTGAACAAACGTCCGGAAAAAATGGTCAATAAAGACGAAGAAAACGGAGACATCGAGCTTGAACTTTTGTCTATAGAGGTGCTGAACGAGGCTGAAACGCCACCGTTTGACGTACGTGGCGGGGGCAGTGAGATCGGCGAAGACGTGCGTCTTAAATACAGGTATCTTGATCTACGGAGGCCGAGGATGCAAAACAACATCAGGATGCGCGATAAAATAATTACATTTTTTAGAAATTACATGCATGAGCATGATTTTGTAGAGATTGAAACTCCTATACTAATGAAAGGTACGCCGGAAGGGTCGAGAGAATATGTCGTGCCATCTCGATTAGAAAACGGGAAATTTTACGTTTTGCCGCAGTCGCCTCAACAATTTAAGCAATTATGCATGGTTGCCGGATTCGAAAAGTATTTTCAGATCGCAAGATGCATGAGAGACGAAGACACTAGGGGCGATAGACAGCCGGAATTTACCCAACTTGATTTTGAGATGTCATTCGTTAAACAAGAAGACGTTCTATCTTTCACGGAAGGCATGTTTATTGCACTTATCCAAACTCTCTATCCGTCAAAAAAAATAACCTCTGTTCCATTTCCACGTATAACTTACAAGGAATCTCTCGCTAAATATGGCTCCGATAAGCCGGATTTGCGCAATAACAAAAGTAACAACGACGAGCTCGCCTTTGTCTGGGTAGTTGATTTTCCAATGTTCGAAAAAGACGACAGCGGAAAAATTCAAGCCGCACATCATCCATTTTGCTCGATTAAGGAAGAAGACGAAGAAAAGTTTATGAAAGGACAGGATCTTTTTTCGATTCGGGCGAATTCGTACGATTTGGTGCTCAATGGTTATGAATTAAGCTCCGGTAGTATTCGAATACATAAGTCCGACATGCAACAAAAAGTTTTCGAGCTTCTTAACATCTCTAAAGAAGAACAGCAAAAGAAATTTGGACATATGCTGGAGGCGTTTAAATTCGGAGCACCACCTCATGGAGGATTTGCGCCCGGAATAGATAGAACTGTTATGTTGCTTCAAAACGAACCGAATATCCGCGAAGTAATTGCCTTTGCCAAAACTGGAGAGGGAAGAGACTTGATGATGGGAGCCCCCTCTGAGGTTAGCGGACAGCAACTAATGGAACTCGGCATCAGCCTTAAGAAAGATAAAAAATAGCTAAAAACTTATCGGGCTGTTTTCCTTTTTCTCCTGTACGAATTCATCGCCATTTAAAGCATGAGATAGGGCATCATAGGCGTTATTAAGATCGGTCACTATGCCGCTACTCAAACGATGGCTCACGATATCGATTACATTCTCATAGAAATTCATTTTCTCCTCGATGCTGGCGTGAAAACTTCCCCAAACGCTGTTTCCTATTAAAACATGAGTTACTAAGAGCGATTGGAGATTATGCGTGGTGTCCGCGGCGCAAACCAACAGAGATTCCTGGCCGGCCTCACGCAAATTTTTTAGATATTCCTGCTTTCTTTCGTACCAAGTTTCCAAAATTTTGCCGTTGTCATCATGCGTTCTGACTTCCGTTACCCCACGTACGATCTCAGCGACTCTAATACCAAAATCATCCGCCAAATTATCGTAAGTATAATTTTCGGCGTCTTCCAAAACATCGTGCAGTAATCCGGCGCAGATCACATCTTCATCTTTTGAATACTCGGAAATAAGCACCGCCACTGAATACGGGTGCACGATGTACGGCAAATCCAAGCCTATGCGAACATGTGCTCTGTGCAATCTGGCTGAAACATTAATCGCTTTCTGAATTTTTTGAGTAAATGTCATAAAAAAACTTAAAGTGCGCGCGGAACTGCTCGGCCTATCAATCTGGGCGGATAAATATATCACAGTCAGTCGGCAATTTGCCTGTGGATAAGAAATTTCGATATAAGTCGTAAAAAAATTCAAGAACCGCTCTCGCAAAATTGATCTTTTTGTCTTAAATAGTCCCAAATTGCAATATTTTTACGCCTTTTTTTGAGCTAATAGGCATGTTACTATTACGCCATGAGCGAAGGTTTTAGAGTGAAAATGGAACATTTTGAAGGACCGCTTGATTTACTTTTAAATCTTATAGAAAAAAGCAAGTTGTCTATAAGCCAGGTTTCGCTATCTAAAGTGGCCGATGATTTTATGGTTTACATAGAATCATTGAATGATTTTCCCGTTGCGGAAAGCGCCGATTTTATATTGGTGGCATCGACCCTTGTTCTCATAAAGTCTAAATCACTTCTGCCATCATTGGAGCTTACGGAAGAGGAGTCGGGCAACATCGAAGATCTGGAAAGGAGACTTCGAATTCTAGAAAAAATCAAACGTGCGGCTCGAGATCTGCAAAACTTCGCCGGCCATAATCAAATGTATTTTCAGAACGAAAGAAAAATTATTCCCGTTTTTTCGCCCCATCAGTCGATTGTTATCCCCGCAATTTTAGCGGCGTGCAAGACACTAATAATGGCATTGCCCAAATTTGAAAAAATACAAAAAGCAGTAGTTCAAAAAGTTATCAGTCTTGAGGAAATGATTAAAAATTTATCGGACAGAATTACGCGCAGTCTCAAAATGAGTTTTCGAGACTTTACCAGTTTCGGAAAAAAAGAAAAAGTAAGTATTATTGTCAGTTTTTTGGCTATGTTGGAACTTGTTAAACAGGGGGCTATTCGGGTGGTTCAAGATGGTGATTTTACTGACATAAGCATGGAAACAGAGGGGGACGTTAAGACTCCGAATTATTCCTAATTTTGTGGTAGACTAAAACGTCAAATTGATATGTAACGTATGGATAAAATGAATGTAGCATCAACAATTGAATCGGTATTGTTTTGGAAAGCTGAGCCTATTTCTATAGGGCGTCTTGCCGAAATTATACAAGTAAATGAGGAAGAGGTTTTGAAGGGTATATCAGAGCTTGAAATTTTGCTTCGTGATAGAGGAGTAACACTCATCAGGAAAGATAATTCTGTGGCTCTTGCGACGGCTCCTTCAAATGCGCCATTTATAGAAAAACTTACAAAGGATGAGTTAAGCAAAGACATCGGTAAGGCTGGGATGGAAACGCTGGCTATCGTTTTGTATTATGGACCGATTTCAAGAAGAGAAATTGATTACATCCGCGGGGTAAATTCTGCGTTCATCGTGCGGCACCTTCTGGTTCGTGGCCTAGTCGAAAAAGTTGAAGACAAAAAGGATCAGCGCGTATTTCTTTACAAACCGACCTTTGATTTGCTTGCCTTTCTTGGCACAAAAAAAGTTGAAGATTTGCCCGAGTTTGATAGTATTCGGTCGGAGTTTTCCTCGTTCGTTGAACAAAGAGACAAACAAAAGGATGAACATGATAAAGAGCAAGACAGGCCACAAGATAATGCCGTCAATCTAGCGCCCTAAACATAATTTTGAAGCCATAAATTTCTATGCAGGAGGAAGAATTTACTAAAATTTCGGTTTATAAAAAAAATTTGGGGCTTAAAAGGAAGCCTGTTTTTAACATGAGGGACCTGGCGATTTCCATGGCCGGCCTAATTTTTTGCATGATTTTTTTTGTTTACCCAACGGTCCTGCACAACAAAGAGAGTTTAGCTCTAGTTTTAGAGTCACTGAAAGAAAATCCTTTTGACGCCTTTAGTATTGAAGCCGAAGCTGCGTATGTTTTTGATTTAAGCAGTAATAAGGAGTTGTTTGCGAAAAATCAGGAAATTAGTTTGCCTCTCGCATCGCTTACAAAAATAATGACTGCTGTTGCCGCGCTTCGTGCAGTACCCGAAACGACAACAGTGTCAATCAGTCAGGAAGATTTGAGATTGGAAGGGGATAGCGGTCTTTATGCAAATGAAAAATGGCGACTAGACGATTTGCTTAAATTGACACTTATTGAGTCATCTAATGATGGAGCAGAAGCTGTTGCTGGTAATATTGGAAAACTTAGAATTAAAGAAGGGGAATACGATACGTCGAGAGACGCTTTTATCGAGCTTATGAATGAAGAGGCCGAAAAATTGGGCCTTAATCAGTCGCGTTTTAGCAATCCCACGGGATTGGACATATCGGAGTTCGAGGCCGGAGCCTATGGTTCGGCTCGTGATATGGCGATTCTGCTTGGGTACGGGGTTAATAATTATCCGGATGTTTTTGGCAATACAAAATATTCATCGGTAAAAATGGAATCTTTAAGCGACCTTTCCCATGTCGCTATTAACACCAACAAAGAATTGAACGGAATTCCTGTTATAATTGCTTCAAAGACAGGCTTCACCGACCTCGCCGGAGGCAATCTGGCGATAGTTTTTGATGCCGGTCTTGGACATATGATGGTGGTTGTTGTATTGCACTCAAGTGTAGACGGGAGATTTGAAGATGTAAGAAAACTGTCTTGGGCGGCACTCGATTTTCTCTCGACAGGTCAATAAACATGGACGATGTAGCAAAAATATTCATACCGTCGGCAGTATCATTTATAATCGGCATAATGCTGGCTTTTCCCATTACCGGATTTCTGTATCGAAATAAAATGTGGAAGAAAAAGGCCAAGGAGGTTGCTTTCGACGGCACGTCCACTCCTGTTTTTAATAAAATGCACGCGGCAAGAGAGATGGGTGTGCCTAGGCTAGGCGGATCTTTGATTTGGGGTTCGGTTATTATCACCATTGCCGCCTTTGTTTCTCTCGACTTACTGACAACGTTTCCCATATTCGATAAATTAAACTTTCTCTCGAGAGGGCAGACTTGGATACCTCTTGTAGCTCTTTTTGTTGGGGCGGCCGTCGGGCTTATAGATGATTTTCTAGAGATTGGGGGGAACGGAAATTCCACTTTGCCCGGAGGATTACCTCTTCGAAAACGTTTAATCGTGGTAGGCATTGTAAGTTTATTGGCCGCCCTATGGTTTTACTTCAAGCTCGATGTCGACGGCATCCTTCTGCCTTTCGGTATAGCTTTGCCCATGGGAATTTTTTTCATACCTTTTTTTGTTTTAATCGCTCTCGCCGTATATTCCGGCGGCATAATTGACGGCCTGGACGGATTAGCGGGAGGCATTTTTGCCGCAATATTTAGCGCTTACGCTGGAGTGGCATTTCATCAACAGCAAATTAATCTGGCCGCTTTTTGTGCCGTTTTGGTCGGGGCCATTTTAGCTTTTCTTTGGTTTAATATACCGCCAGCCCGATTTTATATGTCGGAGACTGGCTCTATGGCACTGACTTTAACGCTGACCATGGTTGCCTTTATGACGGACCAAATTGCAGATGGTTACGGCGTATCTTTGCTTTTCATAATTGCCGCTCCATTATTTGTTACGTCTCTGTCCGTGATAATTCAGATGCTTTCAAAAAAGTTTAGGGGCAAGAAAATACTTATAGTTTCTCCTCTTCACCATCATTTTGAAGCTATCGGCTGGCCTGCATATAAAGTCACTATGCGATATTGGGTTATTTCCATTGTGCTTGCGATTATCGGAATGATTGTGGCTTTTGTCGCATAGTACGAAACCTCGTTTGCCATAATATATCCAAAAAATGAACAGACACTCGCTAAAAATGTATTTGAGCAGTAACGGTCGGCATGTAAATCGGTATTTTCTCGGCTTGCTATTACTCATTCTTACTCTCGGAACCCTTGCTTTTTTTTCGGCGTCATTCGGTTTACTTTCGAGAGATGGCCCGCCTTTTTCCTCGGTCATTAAAAGCCAGGTGATCTACGGATTATTGCCAGGACTTTTAGCGGCGTATGTTTTTTCAAAAATTCACTACGCTTTATGGCGAAAAGTTGCTCTATACGGCCTCATTTTTGCGATTTTTTTGAACTTACTGCTCCTCATACCGGAACTTTCTTTTGAACACGGAGGCGCTGTGCGTTGGTTAAAAATCGGGTCCTATACATTTCAGCCGTCTGAATTTTTGAAAATAGCGTTTATTTTGTATTTAGCAAGCTGGCTTTCAACTACTAAAGAAAAATTAAAAGACGTAAAATTCGGCATTTTACCTTTTATTTTAATTCTTGGCGTGACAGTTACCTTGCTTATTATTCAAAGAGATACGGACACTGCGGTTGTGCTTTCCACAACCGCTCTCATTATGTACTTTGCGGCTGGAGCAAGAATTAAAGATATTTTAATAGTAATGGCAATTTGTGCCTTTGGGCTTGTCGGTTTATTTTTTACGCGCCCATACCTCATGGACAGAATGCAGGTTTTTTTAAACCCGAGCCATGATCCCGCCAAATCGGGTTACCAAGTCACTCAATCTCTGGTCGCAATCGGGTCTGGACAGTTAGTTGGACGAGGTTTCGGTCAAAGTATTCAAAAGTATTCCAGGTTACCGGAGCCCATTGGTGATTCGATTTATGCTGTCATAGGTGAGGAGTTTGGATTTTTGGGTTCGGTCTTTATTATCGTTCTATTTTTTATTTTGGCAGTTCTGGGAATGCGGATTTCCATTCGGGCACCGGACTCATTCGGTAGACTTACAGTTCTTGGTATTGTTATAATGATAACCGTTCAATCTTTTGTAAATATGGCTTCAATGCTCGGGTTAATTCCAATTTCAGGTTTGCCACTTATTTTTGTGAGCCAGGGAGGAACATCACTGCTCGCCGCTCTTGCGGCAGTAGGAATTGTTCTGAATGTGTCTCGCTATTCGAAATAACTAGGGGTTTCAATATTCAAAGCCATTAGTCAGGATTACTAAAATTTGTATATTTGTATTTGCTACATGAAAATACTTTTTACAGGGGGAGGATCGGGCGGACATTTTTATCCTATCATCGCTATTGCCGAACAGATAGAAAAAATTGTGGAAAAAGAAAAATTGATCGAGCCCTCTATGTACTACATGGCGCCTGAAGCTATGGATGAAAGAATGCTGTATGATCACAGGATTACTTTTATCGAAGTAAAGGCGGGGAAGAGGCGTCTCTACAAATCAATTTTAAATTTTTTGGATGTTTTCAAAACCGGTATTGGAGTTATTGCCGCGTTTTTCAAGCTTTATTCCATATACCCTGATGTAGTTTTCGCAAAAGGCGGTTTTGGCAGTTTTCCGGCACTTATGGCGGCAAGAATTCTCCGAATTCCCGTAGTAATTCACGAATCTGATTCCGTACCGGGAAGGGTTAATTTGTGGGCTGGAAAATTTGCGGATAGAATTGCAGTTTCATATCCGGAAACTGCTGAGTTCTTTCCTAAATCCAGAGTTGCCTGGACAGGGCAACCTGTTCGGGAGTCTATAAGCCCTCATTCGAGGGACGAGGCTTTCAGGTTTTTGAATTTGGAACCCAACGTTCCCGTCATGCTAATTATAGGAGGTTCACAGGGAGCAGAGATTTTAAATGACGTATTGCTTGGTTCGCTAAACGACTTACTCAAAAATTGGCAAATTATTCATCAAACAGGCAAGGCAAATTTGAGCGAGGTAACATCTAGGGTAAATGTTGTGGTTACTGAAAAATTATTGCTAAATCGTTACCATGCTTTTGATTTTCTGTCCGACAGCGCTTTGGCAATGACAGGGGGCGCGGCGGATCTCGTTATTTCTCGCGCCGGCAGTTCCATTTTTGAAATTGCTTCATGGGGGGTTCCCAGTATTATTGTTCCCATTACCGTGTCAAACGGAAATCACCAAAGAAATAATGCTTTCAATTATATGAAAAGTGGCGCATGTTTGGTCATTGAGGAGGCAAATTTTTCTCCTCACATTTTATTGACAGAGTCGGAGCGCATTCGCGCGAGTGACAATCTAAAACAGAGCATGTCTTTGGCGGCGAAGAAGTTCGTTCAAAAGGATTCGGCCTTAAAAATTGCGCGTGAGCTTGTTAATATTGCCATTGAGCACGGAAGCCGCTGATATAGAAACAGCCGTTTTTTCGTGTTAGAATGGCCTTATGGCCAAAATTATAACAAGGTTTGCCCCAAGTCCTACGGGATATCTTCATATCGGAAGTGTCCGTAGCGCTCTTTTTTCGTATTTGTACGCCAAGAAAAATGGAGGTAAATATTTTTTGCGAATCGAGGACACAGACAAGACCCGAAGTAAAATCGAGTATGAAAAAGACATAATCGCAGGATTCCAAACGCTTGGTTTAAACTGGGATAACGAAACTCTATATCGCCAATCCGACCATATCGCTGTGTATTCGGCGCTGATTAAAAAACTGATTGCTGAGGATAAAGCATATGTTTCTAAAGAAGAACCCAAGGAGGAGGGAGAGAGATCAGAAGTGATTAGACTTAGAAACCCCAACAAAAAAGTCACTTTTACTGATCTTGTGCACGGCGAAGTTTCAGTAGATACGACGGACCTCGGCGATTTTGTAATTGCCAAGTCAGTAGACGAGCCCATATTTCATTTTGCAAATGTTGTCGATGACCATGAAATGGGCATAACACATGTGATAAGAGGGGAGGAACACTTGTCAAACACTCCTCGGCAAATTTTGATACAAGAGGCTCTCGGTTATGACAAATTGGCTTACGCGCACATTCCGCTTGTACTCGCAAGCGACAGGTCAAAACTATCAAAACGACAAGGATCCGTATCTTTAAGAGAATTTTTAGACAAGGGCTATTTATCGGAAGCTCTTCTCAATTATCTGGCATTGCTCGGTTGGCATCCATCTCACGACAAAGAAATTTTTACAATGCCCGAATTGATATCTGCATTCGAACTGGAAAGGGTACAAAAACGCGGCGCCATATGGAATTTTGAGAAATTGGATTGGGTCAACAAAGAACACTTAAAGATGAATCGCGAGACGGCCGAAAATAAAATTCAAGAAGTTTTATTTAAAACTTTAAATTTAAATCCGGGTACGGTGGACAAAAATGTGCTAGACGCGGTAGTAAATATCGTTTTCGAAAGAATAAATAAATTTAGCGATATCAATGAGTTGGTTTTGAACAATGAAGTCCAATACTTTTTTGAAGAGCCGAAGTGGCAAAAAGACGGATTTCTCTGGAAAGGGCAAGGCGCCTTTCATGAAATTGCCGATAAACTTTCGGCTGTCGAAAAATTACTTGGAGCAATGGAAGGCAATTACAGTAAGGAAACAATAAAGGAAACAATCTGGCCATACGCAGAAAAAGAAGGCCGCGGTTTCGTGCTTTGGCCGTTTCGTTACGCCCTATCTGGATTGGCCAAATCACCCGACCCTTTTGTCATTGCTGAAATATTAAAAAAAGAGACCACCGTTACGCGCCTTAAGTCAGCAATCAACTTTTTAACTAATGAGTCATAGATGTAAAATATTTTTTTTGTCGTTTTTATTGTGTTTGATTTTTTCTGTTGTTTTGCCAAAAAGTGTCCTCTTTGCCGATACTATAGATGAATTGCGAGTAAAAATTGCAGAAAGGGAAGATGCGATAAAAGCACTGGAGATTGAAATTGCCAAAACACAAGCTGATATTGATAACACTCGCGGTCAACAAAAGACTCTCGCAAATACCATAAAAACTTTAGACAACGAGCGAAAAAAATTATTATCGGAGATCAAAGTTACCACGCAAAAAATTAATGCGAGAGAATTGGAGATCGAATCGCTGGGAATCGGCATCCAAAGCAAAACCCTATCAATCAGTAACAACAAGGAAAGTCTGGCCGAAATGTTACGAGTAAAGGATATACTGGAAAGCCAATCAACTCTAACAGCACTTTTAAATAACAGCGCGCTTTCAGATTATTGGGATGCCATACATGACACAATTCTTTTAAGCGCGACTATTGAAAACCAAATCGAACAATTGAAGTCTATAAAGGACAACCTCGAAACAGATATGACTGAGGCCGAATCTATCCGTAGAGAATTGTCCAATCTTAGTCGCCGTTTATCTGGACAGAAAGAAGTTGCTGACGGCACGCTAAGTCAAAAGCAAAAAATACTGACGGCCACCAAAAATAAGGAATCCGAGTATCAGAAGATTCTTAACCAACAAGTTGCCATTCGAAACACTTTTGAAAAGGAACTTTCTGATTTTGAATCGCAGTTGAATTTCGCGATTGATCCTTCAGGTTTGCCGACTACAGGTGCTGGAGTGCTCGGCTGGCCGCTTGATAAAATTAAGATAACGCAATATTTCGGCAATACGGATTTTGCGGCGACACATCCGCAATTATATAGCGGGGGAGGGCATAATGGCATTGATCTTGGGGCGGCCATAGGCACATCGGTCAAGTCGGCCTCCGATGGCGTCGTGAAGGGTGCTGGAAACACCGACACTGCATGCCCCGGCGCGGCATATGGCAAATGGATATTAGTTGAACATAATAACGGACTTTCGACTCTGTACGCGCATCTTTCAGTAATTTCCGTCAGTGCTGGATCAGTTGTTAAGTCTGGCGATACGATCGGTCTATCGGGGAACACAGGCTATAGCACAGGCCCTCATTTGCATTTTACGGTTTATGCGACCCAAGGCGTTAGAATTATGGATCGAAAAAGTAAGGTTTGTAATGGTGTCTATAACATGCCCGTGGCAGATCTTAAAGCATACCTTAACCCCCTTTCATATCTTTAGTTAAATGCTAATATTTATGCATTGTTTCTTGGGATAATTTTATGGCGAATTTAAGACACAACACAAAGGGCGGTTTTGTCAAAGCTGTAATATTGGTTCTTGTGGCGCTTATTGTGCTCGGATATTTTGGTTACAACATAGCCGACATAATTAACAAGCCCGTCGTGCAAGGAAACCTTGAGTGGGCGTGGAACTTAACAAAGAACGTTTGGAATGGATTTATCGAGAAACCCGCTATTTTCGTTTGGAATCAGGTAGCCGGCCTTATGGGTTGGACTGTGATTGATTGGGAAATAAACACCGCCTCCTCGACTCCTTTAACTAGATAAAATTTTGACAAAATACATAATATATGTCATTTTCTTGGAGAAGCGCCGAGTCAGTTTTATCGGCCAAGCCGTGTAGATTAAGTGCGTTTTCTTTCCATCTTTGCCTAGCCGAATTGAGCACACACTCGTTTTGCCTACATTTAGTTCGTCAGCTTTATCAAATACGTAGACCTTAATTTATGGTAGAGAACACCTTGCACGATAGAATGATACTTCGTATAATGTACGTAAATCCACGTATAGCCGTAAAAAATGAATAGTTATGTATGGCGTATGTATCGACCAAGATAAAACTCGACGATATAAACATCAAAAAAACATGGCAAAGCCAATATCAAAACATCTTATCGATTTTTTGGAGTACGCAGAAATAGAAAAAGGTCTGTCTCCTGTCACGATCAAAAATTATTCGCGCTTTCTAAAACATTTTTTTACTTGGTTAAAAATTCAAAAACTTTCAGATTTATTACCAGCAGATTTGACGGACAAACTCATCTGGCAATACAGAATGTGGCTATCTCGACTGCCAAATCGGGTTAGAAAGTCTGCCCCTGGACTACATGTTTCCAC
The DNA here is from genome assembly GCA_001820955.1 of Candidatus Taylorbacteria bacterium RIFCSPHIGHO2_02_FULL_43_32b. Classification (GTDB taxonomy): domain Bacteria; phylum Patescibacteriota; class Minisyncoccia; order Phycocordibacterales; family 2-02-FULL-43-11; genus 2-02-FULL-43-11. The sequence continues at coordinate 20,835 of MHRK01000027.1, forward strand.
TCAGACAAGGTACTTGATAGCTCTAAGGGCACTGTTAGGGTATTTTCATGAAAAAGACATTCCTTCCCTTCCTACTGAGAAAATCAAACTGCCCAAGGACAATCGAGATCGTCAGGTAAAATTTTTAAATTTGGATCAGTTAGCAAAATTTTTTGCGGCTGTAAACATCTCTTCTCAGAGTGGCTTACGTGACAGAGCCATTTTGGAGTCTTTTTTTAGCACGGGAATGAGAGTGGCGGAACTAATTTCCTTGGACAAGCAGCAATTTGAATCATCTCGAAAACTCGAAGGCCGTGAAATCAGTATTAAAGGAAAAGGTTCTCATGTTCGTACTGTTTATTTTTCTGAGAGGGCAATTCAATGGATTAATAAGTATATTGAAGTTCGTACTGATGATTTTCCGCCCCTTTTTATTTCGTATAAAGGTCCGAATTCCCGCAGTCGCAGACTTACGTCCCGGGCAATGGAGGACATTGTTAGAAAATATTCAGTAAAGGCTGGCTTGCCTGTATTAGTTTCTCCGCATACCCTAAGACACAGTTTTGCAACCGATTTATTAAACGAGGGGGTGGATATTCGTTCAGTCCAGGAGTTTCTTGGGCATAAAAATATTGCGACAACCCAGGTATATACTCACGTAACAAATAAACGCCTCCGGGATATACATTATAAATATCATGGTGGAAACAAGTTATGAATCGAGAAAATTTAAACGATGGGTTACCCTGGCAAATTGTTGAAAAAGCAATAACATTTGAAAAGTTATGGCTGATTGATCGTATGGACTTCTCTCAAGATTATAATTTTGATCGGCCTCAACAAGAAAGTTTTTCAGCGCACCCCCTATCGGATATTGAAATGTTACGACAGTTAGCCATATCGATTGTCCGTGGCAACATACACGCGAAGGAAATTATCAGTGAAAGAAAGAACGGGTTGTGGGCAGACGTGGACTTCACTGTCTCCCAGCATAATGATGAGAGGCACGGCAACAAAAGTTTGAAATCGTAAATGAGCCTCATTTGAATTTTGGCCGAGCTGATCTTGGTGTATATAAAGATGGTCGGAAAAACACATATGTGGAAGTCGGTACTACATCACTCTATAAAACGTGGATGAATATGTGCTCAATGAGAGAATCCGTTTTCTTGTTTGTCCCGTCAGACAAATATGCTGTAGAATTTGAAACGTAAAATAATATGCAGTCAGAAAAACCACAAACGAATATTTTAGGAGTATTGCCTCACAATAAAGAGTTTCTGAATTATCTGGATACAAGAAATTATTCATCGAAAACAATCTATAGTTACAAACGCGATTTGTTAATATTTGCAAACTTTTTGTCCGACATTTTAAAGATTGAATTCGTTGCTATATCCAAGCACCATATTGACGAATACAAAACTTATCTTTTGTCTCAAGAAAGAAAAACTAGTCGGGGCGTGAAAGCAAAAGGAATATTGAATGCAGGTTCAATAAATCGGGCACTAACTGCTCTCCGAAGCTATATTCTTTTCCTTGCTGATTATAATTATGAGGCACCGATAGATCCTTCGTATATACGATTAGTTAAGCTACCACACAAACCTGTGCAAGCCGCCAAATCGGTTGACTTGGAGAGATTAGTTGAAGCGCCGAGCAAGTTTGAAAAGGACAAAATGGTCGCACTTAGAAATCGCGCAGCACTAGAAACATTATTCGCGAGCGGTATGAGAATCTCTGAACTGATTAGTCTAAAAAAAGCCCAAATAGATGGGACGGGACGTATATTTATTGGATGATTCCCCCTATCTGTTCATTGCAAAAAGAGGATTAAACGCTTCGAACAAGAATATGCACATTTCTCCGAATTATTTACAGATGAAGATAAAAAAATACCGTCAACTCCTAAGTATCAATGTTCCTACCAGCGCGCACTCATTGAGGCATGGCTTTGCCCTGCACTTAGCCGAAAACGTCGCAAACCCCGAGATAATAAAAACCTTGTTTTGTCATGAGTCACGAAAAACAGGTACTAGATACGTTCACGATTCAGAGAAGTACACTAAGAGCGCTCATACAAAGTTATAACCACTTTAAGACTGAGGCTATAAAAACAAAAACGGAACCCCTCTCAGGATTCCGTTTTTGTTTTCTATTTTTTAACGTAAACTATTTCGTTTATATTTGCCGCACTCCAACACTTAGATGACCATACCCAGGGCTTTACACCTTCCGTCTCGTAAAGCCACTTTGCGTAGGCCATATTACCTGAAAGTGTCTCAAGGTCGTAGCCAAGATTTTTGGCGCGATCAGCGTGATAGTATTCATTGATCTGCATAACGCCGACGTCATCCTTATTGACCCTGCCTCTGATGACATTGCCGCTCTCCGTAAAGTGCCGATAATTACTCTCACACTTAGCTATTTCCGCCATCACGGGATCGTCTTTAAAATACTCTTTGACATGATCCTCGAGAGTGAGCGGCTGAACCAACGTACCTCTTGCAGGATTGTTTTTTAAACTATCCGACACAGAAGCAGACATCGTAGTCGTGGTGCTAGAGGGTCCGTAAAATGCGGAGGCCAAAAACACCAGACTGGTTGCCAATTGAATTATCATAGAACATTGCACCGCCGCGACTTCTTAAAAGCTAATCTTTGCGCGACGGCGTTGTTTGTGCCTTCTCTTACGATTTTTTCGGAAAGTACAAACGGCAATTTAACTAAAAACAGAGCCTTAGCTCTGATGTCTTAATACTAGCACCTTTTATCTTTACTGTCAAGGTTATTCAATAAAAACTGGCATGTGTCAAATGCCATTATATGGCTTAACAGAGCCATATAATCTCTTACCAAGAGGCCTAAAACGTGTTGTATTTTTCCAAATTCATAATTATGAAGAGCATAATTTCAAGCCTATTTATTTAAATTTCTTTTTTTGGCTTTAATGTGTTCTATCCAAAAGAGTGTTCTCGAAATTTCTAGATTCAGAAAGCCATTTAACCTCATGTTTTGTTCCACTATATCCATGTTTTTATCAGTATAAGCGTGTTTTTTAGACAATTTATAAAGAAATGAGCCAACTACACCCCTCGGTCGACCAAGATCACTAATTAAAATCGTACCGCCCGGTTTTAAAACTCTAGCTATCTCAGCCAATGTTCTAATTTTTTCCTCCGGCGACATATGGTGGAAGGCCAAAGTTGAAACAATGAAGTCGAGAGATTCGTTTAAAAATGGCAAATCGCTCCCATAAGCAATTTTTAGAGCAACGTTCTTCCCTTTTAATCTTTGTTTGGCCGCCTCTATGGCTAAAGGATCCGGATCAATTCCATAAAGAACCGCGTTTTTTGGCGCGCTTTCACATATTTTAAAAAGCATCGTACCGGATCCGCACCCCAAATCGAGTAAGCTCTGACCACTTTTAAGCTCGATCAATGACAACGCTTTCCGGTACACCAGAAATAAGCCGGAAAAATAGGATCTTAAACTATAAGTCATTAATTATTTTGCTTTATTATGGACTCACTAAGTCAACTTTTTCCCTCCACGGAATTTGATACTGAGCATATTCATCTATAAATGGCTTTTCGTTAAAAAGCCGGCTAAAAGCTTCCGCTTCAAGAAGCGCGTCTTCTAGAGCGTTATGCTTTCCCCTTTGAACTTCAATACCGCAGTATTTTAATATCGTATCTAAATTGACGGCGGAATGATTATTCTTTTGTGGCGGTAGAACGCCTCTTTTTACCATGTGGTAATAAGCAATCGAATGTAAATCAATTGTGCGATGCGCCAGTGGCCAATTTATGTGATAACGGTAGGCGGTATACATTAGAAAATCGCGATCAAAAGATGTATTCTGCCCGGCAAGCGTCCAATCCTTACATTTAAAAAGCCAATCAAGGAAAAGAATAACGACTTCCCTATCAGTTTTCTTCAGCGAATCAGTAATTTCCTTTTTTGTAAATCCGTTTACCGCTAAAGCGGCTCCTTCGACGTGTGCTCCATCAAATATTTTACACTCCTCATAAAAACGATTGTCTGAGTTATCAAAATCCACCGCTCCCACTGAAAGAAGAGACGATTTGTTGGGGTCAGTTCCTGATGCTTCTATATCGACGATAATCATTTGACTCCAAGTTTAAACAAGCTTGTTTCTAATTGTCCGGGCCAAAATCCACCTGATAGACAGGGATTCCTAGAGATAGTCCGTACTGTTTTGCCTTCTCATATTCCTCGGGATTGCCTCGTTCTATAAAAAAGACTTTGTCGGCAAAAATTATGTAGTGATACTTGTCATTTTTAAAATCGGCATACCAAGCAGTCGGATTATTGCTCAAGGATTTGCTAAGCTTTTGCGCTAAATCCTCGGCCTGATTTTCCGAGATTTCGACAGTGTGGAGTGTCCATTGTTTTATTTGCGGAGTATTGTGGCGTTCAGTGACCGGCTCCACTTTTGTAGCATTAATCTTTAGCTCTTCCAAAAGACGTTTATCAAGCAATGATTCTTCAACTATGACACCTTTATAATTCATTGATTAAAATTTAAAAAAAACCGGTTTAATTAATCTAGTATTTTGCACGCTATATACTGCCGACAATCGACCTCGATACCATTTATTGCGTAACCATTCTGATTTTCGGGATGCCGAGAATCGAACTCGGGCCTCACCCTCCCGAAGGGTGCATACGACCACTATACTACATCCCGTTTTTTACTTTCTATATGCTTTTTCGTCTCTTTTTATGATGTGCTTAATTTATCAGAAAAGTGACGCATTGGCTAATCTTTTATATTTAAAAAGTTACTGAACAACCGAGATCATGATAATCAGAAATCTCACTAAGGAATTTTTGGCAAAATTTCGTTGAATCCATTTCGTTTAATAATTGAGGTCGGTGCTTAAAAATCTTGTAAGGATGTATTGTGATGGTCTTAACAGTCGTAGACGCGCCATTTTGATAGCTTAAACCGACTCCGAATCCGCTATTTTCAGCTTCCCCAATTTGATCAAAGATAAAATTACCGAGGGAATAAAATATAGGCTTGTCTTTGTACATCTCCATAGGTTCAATTATGTGCGGATGATGGCCAATCACCACTTCGGCACCGGCATCGATTAATTTGTGACCTATCAGAATCTGATAAGGTGTAGGTGTTGTCCTGTATTCTTCCCCCCAATGAATGTGCACAACAACCAACTTTCCTTCCCCGTACAGTTGCTTGATTAAAGTCAATATTTCCGGCTTCAGATTGTAATTAATCGTAAGATCGATACCCAGAAAAGCAAACTCAATACCCTTAATTTTTTTTATAAAATAACTCTTTTCCGGCGCAGAATCGCCAAACACTTCCAAATTAGCACCGAGCAGATATTTTTTTGTGTCCACCTGACCTTTTTCATAACAATCAAACGTGTGGTTATTGGCGATGTTTACAGCTGTAATTTTATTGTCATTCAAAAATTCGGCAATACTTGGTTCAAATCTAAAAGAATATGCCTTAGCCTGACAGTTAGTGGTCGATGCGGTAATTGGACCCTCCAGGTTGAGCAAAATAGCGTCAAAACCGTTAAAAAAAGTGGAGGTTGCAGAATTGATCAACTCGAAGGGGTTTGAACCGTTTGCCATGGCACCTCCCACATTTCTACCGAACATCGAGTCGCCAAAATTTAGAATTGAAACAAATTCGACTTTTTTGGATGTGGAATCCAAAATAAATCGTTCGGCAAGGTCTATAGATTTTTCTTTCGAATAAATCGTTCGGTTGGAAGCAAAATACTGATTTAGTGACATTAAGCCCAATACTAATATCAAGGTCGCCAATATTAAACTTAAGACAAGATTGGGTCTCATAATCATTAAACCGTTAGTTAATTCAAACTCAATATTATCTTAGTAATTAAATTCCTCCAACACTATCAACATGCTTTATGACAACCAGAACTAAAGTTCTAATATCGCTAAAGGACGCTCATTAAAATACATTGAAAGCGTGTACTTTCGAGTTAATGACTGCCCGTGCCATAAATTGTTTAACGGAGGTAGTATGAAAATTGTCCAGCTAAATGCCCTGCTAGCTCTCGCCGTTTTGCTTTTGTTTGGTTGCAAACCAGTCAATTTTGCAGAAAGCGGGGAGTATTGGCGCAGTGTCGACGTCATTGGTTTCGGCAAAACCGTGACATTAGACCTGTTCCCCGATAATCTTCGACAGGTACGATATCCCCACGAAAGTGAGGCTATCGTCTGTATCGGAGATGGAA
>MHRK01000028.1 GCA_001820955.1 Candidatus Taylorbacteria bacterium RIFCSPHIGHO2_02_FULL_43_32b
TAATTTCTAAACGCTCTGTCCGACACAAATCTTTGACCTTTTTCATATCACAATTCTATTACCAAGTGTCCTAACTGAGAACGGAATGGGGGTCAACCAAGATCTAACAGAACTCCGGAGGGTGAAATTGTTGAGTATCGAAGACAGTTATGCGTTAGTGGGAGGGTTGGTATATGGAACAGAGTTCGCCATAGGATGATGCGGGCAAACAGACAAGCTTTTCTTGAATACGAGCGCAAAATGGCAATTCTTGACGGAAGGTTACATTTATCGGGAGCCGTAATCGGCGAAGTTCGGCTTGCGGTTCCATTTCCGCTCCCAAAGTGAATCGCGAGATTCACTTTTTTTATTGGTCGGCATTTGGTATTATTGTTGTGTTAGTGCCTGTATGATTCGTAGACATTCGTAGTATTAGTATCATTCGTATATTGGTATTTGAAGTATGCTCGACATAAAATTTATACGCGAAAATAAAGATTTGGTTGCGGCCGGTGCCAAGAAAAAGCACATTGAGTTTAATGTGGAGGAGCTTTTAACTGCCGATGACGCAAGACGTTTACTGCAAACCAACATCGAAAAAATGCGCGCGGATCAGAATAAGGCAAGTCAGAATGTCATGAAAGTAGCTGATGCGGAAAGATTACAGCTTATAAATGAAATGAAGAAACTGAAGGAAGAGTTGGCTAAGGACGAAGAAAAATTGAAAGATGTAGTGAAAAGCTGGCAAACTCTGATGCTTCAGGTGCCGAATATTCCAGACATGTCCGTGCCTGAGGGAGTATCAGACGCTGACAACAAAGAGGTTAAAGTTTGGGGAAAAAAACCAAATTTTAATTTTAAACCAAAAAATCACGTAGAGTTGATGGAAGAACTCGACATGGTTGATTTGAAGAAAGGGTCTGAAGTGGCCGGTTTCCGCGGCTATTATCTCAAAAACGCGGCGGCCAAGCTCTCCTTCGCTATTTGGCAGTTATCTTTTGATTTTTTTCTAAAAAGGGGAGGGTTTGAGCCGATGATTGTTCCTTCTCTCGTCAAGAGAAGTGCTCTTATGGGAACCGGATATCTTCCACAGGGTGAGGAGGATTTGTATAAAACACAAGATGGGGATTATTTGGCCGGTACGGCAGAAGTGGCAACGATGAGTTATTTTGCTGATACCATCTTGTCAGCCGAGGAGCTCCCGAAGAAAATTTTGGCTTTCTCGCCGTGTTTCAGAAGAGAAGCGGGAAGCTATGGAAAAGACACCAAAGGTATAATGCGCGTTCATGAATTTTATAAACTTGAGCAGGTGGTTTTATGCGAGGCGAGTCACGAAGAATCAGTCAAGAATCATGAATGGGTAAACAGAAATACCGAAGAAATGATGGAGTTACTAAACATTCCGTATCACACTATAATAAATTGCGGCGGAGATTTGGGATTGGGGCAAGTAAAGAAATATGATATTGAACTTTGGATTCCCTCTGAGAGTAAATATCGGGAAATAAGTTCGGCTTCGTATTTCCATGATTTCCAGACACGACGTCTTAACATTAAGTACAAGGACAAAGATGGCAAATTGAGATTTGTTCACTCACTAAATTCAACCGCACTCCCGACACCAAGAATACTGATTGCGCTTATTGAGAACAATCAACAAGAAGACGGTTCTGTAAAAGTACCGGAAGTTCTTCAAAAATTTATGGGAACGGACGTCATAAAAAAATTACCTAATTAATCTAAGTTCTAAAAATTGCAAATGCCCCAAAAACATTATTCAAAAAAATAGTTTGCCGATCTTTTTAGGTTTGGGATTTTTTAGGTCAATTAGAAATTAGGTCAATTAGGTTAATTTTCCCTTATGGTTCGTCGAAAGCTCCTAACTTCTCCTCGTCTGCGCAAAAAGAAACAAAAGGCCTTATTTGAAAAGGCCGCGGTTTTACTGTCTTTGTGTGTCGCCTTATTTTTTGCCGTTCTGTATTTTTTCAACGCAGACTACATTTCGATAAAAAGCATTGAGGTTTTAAGCGCTGATTCAAATATTGACTCTGTGAAGTCGATCGTCGAAGAGGAATTGAAAAGGCAAAAGTTCGGAATGTTTCCCCAAAATAATTTTATTTTTTTGAGCGGGGACAATCTTACGGCCGCGGTGCAGAAAGTTTTTCCGGAAGTTTTACAGATCGATGCCAAATTTAACGGAATAAATGATTTAATTGTGGAGGTTAAGTACAAATCTACTTTTGCAATTTGGTGCGATGAAGATGAAAAGTTGTGTTTTGATATTGACGAAACAGGGATAGCCTTTAAGGATTTCGAAGGGAACGGCAGTTCGACTCCCTTAGTGCTGGTTTCAAATGACAAGCCGGTTCTTTCCCAAAAAATAACTTCCGATCAACGGTTTCTAAAGATAGGAATGTTTATCACAGCTTTTCAAAAGGGCGGTATTGATTTGGTGAAATTGGAGGATGGTGGCAGCAATCTGTATGCAGAGCTTAAAGATGGCACGGAGATTCGGATGAATTTTAGCGATGATCCGGATGATGTTATTTCGAGGCTATCGGTAATTTTGGCAAACGAAAGGAAGATGGAGGTGAAGACTCCGTTAAAATATATCGATCTGCGCTTTGGCAACAAAGTTTATTTAAAAAGAGAATAAAAGACTGGAATTATTTGTTTCACTTGGAGTGGAAATTGCTTCGCGTGGTGGCATTGGGGCAAGTTATTTTTGTCGCTGTCGGTTTGTCGGATAGATCTTTGCGTAACATAATGTTTCTGGAGGCAATATGGCATACAAATTAATTGTAACGGAAGCAATGCAAAAACAACGGGCCGAATTAGTCGAATTCTTTCGCTACGTTAGACGCACCTACTCTGAAGAGATTGAACAGGAATGCAGGATGGAAATCGATGCCGCAAAGAGTGCCAAGGTTGCTTTCGATCCTGACCAAGTTCTTTTTCGGGTTCGTGCTCGCCACCAAAATGGCGAAAGTAACATAAAATTCAATACGGACTGAATGAAGATCATGACCGCGAATTCATTTGAATTGGCGGTTTTTTACTTAAGATTAGCCGAGAGTACAAAAAGATAATTTTTCCCAATTAACGGCAGTAAGATGTTCACAGTATTTATGAGAAAGACAAGAAAAAAAATATTGGTATAATATAGCGATGAGAAACCTCATTGCCATTTTGCCGACATATGTAGTTTGGCATTACACTATGGCTCTTCGCGATTTAGAGAGAAATTCGAGCAATTTGCTCTGGTTTATTTTTCACTTTTTTTCCGTTGGAGTTTTGCTCGGCACTCTTTTTTCGCCCTGGAAAAAATTGTCGAAGGATGAGTCCTCTCACCACCCGACTTTTTTCAGCAATTTGGCTGTGAATGTGCTCATGAGGGTTGTCGGTTTTTTCGTGAGGACTATTACTATTGTGATGGGCCTCATTTGTTTTATTATAGGCACTTTTTTGTTTATCGCTTTATTCGTTGTCTGGCTTTTTCTGCCGTTTCTCGTCGTCATTTCATTTCTTTATGGAGTCAGTTTTTTTATCACGGGCTATATTCTTTAGGGCACTTTATTAAATAGGATGAAAATAAAACAGCAAATTGAATTAGCAAAACCGTTTTGGCCTGCCGTCTTTATTGACAGGGTTGTCGACAAGAATCTTGCAAGTCTCGTTGTATTTCTTCTTAATGTGGTAGGTTTTGCCTTTTTTGCCGCCTTTCTTCTTATATTTATTTTGAAAAGAATTGCTGTGGAGGGAGGTGAGGGAGGAGTGCTCGCGGAAAGGCTTGTCAACAATCTTTCATCACTTACTCCCTTAATTAACGGTTTGTTTTTTATGCTTTTACCTGTGTTGGTCATTATTTTTGTGGCCAGAACTTTTTACCGTTCATACGCCTATTTAGATCTTCAAATTGCTGAAGGAGGTAATTCCAGTCCGTGTACTTTTGAGGCGGCTTATCTATTGCTCGAGCCCCCTTCAATGGATCCTGTTTTGGCCATGCTGTCCACTCCTCTTGGCGCTGTTGTTTATTACCGTTTAGGGTTAAGTGGTAATGAAGTTTTAGGCTTTTTAAAAAACAGGAAATCGGCTATGTCGCTTGGAGAGATAGAGATGGGAGACGTTGGGGTTATAACTTTTGAAAAATTGGCAAGGTTAATAATTTTGGCGGATAAGGAGTTTTCAATTTTTTTGTCGTCAAGAAAAATTACCACGGAGGATTTTTTGGGAGCCGTAGCTTGGGTTGAACAAGCTTCAAATCAGAGAAGGAACAGGAAGCGATGGTGGAGTCGAAGTTCTTTGGGACGCATTCCCGGAATTGGCAAAGACTGGTCGTATGGCGAGACGCCGACTTTGTGGAAGTACGGAATAAAAATTGAGCGCACACCATATTATTTGGATGCGGCAAATATTTTGACCGTGAGGAAGAATGAAGTCGAGGAATTGGAGAAAATTTTGATTCGGGTTCGTGGGGCCAACAGTATTATTGTGGGTGAGACCGAGGAAGACACTATGGGCATTGTCGCGGGATTAAACCGTATGATCGCAACAGGTAGAGCTATGCCCGAAATTGAAGACAAAGAAATATACATTCTTAATCATGAGGCTATCATTTCGGCGACAAAAGAAAAAACCGCTTTTGAATCAAAGTTGACTCATGCTTTTGCCGAGGCAATAAGAGCAGGCAACATCATTCTTGTAATAAAGGATTTGCCGTCTTTTCTTGCTTCATCGACGCAAATTGGCGCGGACGCGGTTAGTATTTTGGACATGTTTTTCGCTTCGCCAAATATTCATGTCATTGCGACGGCAAACACTGGCAGTTTTCATTCGTCAATCGAAAACAATCAGGCACTGATGCGCCACTTCGAAAAAATTCTTTTAAAGACGGTTTCGGGCGGGGGTCTGATTAGTTATTTAAGAAATGAGGCGCTTCGAATCGAAAGTGAAACGCATGTTGTTTTTCTCTATCAGGCCATCAGCGAGGCCGCGCAAAGCGCTGAAAGATATTTTTTTGGAAGTGATCTTGAGGATAAGGCGTCCGATCTTTTGATCGAGGCGGCGGCTAACGCCAAAAGTTTAAAGACTCGAATAGTAACAAGAGACGACATAATGAAGCTTGTTGAAGTAAAGACTGGTGTACCGCGCGAAACTTCATCTGAAAGTGGCGATAGCAAAGTATTGCTCAATTTGGAGAAAACTTTGAGCGAGCGAATTATCGGACAGAAGGAGGCCGTTCGAGCCATTGCGAGCGCTATGCGCCGGGCCAGAGCGGGTATTACAAACCCAAAACGTCCGATGGGCTCTTTTCTTTTTCTTGGGCCGACAGGCGTGGGAAAAACGGAAACCACCAAAGTTTTGGCAGATTCATTTTTCGGAGGGGAGGGTTCGATTATTCGGCTCGACATGTCGGAATATAGAACACAGGACGCGCTTGATCGTCTTATCGGCAATTTCGATTTGGGGAAACCCGGGGTTTTAACGTCTGCGCTCCGAGACAGACCATACGGGGTTTTGCTTCTCGATGAGTTTGAAAAAACTTCAAAGGAAGTAATCGACCTTTTTTTGCAGGTTTTGGATGAGGGAATGTTTTCCGATATGTCGGGTCGCAAGGTTAGCGCAAGAAATCTCATAATAATTGCCACATCTAATGCAGGAAGCGACACAATATGGAGGATAGTGAAGGACAGGGGGGCCGGAGATTTGAATAAAGACGAAATTCTGAAAGATATTATTGATCAGGGTATTTTTAAGCCGGAGCTCTTGAACCGATTCGACGGCGTAATAGTTTTTCATCCGCTCCAAAGAGAAGAATTGACTAAAATTGCCGATATCATGATGCGGAAGTTTAATAAGCGTTTGGATTCGAAAGGTTTGGAAATTAAGATAACGCCGGAATTAATTAACGCTCTTGTAGAAAAGGGAACTGATCCCACTTTTGGCGCGAGGCCGATGAATAGGGCTATTCAGGATAAAGTCGAGACAATGGTTGCCGATAAAATTCTATCCGGTTTGGCTGTGCCTGGCACAAAAATTGTTTTCACGCCTGAAGAAATAGAAGCCGTCAGATCTTAAAACTTATGAACGATTTGATCCCAAGCTGAAATTTTCTTTTTTTGTCCTGATGTTGTTCCGATATTTTTCGTCAGAAGTCGTCGGGTGCGCATTATAAACCGTTGGAACCTTAGAGGGCACTCACACCTTGGCTGATGGTAACAACCGGAATCTTTTTTGCGCTAAGATAGTCGACTATTTCGTTGAATATTTCCGGGGTTGTGCTGTATTCCGTGCCACTGTAGTCGATTGAATGAAAGGAAAGTACAAGCCATTTTTTTTCTGTCATGGCTTTGTCGATCCAGCTCTTGATTGTCGATGCTGTTACGTTTCTTGTTATACCTTGTCTTTGAAGCTGATATGGGTCTGACGTGGGTTTTGCGTAGCCGTCTAAGGTGGCCGCGGCGCTAGTGTAGCCCGCATTTTGAGCCATATCGATTACATTTGCATCGTATGAACCGAAAGGATAGGCAAAAGTTAGGACTTGTCCAAGGTTCCATGACAGCAGATCCTCTCTCGAGCCTTTTATTTCTGACGGTCTTTCGGTTTGGTTTAATTGTACGAGATCGCGGTGTGTCCGCGTGTGGGCTCCGATTTTGTGCCCTGCGTTATGAATTTCCGCAACCTGGCTTCTTCTCATGAAGCCGGGGAAACCGGTGTCGGCCATTTGCTGTGTTGTTATATAGAATGTAGCTTTAAGACCGCTTGATTTTAATTTTTGGCAAAGCGTTTTTATATTGTGAGAGCCAACCGTCATCCAATCGCAAAGTAACCCCTCCCGTGGAAAAAATGTTGCCAGCAGTCGATTTGTTTTCAACTGATACGTTGTCAATTCTCAAATACCCGATTGATTTGATGAGATGAAATACAGTGACGTTGGTAACACCCTCCGGAACATTAAAGTCGAAAGATAGTGCTCCGAAATTTGACGAAGGTGCGACAATCGCAAGGTCTTTGCAAGTATATGAACCGTTTTGGTTCTGGTATTGGATGGTTATATAATTTTCGGTGTCCGATTGGTAGCTGTCTTTAAGTCTCGCGGCAAGAACTCCCTGTGCTCCTGCACAGGGATGAATTGCCGCTGTAATTAGGGTA
>MHRK01000029.1 GCA_001820955.1 Candidatus Taylorbacteria bacterium RIFCSPHIGHO2_02_FULL_43_32b
AAGTCCGGCGCAAACGCTCACAAATTTGTCGTCTATGCCGTTTTTGTTCCTGAATATGTGAGAGGTTGCTCCAAATCTCTTGAATCCGCCGATGGCATGCTCGACAGCCATTCTGACCGAAGAAATCACCCGATTCCAAGCTTTTTCTGCTTCCGTCAGGAAGCCTCCCCTCGGTTTCTTCTTGGGAATCAAAGTGTTTTCGTGGATTTTTTGTATTTCTTGAAAACCTGTATCGACAAGAAGAGAGATCTTTTCCGGAATACGCAAAGCTATCAAGTTCTTGTCGAATAGCTTTTTGTCGTGCACTCTGCCGTGCTTGGTCGGAGTAACCAAAAGAATATTCTTTTTGCCGTTGACCAAAACGAGGTTCTTCCTCGTATGCCTCTTTTTCTTGCCAGAATAGTGCTTGTTTTGCTGTTTGGCTTTCTTTGACCGAACTGTCGGCCTTTCCACACCATCAAGCATGACTTCTTTGACTTCAGGGAATAGATTGAAAAACTCTTCGACTGAATTGATCCTCCTTTTCGGCAAAACCAACTTGCGTCCCAAAGTCTTCTCCAATATGGGCAGTATTTTATGAGCCCAGCCATGCGTCCTTGATTTGGATGAGGCGAATACGTAAGCGGCTACGTCAAAGGTCGGGTAGACCTTGAGATACCACAGTATGAAAAACAGCTTTTTCCTTGGGTCTTTGATATTTCCATTGCTTCCTCCTCCAAAAGCTCTTTTTCTCTTCTTTGATTCGGCTTCCTCCACGATTATTTGCCTGAAAGTGGTCAAAAGCTTCTCAAAGGTGATCTTCCTAACTCCTAAAACAGCTCTGCAAAGCCTGTTGTTGTTGTTTAAAACTCTATCTATATCCATGAGATTGAACGTATTTATAATACGTTCATTATCTCATGTTTGTTATTGTGGGACAAGTCTAATCTTCCACTGAAGAAAGTTATCGCAGATAAACATAACGCCTCCTTTGAACCTATCCACAATCTAACCGCAAAATATGTCTCAAAACCCTGCTTGCCTGCTAAAATTTTCAAATTTTGTGCTGAAAATTGCGAATTTCTCGTCAGCATATCTCGATATGCTTCCTCCAAATTCTCAATTTTCGCAACGACATTTGGAGATTTTAGCTAGGCATTAGATCGTGGACAGGTTCTAAAACTACAAAGAATTATATCAGGTATTTAAGGAAAACAAGACCTCGTCGCTACCGCCAAATGATCATACCTACACCTCTCCCTAATTAGTTCGAATACTTTCCTGCCTGGATGTCTTTTATCAAGGCTTCCCCGTCTGTTTTGAATTCGGGATTTTTATCAATTATTTTCCTTATTAGATTGATGGCCTTTGAATTTTGTCCCACCGCTAAATAAGCTTGAATGATTTTACCGTCAATCGGCTTACCTTCGTCCATAAAACTTTTTATCATACTCTCGGCTTCTTTATCCATTTGTGCATATATCAAAGAGACAGTGTAACCGACAGCGAGATCAGTAAATTGCGGAGCACTTTCGTAGGCAGATTTCATGAGCTCCGCCGCCTTCCCCGCATTTCCAATCCGGAGGTAGACATTGGCGAGAGAAGCCTTTATGACCTGTTTATTAGGCGACAATTTGAGTGCCTCTTCCATTTCTCTTATAGCCGCTTCTGCATTATTTATTATGGAATAAAAAGAACCCAGAAATATTCTGACTCTCGCGTCGTTCGGAGTCTCCTTTATTTGTTTTTCCATTTCAGCCGAAGCCAAAGCCACGAAAGCCGATTTGGTATCAGCAGTGATTGAAGCCTCTGTTGAAGAAACCAGATTAGCCGCGGCCTGAACCAGCTGTTCTCTTATCTCCTGAGTGCCAATTACGCTCTGCCCGAGCGCAGACTGAAAATATTCCAAATTCTGCATCACTCCTCCCGGCTGAGTCTGGAGAGCGTTTATAAGGTTGTCAGCGGCCATAATACTTTTTACGTTAACAAACCACATCACCGCCACCAAAACCACAATCATTATCGGCGCGTAAAAACGGGCAATATCAGGAGAGCTCACCGCTTCTGCCTTCTCAAATCCGTGAATAGGTTTGGCGCTTCTTGAATGAAGGTAAGCCAACAGCGAGAAGAGCATGATGTAACTCACGACGTTGTCAAAGACAAATAGGTTTTGGAAAAAGTAAGCGGAAATCATGCCGATAAGAAGCGCTTTTTCAGTTACGGAAAACGGATGTGTGGGTTCTGTCATCTTCTTTGCGAAAAAACGCGGAGCTTTGCCAACAACATATACAACAGCAAAAACAATCAATGACAAATAGCCAAGTAAGCCTAAAATACCCGCAGATATCAGCCAATCGAAAACAATATTGTGGGTACGATCAAACCACTGTTCCCTAAGATACATGTTTGGATTGTAATATTTGTTGAAAACATAGTTGAAACCCTCCTGTCCCCAACCTAAAATCGGGCGCTCTTTTACACCCTGTCTCGCCATATTCCAAACCATAAAACGAGCCTGGGCGTCACCGGATTTTGTCGAAATGGAAGTAAGTCTTCCGAGAGTCTCATTATTTTTGACAAAATCACTGTCTTTGAAAATGAAGAATACGCCCGCAGACAGGACAATGAGCACGGCTCCCCCTATCGCAATTTTTCTGAACATCAAAGCACCCTTACCCCAAACTATGATTATAAGCGCGGTCAAAAGAAGTCCTCCGATTAGACCGAGCATCGCGCCTCTTGTGGCGGTATTGTAAAGCGGCATGAAAAGAATTAGAGCCGTAATGACATAGAGCGAAGATGCCGTAATTTTCGATTTTTCAACACCCCACTTTGGGTGCTTATAAATTACATATAAACCGGCGGCTAAAATTATAAGTGCTACGTAAAATAGCCCCCGACTCCAATCACCGTAAAAAAAACTTATGTTATCCGTCGACGCAGACTGCCTTGATGCTTCAACCATTTTGCCGAAATACGGATAAACATGATAGAAAATAAAAATGCCTGAACCAATTACCCAGCTTGTTACAATCATGTGCAATCGGCCAATCTCTCGTCGTGAGGCAAAAAACAAGGATAGGAAAATGGCAAAAACCAAAAAGCCCGCCAAATAAGTGGCATTGCCTAAGGTACCATCCAATCTGACGCCCCCTTGGTTTATTACCAATTCACCCTTCAGCTGGAGCATGCCGTATAAGAAAAGGCCGATTGCCGAAGCTATCGGAAGGTGCCAAAACCAATCCCAAATTTTTTCCGTCAAAAGAGTTGAGCCGGCAACGACAAAGTACATGGCCATATGGAAAAGCGAAACGAAACCTTCCATTCTTTCAAAATTGCTCCAGAAAGCCTTGCCGGGATTCTCGGCAAAAATGTCAGCCAAAAGAAGGATCCCCATAAAAACAGCCACCGCACCCCCTATCCAAGAAAATTTCGGTCTGTATTCATGGTGACGGAGGGCAAGAAGCAACCAGGCAGCAAAAATTATTTCTGTAATGATTCTAAACGTAAAATTCTTGCCGGTTATAAAAGGAAAAAAAAGCGAACTGGAAACTATAAAAGGTACAACAGCCGGTATGGCAAAAATACCAGCGACAACTATGGTGCGTAATATTTTATCTATTTTCATAAGTAATTATGTTATCACAGGCATTTAATAAGTAAAAACCAATAGTTTTAGCTACACTAGGAAAAATAGGCCTCCTATAATACCCGTAGCTATGGCAATTTTTAGTAAACGATGCTTTTCTTTAAAATAAAAATCTCCCGAGAGAGTGGCCGAAAGTACCGATCCTGCGCGAAGCGCCGTCGTGGCGACAGAGGGCGCGAGGAAAGCATAGGCAAAGCCTCCAACCGCTGAAGCCAAACCGCTCATTGTTGCCTGCAAAATAAACCTCGGCTTTTTTAAATACGCGAAAGGATTTTCCTTGGCCTTCAAAATGGCCGCCCCACAAAAGAAAATAAGCAAACAAAAAGAAACTATGATTTGTTCCGCCTCCACCGAGTTAAAATTATTGATGTCATATTTGTAGAGAGAAATAGTCGCGACCGGCAAAGTGGCGCTGAAAAACAACAAACCGATTCCCCTTTTGTCGACTTTCTTAGACAAACTGACAAACAACACGACAGCTGATATTAGAAACATGCCAAACATTTGAAAACCGCCGACCGAATAACCCATTATCAAATCGACCACGAAAAGAAGCGGGATTGTAAGGGTTCGAACAAAACCGAAAGTACTGCGATTGGCTCTCCCCAAAGCGGTTATTGTAATGACGCTTAAAATAATTTCCAAAATAATTCGGAGAGTCAGTGTCGGCAGGGACTCCGGAGAAAAAATAAAAACACCTCTCAAAAGAGCGTTTATCGAAAAGAAAATTATTCCGAAAATCAGCGTAAGAAAACCGACCGTGTAAACACTGGCCCTGTGTTTCTGAATAGAACTTTTACCGATAATATCCGAAACCTCTCCGAATACACTGCTAGAAACTGCCAAAAGTAACCCGATCATGCGTAAATAATAGCAGATTTATGATTTTCATACCTTTTAATGAGTATTAATACTATCTCTAATTAACCATTCCACACGAATTCCCGAATTTTGGCTACAAAACATCGTTTCGCGCTCGCCATATCTCGATGTAGCTCGCGCTCCAACTCGTTTTTCGCCTAAAATTCAGAAATTCGTTAACTGTGAAAGCGTTAATTAGAGATGGTATAAAGGGCTTAATGGTAAATTGTGATGCTTTTTGTTCTCTTTTCTTCAATTTTTCTCCTGTAAAATCGACAAAACCATTTTCGCTTTTCTCTGGTGTTTCTGGCCGGAATGAATACCGATAGCCATTTTGGCTTTTTTGAAATTGCCGTCGAGCGAGTTCGTGGTGTTGGGAATGTTTAATTCAGGAAAATGTTGAAAGGTAAACAGGTACGGCAGATGATGTTTGATACTGTCACGAGCACTCCGGAGCCTTCTGTGAGTATAAAACCACTTTCCCAACAGAGATTCGGTTTTCTCATTCAGGAAGTCACTCCACACCCGACACCAGTGATTGAAAGCGTCGGTGAAGGAGGCCTCGTCGTTTTCGGGGAGTGTTTTAATGAGAGCTAAAAGTTCTTGACCAGCTGGTAGTTCGGGATTTCTTGTTAAATATCTGATGACGATTTGTTCCTGATGAAAGTGGCACATCTGCATTTTAACCTTTGGAAATAGCCAAGGAATCATGATTCGTCCGTCTCCAACCACCGCAGTGATGACAAATCCTTTTTCTTTCAAAACAGCGAACGCTTCTTGGTAGTCCGAGAGTGATTCAATGCAAATTTCTTTGACGTACACGTTTTCATGGGCAATCGGATCACGAATGACAATCACCCACGAATTTCCGATTTTGGTGGCGTCAGCGACAGCCACCATGTTTCGGGGCAAAGGATTCCAGTTGGGCGGCTCGTAGTCATCGAGATATGTCCGTATTGTTTTCTCGCACAAGTTAAAGCGTTTGGAAAGCGAGGCTAGAGTCTGATGATGTTCGGTATACTCATACCAAATAGTTTCATTGGACGGCTTGGTCTCATGTATGAATTGCGCTCCGCAAGATGCGCAATGATACCTTTGTTTGCCCCTGAAGTGGCCATTCTTCTTGGTTTTTAACGAGTGACAGCGGGGACAATTTTTTTAAACATAGGCTTGGTTTTACAAAAAATCTTTTAATATCAAAACAGAATAGCATAAACAGCATCACTTTTTACCATTAAGCCGTATAAAGCAAAAAGTGCTATAAAGAAAAACCCCCTGCATAAGCAAGGGGTGTGAATATCAATTGCGGGAACGTTTGGAAGAAACCATGGCCATAATTTTCTTCGCAATGTTGTGGGCAGCTTTATGCACGATTTCAATCGGCACGATGCGCGAATGCAAACGCTTAAGCGCCGCGCGGGGAACGCAGGCCACTTCATGCATAAAGTCGAGCAACATGAGTGGTTCGTGAAAAGGAATGGTATTCCGCGGCTCATTGAAAGCGGCCTGCGGATCGTTTTTGCAGGACAGAAGCAGGTGCGGCATAAAATATATGCCGGGCGTTCCGAGTACCGCCGCGTCCGAAACGGCCAGCGTGTCATAGCCGACGACAACATCTGCCGCGCAAAGCGTGGAGTTCGCCGCCAACTCTCCTTTGAAAATTCTTTCGACATCAAACTCCACTCCGGGGCAAACTAAATCGATCATGCCGCGGATGAATGGTGCCCGATCATTAAGACCGGGCTTCTGACGAACGACCCCCATGATCTTTGCACCCATTTGTTGTACATCCCGGAGGGACTGTAGAAACTCAAAGAGCGCCCACTTCTCCGAACCGGCATAATAATCCACATGATTCGGATTATCGATATCCCTATCATCGAGATCATTGGTGACGGCGTAGACGATAAGGACGGTATCATCATCGATACCGAAACGTTGTCGCCCAAGCGCGCGCAATTTCTTGCGCTTCCTCCTGGCCTTATATTTACTCTCCCACGCGGGATTGCCAAGAGCGAAAACTCGCTCCGGTTGAAATTCGAGATTGATAAGATAATCCCTGCTAATCTCATCAGGAACAAAAAGCGCGTCGAGACGAGAATAAAAAGGGATATCCCTTAGACCGTAATAGTTAAGCCAAGCATGAGGCCTGCTTTCTATTACAGCGGCCGTTTTGATGTTCAGCCTTAGCCCCGCTTCAAAGGCAAACCGATCCGCGCCGTCG
This sequence comes from Candidatus Taylorbacteria bacterium RIFCSPHIGHO2_02_FULL_43_32b, assembly GCA_001820955.1. Lineage (GTDB taxonomy): Bacteria > Patescibacteriota > Minisyncoccia > Phycocordibacterales > 2-02-FULL-43-11 > 2-02-FULL-43-11. The sequence continues at coordinate 6,714 of MHRK01000029.1, forward strand.
TCGCTTGAAATACCTCCCAAAATTATTTGGGGACGCTCTGCGTCGATGACGTGATTGATCATCTCCCTCGTAAGTTCTCCCTTCATTTTGTAATCAAAAGGAGTGCGTGGGTAAATATTCTGCGCCAAAAAGGTGGCATAGGCCAATGCCGTAGGACTTGGCTCGTCCGTAAAGACCACGACATTTACCCCTTCCTGTTCTCTTAGCGCCCATACGATTTCCGACAAAGCACCGGCGCTTCCGGTGTCTTTCGCGAACACACAGACATTCATAGTTTTTGCAAGTAGATTTTGTGATGCCGAATTATTCAGCTGTGTCAAACCCCCCATTCCGTTCTCAGTTAGGACACTTGGTAATAGAATTGTGATATGAAAAAGGTCAAAGATTTGTGTCGGACAGAGCGTTTAGAAATT
>MHRK01000030.1 GCA_001820955.1 Candidatus Taylorbacteria bacterium RIFCSPHIGHO2_02_FULL_43_32b
CGTGAAAAAGACATTCCTCAGCTTAAGTTATTCGATCTTTAGCATTTATAACGCCCTGCCCTCCAGGGCAGGGTAGTTTACAAGTATAATAGAAAAGATTTCCTCGCAGCTCTGCTGTGGGGTAGTTGATTTCCAAGGAGCGCAATACCGAGTATGGGTAGCATTTTTTTTATTTTATTCATACTAAATGATTTCAAGAATGTTTCCGTGACTTTTGATCTTCTAAATGAGGGATTGACGACAAGTGCTTCAACTCCTGCCGTTGATTGGGATGGCGTGCATGTGTTCTTGCGTTACCAATCGGAAGAAAGCCTCTATTACGCGAGCATAAACAGGCGCGATAATAAAGTCATCATTAAGAAAAAAGTGCCCGGCGGTTCGTCCAATGGTGGAACGTATTACAATCTGAGTACACTAAATAGTAGTAGCGTCTCTTACGGGTCATGGCAGAAGGTTAAAGCTTCCGTTAAAGACAATTCCGATGGCTCGGTGACAATTCAACTGTTTGCAAACGATAAGCTGGTTGCTTCCGCGACCGATAACGGCAGTGTGGGGGGAGCACCGATTAGAAATCAGGGTAAGGTTGGTATTAGAGCAGATAACACCAACGCAAAGTTCAAGAATTTCACCGTAACCTCTATATAGAAGAACAAGTATCAGAACAAAAAAGGCCGCGCTGTGCGAGCCTTTTTTGTTTGTCGGCTATGTTTGACAAATTGAAATGATGGGTCTATAATGGACGAACAATGAAAAATCGGCTAAATAGCTTTTATTTCTTTAGCTTTTGGACTCCAAGTGTTTGAGAGCCGATTTCTCTTATTGAAAAAATTCACTCGATAAAAGAAATGGACTCTCAAGCGGGAGTCCATTTTATTTGCCGCTTGCGGATGAGATGGGCAAAAGCGTTCTTTATAAATTGATTTATGAGCAAAAAACATAAAAAAGGCACGACTCTGCGGCTGACGGCGGATTTTGTGAATGGCCAAAACAAAGTTGTTCGGAAGGGCACTTTGGTCGAGGTTGTTTCTTATCCTCCCCATACTGCGGTTTGTGAGGTCAAGGTTCAGGGGCTCGGGCACAATATTTTGCCGCTTCGGGAAAGACTTGAACTCGTCCATTAAAGTAGCGGGACTCTCTGACAAGGAGTCTCTTTTCTTTTGTTCGCGTGATTTGTTAATGTTATCGCCATGGTAGCAAAGAAAGACAAAATGAATTTTTGGCTAAGGCTTAAAAAGCCGTTTTTTGTGCTGGCGCCACTTGCGGATGTGACAGATGAAGCTTTTCGGCTCATTATTACGAAATATGGAAAACCTGATGTTCTTTGGACTGAGTTTACTTCGGCAGATGGGCTTTGCGACAAAGAAGGGAGAGAACATTTGAAAATAAATTTGATGTTTTCGAAGAAAGAAAGGCCGATAGTGGCACAACTTTTTTCTGCCAATCCCGAAAAAATGCGGCAGGCTTCGAAGTATGTTGCGTCGCTTGGATTTGACGGTATTGATATCAACATGGGGTGTCCCGACAGAAAAATTGAAAAATCAGGCGCAGGAGCGGCATTAATTAAAAATCCAACTCTTGCAAGGCAAATTATTGAAGCCGCAAAAGACGGAATAAAATTATCTGGCAAAAATATTCCAGTTTCCGTCAAAACCAGACTTGGCTATGGGAACGACATTCTGGATAGCTGGCTACCAGAACTTTTGAGAGAAGAGGTTGCGGCGGTCACTATTCATGCAAGAACCAGAAAAGAGATGTCGGATGTACCGGCCGATTGGAATCGTGTGCAAGGGGCTGTCAGCATAAGAAACGAAATGAAAAGCAATGCTTTAATCATAGGCAACGGAGATGTCAGAGATTTGTTTGAAGCCCAAAAAAGGATCGAAGAAACCGGAGCAGACGGCGTAATGTTGGGTAGGGCGATATTCGGCAACCCGTGGCTGTTTTTGAAATCGCAAAAAGCAGTCTCGGTTTCGACAAAGCTTAATACGATGGTTGAACATGCCAAGCTGTTTGAAAAACTTTTCAAGGGGTTAAAAAATTTCGCGATAATGAAGAAGCATTTTAAGGCATATGCAAGCGGCTTCGATGGGGCAAAAGAGCTCCGAATAAAACTGATGGAAACAAGTGGGGCGGATGAAGTGGCAAAAATAACCAAACAATTTTTAAAGGGCTTGAAATAGGTATAAAGAGGAATTGCACTTGCGGCAATTCCTGTAAATACGCTTGAGGTCCGGTCAAAGGGTCCAATACCATCTCTAATTAACCATTCCACACGAATTCCCGAATTTTGGCTGAAAAAACTTCGTTTCGCGCTCGCCATATCTCGATATGACTCGCGCTCCAACTCGTTTTTCGCCTAAAATTCAGAAACTCGTTTAATGTGAAAGCGTTAAATAGAGATGGTATAACCCCGACCGTGCATAAATAGCCTCCCATTGAGGTGACTCTCCGAAATGGAGTCAGCACAGATCGCACCCCAGTCCCAAAAACAAGCCCCAACAATTTATCGTTGGGGCTTACTTTTGTATTCGCACGTTATTTTGTTTTGATATTTGAGGCCAGGTTCAATTTAGGGGAGGTTATGCACAGTTTGATTGTATTCTCGGTGTTTGAATGTTGTATAATAGCAATGCTTAGTTTACTTGGCACCTTTTCTATTTAAATGCAAAACACAAGTCCATACAGAGAAGAACGTCCATGGGGCAGGTTCGAAAGATTTACCCATAACGAAACTTCGACTATAAAAATTTTGACTATTGATCCGGGTGAAGAACTTAGCTTCCAATATCACAACAAACGGGAGGAGTTTTGGCGCGTTCTTTCTGGCGACGGCATCATAGAAATTGGTGACGACAAGTTGCAGGCTGAAGTAGGAAGGGATTACTTTGTGAAAAAAGGCGCCAAGCATCGAATAATCGGCGGACGAGTTCCTCTTTCAGTGCTTGAAATTGCATTCGGCGACTTTGATGAGAATGACATTGTGAGATTAAGCGATAAATATCAAAGAATTAAATGAAAGGAGTATTGTTCATAACAACTTTGGCCATTATCGCTCTTGCGATTCTTATTACGTTTGTGCACGCAAAGCGTCGACCAAAGACCTTGTCAAAGGAAAAACATCATTTGAAGTTGAAGCGTTCGCTACACAATCCGATTATCAAACCAATAAAAGAGAATGAATGGGAATCTGAAGGAACTTTTAATCCTGCGGCAGTCAAAATAGACGACAAAGTACATTTACTTTTCAGGTCTACTGGGAGTGATGGTATTTCGCGCATAGGATACGCTTCATCGGATAACGGCGTGACAATAGTTGAAAGGTCAAATTCTCCGGTTTATGTTCCTACAGAATGGCATGAAGGCGCTGTTTCGGTCGGCCCGGGTTTTTCTCAGGATGTTTGGGGTTCGGGCGGCGGTTGGGGAGGATGTGAAGATCCAAAGGCTACGTACATTCCGGATGAGGAAAAAATTTATATGACCTACGTGGCGAATAACGGTTGGGGTCCGCAAAGAATCGCTATAACCTCAATTTCTAAGAAAGATTTTTTGGCGAAGAGATGGAATTGGAAAAAATCCAAATTAATTTCCAAGCCCGACGAGGTGAATAAGAGCGCTGTAATATTACCCAAAAAAGTAAACGGCAAATACGTAGTTTTTCATAGAGTTTTTCCGGACATTTTGGTGGATTATGTCGACAACTTGGATTTTAATAATTCTTTTCTCGTTCCGAAGCACCGCATTCCGGTAAGAAAAAATATGTGGGACAGCAGAAAGGTATCAATCGGCGCGACACCAATTGAGACTCCCTATGGTTGGCTGGCCATTTACCATGCTGTTGATAACAAAGATTCTGGTAAATACAAAATAGGCGCCATGCTTCTCAAAAAGGATGAGCCTCATGTTGTTCTTGCCCGCACTGAACGCCCGATACTTTCGCCAGACGCGTATTACGAGAATGATTGGAAACCCGGAATTGCGTACCCATCTGGGGCGGCGGTTGTTGGCGATCAGCTTCATGTGTATTACGGGGGCGGAGATAAGTATGTTTGCGTGGCTTCAACTCCTCTTAAGGACATCTTGAGTTATTTATTGAAAACCGGTCCTCGTTCGAAAATGGCAATAGCATAGTTCCTGTTGTTATAAGGGAGGGAGGGAGGGTTTCAACATTTACGAAAAATAAGTTAGAATAGTTATGTGTTTTCAGTAAAGAGATTAGACGAAAATCCGATTTTGTCGCCGCATCACGACCATCCTTGGGAGTCGACGGCGGCTTTTAATTGGTGCCCGGTTACCCATAATGGAGTGATGCACTGTCTTTACCGCGCTATGGGAGAGCCAGAATTGATGGGGGATAAACATTTGCAAAGATCCGTCGTTGGTCACGCCATGTCTAAGGACGGTGTTCATTTTACTGACAGACGTATTTTTATTGAACCGGAGCATGATTGGGAAAGCTATGGTTGCGAGGACCCAAGGGTTACCAAGTTTGGATCTAAGTATTACGTTTTTTACACCGCAATTGGCGAATATCCGTTTAAGCCCGAGGCAATTCGAATTGCTCTCGCGGTTACAAAAGATTTTAAGAGTGTGACGGAAAAGCATTTGGTGACGCCTTTTAACGCCAAAGCTATGGCTCTTTTCCCGGAGAAAGTGAATGGCAAAATGGCGGCTCTTCTAACCGTACACACTGATCAACCGCCTGCCCATATCTGTTACGCGGAATTCGAAAAAGAAGAAGACATTTGGTCAGAAGCTTTTTGGAAAGATTGGCATGATAATCTTGATGCTCATAGACTTGAGGTGAGGCGAATGCCCGCTGACCAGGTGGAACTTGGTTCACCTCCTATTCTTACTGATGATGGCTGGATTGTGGTTTATTCTCATATTCAAAATTATTTTACAGGACGTCCCACTTTTGGGATTGAGGTTTTGTTACTAGATAAAAATAATCCTCGTTTGATAATTGGGAGAACAAGTTGGCCTGTCATGGTGCCGGAAGCGGAATACGAAAAACACGGTAATGTGTCAAACATTGTTTTTCCGAGTGGGGCGGCAATCGAAAACAAAAAATTGATCATTTATTATGGCGCGGCTGACACTCATTCGTGCTCTGCCTCTCTGTCTCTTGATAATTTGCTTGCTTCAATGAAACAGAGAGGATTCAAACATTACATAACTCGTTTTGCCGGCAATCCGATTATTTCGCCTCGCGCCGGAGAAAAATGGGAGGAAGGTGGAACATTTAATGCCGCCGCTCTGGAACTCGGAGGAAAGATCCACCTATTATATAGAGCGGCGAGTGACGATTACGTTTCGACTATCGGCTATGCCTCTACTACCGATGGATATTCAATTGATGACCGTTCTGCTATGCCGATTTACAAACCGAGGGACATTTTTGAGTCGCGAGGTTGTGAAGATCCGAGAGCGGTTCTGATAGGTAATACTGTTCACATGTTTTATACGGCTTACGATGGCATCACTCCGCGCGTGGCGACGACTTCAATAATCAAGGAAGATTTTTTGGCGAAAAGATGGAATTGGTCAAAGTCATTCGTGGTAACTCCGCCTTTTGTGGCCGACAAGGATGCGGCAATTTTTCCCGAAAAGATTGATGGAAAATATCTTTTTATACATCGCATCGAAAATGTTATTTGCGGACAGTATTTGGATTCTTTGGATTTTTCGACAGAAAAGATTGTCGAGTGTATAGAGATTTTGGGTCCGAGAAGAGGCTTATGGGATGAACAAAAAGTAGGATTGTCTTCGCCCCCCATCAAAACCGATAAGGGCTGGCTCATGTTTTATCACGGCGTATCGGAGCATACGACCTATCGCATGGGGGCTGTTTTGTTAAGCAAAGACAATCCGACGGAAATAATCGCAAGATCTATAATGCCGATTCTCGAGCCCTTAGAGGAATACGAGCGCATCGGAAAAGTCCCAAATGTTGTTTTTCCCTGTGGAATAGTGCAAAGGGATGATACTTTGTTTATATACTATGGCGCGGCGGATTTTTGCATCGGGGTTGCCACTGTCTCCTTGAACACCGTACTAAGGTCGCTTATGTAAAGATTGATTTTTTCGTAATTATGAATCAAAAAGCATCTCATTTGTTGCCCAAAATATTTATTTTCGATCTGGATAACACCTTGTCTGAAAGTAAGCATCCTATAGATGAGGAGATGGCTTCCTTACTTAAAGACTTAATGAGAAAGACTAAGGTGGCCGTTATTTCCGGAGTGAGGTTTGAAAAAATTCTTGCCCAGTTAATTAAACCTCTCAAAGACGAGCAATTTTTCGACAGATTGTATATTTTCCCGTCCACAGGCGGGGCTTTTTTCCAGTACAAAAAGGGGAAATTTGGCAGTAAATGGGAAGTCGTATACGAACGGTTGTTATCAGTACCGTACAGAGAAAAAATTTTATCTGCTTTTAGTACGGCCATTGAACAGTCCGGCTTTGTTCAGCCGGAAAAAGTATACGGTTCTCAGTTTGATGTTAGAGAAAACCAAATAACATTTGCGGCCCTGGGGATTGACGCGCCCGTTGACGAGAAAAATTTGTGGGATGCCGATTTTTCAAAAAGAAAAAAGCTGATTAAGGTTCTTCAAAAATTATTGCCCGACTTTTGCATTGTTTTTTCCGGATCGACTTCTATTGATGTGACACCAAAGGACGTAGAAAAAAGTTTTGCCATAAACCAGATTGAAAAAATTTTGGGAATTGAACCATCGCAAATGGTTTTTGTCGGTGACGGTCTAATGGAAGGAGGTAATGACTATTCTGTTATTAAAACAGGTGTAAAGACCGTTTCTGTCGCGGACCCGAAGGATACAAAGCTATTTATAAGGACTGTGTTAAACGAGGTTTAAGAGCCCATTTAGAATTCAGCTGTAAAAAATTTAGAACTTCATTAGGCTCAAAGTGTACTTCTTTTGTAGCGGGGTTGATCCCGTTAGAAAGTCCAGCATAAATTTGTACATTAGACCTGTTCCCCTGTAGCTATTTTTGATAAAATATGCCGTATGAACATCAAAAAACTCTCCAACAATCATCGAATGATGATGGCTTTAACG
>MHRK01000031.1 GCA_001820955.1 Candidatus Taylorbacteria bacterium RIFCSPHIGHO2_02_FULL_43_32b
AAAAAAATGTTGGGATATGAGTGGATATTAAAACAATGTTCAGATGTTATTTAGAGATGGTATGAGATAGTGCTAGTGCTGACCGCGAAGAAAATCTTCGTATGGCATTTCTTTTTTTCCGGCAGGAGTTACTCTAAGCGGTATAAATGTGCCGTCTTTGTAGTTCGCGCGATTAACGTTTAGTCGTTGCACTCCTTTTTTTGTGTTAACTAAAATGTAAACTCCGACATTTTCTCCCAGCGCCAGGAATTTAAGCCAGGCATCTTTTGCGTTTTCCGGGTTTAATGCTAAGGGTGCGTCCAATTTTTTTGTAAAAGTCGCTTTTGTTTCGTTTTGAATGACAGGTTTAACGAGACCTTTTGTCAAACCATCAAGTCCTTCAACCAACAGGTCTGAGCCGATTTCAAAAAGAGTTTTTCCTAAAGTAGTATATGAATAATTTTGCACGTTTTTCTCCTCAATCACCAACTCTTTTTGAGATAGGATCGGACCATGGTCAACCTGCTCGTCCATTTTTATAATGGAAACGCCGGGTTTGTCCTCGTCATCCAGAATTTGACTTTGAATAGGGGAAGGGCCGCGATAACGCGGAAGCATCGAAGGGTGGATGTTAAAAGCCCTGAGTCGCGGAAGATCTAAAATGTTTTTTGGGACGATTTTCCCATATGCCGCGACAATAAAGACTTCTGCCTCATTTTTTTTTAGTGTTTCAGCGGCGTTCAGGTCGAGGGTTGTCGGGTGGAAAACTTCTATATTATGCGAGGATGCCCATTTCATAGCCTCGGTCGTTTTGATTTGTTTTTTTCTGCCGGCTATGGCCGGAGGAGTAGTAACTATAAGTTTGGGCGGAAAACCTTTCGTAAAAAGTTTTTCCAAAACCAGTTCTGAGAACGATGAACTGCCGAAAAAAACGTAATTTTTTAGAGGATGTTGCATGCGGATACTATTTTATTTTACGATTTTGCTTTGCCCAAGTTTCTCTTTCTTTGGCGCTCAGTTCCGTGACATCCTTGGCTTTGTCAATAAAAAGGGCACCGTTTAAATGATCAGTCTCGTGCTGAAAAATTTGGGCAATTAATCCGCTTCCGCCCTTGGTAAATTTATTTCCGTTTTCATCGAAAGCTTCAACTGACGCTTTAACGGCGCGCTCGACTTTTCCATAGAGAAATCGGACACTAAGGCATCCTTCTTCCATTGCCTTTTTTTTCTTGGATATTTTCGTAATAACCGGATTGATGAAAACTTCGTCAGCATATAAGGGGGATAACTTGTCGCTCCTCTCGTCTGTCTCTTGATTGCCTTCCTCTTTTTTCACAATCAATCTGGCTCTGCCCGACATAACAAAAATTCGGAGAGATACGCCGATTTGGGGCGCCGCGATAGCAACGGCGTCGTGTTCGCTTCCCATCGCTTCTTTCATGTCTGCTATAATTTTTTGAATTTTGGGGGAAGTGATGTCTGTAATGTTGACCGGTTTTGCTATGTCACGCAACACTTTATTATCTTTTTGCACTATCAAAGTCATGTTGACAATTTTACTTAATATTTGACTTATGTCAAAAAAAAGTTTGGTAAATAAACTAAGTTTCCGCTCAACGATTATTAGGAAAACAGTTTTGCAGGCATGACTTCAACTTGGCAGTTTTGAGGCAAGGAAAGGCACAGCTCTCGGAATTTACTGTCCGGCCAGTTGTCTCTAGCTAAACGAAATAAAACGCGATCATCGCTTTTGGCGGAACTTCCAAATCCCTCAAAGAACATGGGTTTATAATTTGCGAAAATTTCCTGTATTCGCTTTTTTAGTATTTCATTTTTTTTAAAAGTGATCAAAACTAAAATGGAAAAAGGCGGATAACCTAAATTTTTTCTCAAGTCGATCTCTTTTCTATAAAACTCGGCTAAATTTGAATTATGTATCAATTTAATTATTGGAAGATCAGGCTCTGCCGTTTGGACGGCAAATTTGTTTATTGACTGAGATTTTGCTCTCAAAATAAAGCGAAGTGCCGATTCATCGCTTTCGAAATCAGGCACGGCGGTTAGCAGTTCTGGAAAAAGTACGAGTGAAGCCTCGACTTGCTCGGCAAGATACGAAAAAACCATTTCTGTGCCTATTAAAATTGAGCCTGCGGTGTTTAGAAATTTTAGGACAGCCTTTGACGATTCGGCGTCGGTTTTAAGCGAGTCTTTGTCAAAGCGGATAATTGGAGCTTCCCCAATGGCTGTTTTCAGTTCGATCTCAATCTCCTCGGTTCCGATCCTAAAAGCTATTAGGTCCCAACTGTTGCATTTTTCACAACGCAACATGGAGTGGCTTTCAAAGCCGCACCGATGACACAGATATACGGTACCCTCGTTTATACTTTTTTTGTTTGTTCCGTGAAGCACGAGGGAGCCTGAACAATTCGGGCAAAGTAATGATGTTCCGCAGTTGCGGCATATTGTTCTTGGCGCTATGCCGCGGCGAGGGCATAGAATAAAAAGCCTGTAATTGGCTTCTCGTGTCGATTTTATAAAACGCAGAGTTTCCGGAGACAAACCTGGAGTATTTTTTCCGCTTTTTTTGTCGACAGTCATAATTTCAGTTTGCGCCGAATAAAGAGGTCGGAAGGAAGTTTTGCCCTGTTCGTATATTTCGCCGCTTTCGAGTTTATGGTAAGTCTCTGTTCTTATCATCGAATCGGCATAGATAAGAGATGCTCCGATTTTTCTTGCATAAAACATCGCAAATGTTCTATAGTCCAGAAACGGTCTCGAATCTCTCTTGTAATTTCTAGAAGATTCTCTTTCAATGGCGATCACTCCGACATCATTTCTCGGTATGGCCATAAATTGCGGGGTTGCTATGAGAAGAATAGGGTGTTCGCAATGTAAAGCGTCCTTCCATGTTTTCGAAACTGCGGATTTTGGCAGGCGTTGATGCAAAAGATACGCGTAATTTTCGATGCCCTTGTTCACGTCGTTATGTAATTTTTTTGCTTCTGCGATTGTGGGAACAAGGATAATTAGTGACTTTTTTTTGGCAAACTCTTCTCTAGTCAATCTTCTGTAGGAACTTATTCGTTCATGATCGGGCAACTGAAGAACAAATTGAGCCGATCTCGGTTCATTTAAAAAAGGCACTCTGTCATCCGAAGAAAAATCTAGGGATGAAATTAGTCGCTTGGGCGGAAGCAGTGTATGAAGTACCGCGCCCAGGGTTGCGGCAAAGTAGGCGGCGCATTCTTTTGACGCAGACATGAAGGATTGCGAAAGAAAATTCGAGGTCTTCAAAGTCTGAACTTTTCTGATTGTAAAAGGAAGGTTTTTAAGTTCTGATTTGGCGTCTGCCACCAATCGGACTTCCTCGACTTTCGCCACAACTTGCCTATTTCTTACGGGAATTTCAATAACGTCTCCTTCTCCAAATTTTTGACTGGAAAAATAGTAAAGACGTTCCTTGATAATTCCCCTCGAAATGGGGGTAACTGAGATTAGCCACATAAGAACATGATAGAACGTAAAACCAAAAACGTAAAACTCTATCCGATTCAATATGTGTTGAGTGCGGCACGTTGTTACCAAACTTGGACGATCGGCCAAGTTTGGTAACAACGAAAAATAGGCAGAAAATTTTATTTTTTGGAAAGTTGTTTTTGGTGCACACATTGGGCGGATTAGTTAACTTGTAATTTTATTGGAAGCGGCTAGAAGACCTCATTCGAGTCTGAAGACTCGGAGAGTCTGAACGACCCGCCGAGGTAATCCGAGGGTACCCCTTGGGGCGGGGATGGTTCGACAGGCTCACCATAAATAAGGACGGGACAAATTTTATTTGGTGTTTTGCCGCCTAATCCTCAGTGTTCAAGATGGACGTAATACATATTGCACTTTTTTGTATTCGAAAAACAAAACTGCAAAAGTGGGTGGCCTTATCCAAAGTAACTATTGAAATGCTACGGGAAAACGGTACAATATTGCGACAATGCAAAATAAAGAATATTTCGTTATCGAGGGATTGGCAGGGTCAAAGGAAATTGCCGGATCTATAGAGGTAAATGGTTCAAAAAATGCTGTTTTGCCAATGATGGCGGCCTCTCTTTTGTATGATTCTTCATTGGTTATTGAAAATTGCCCTGACATTGAAGACATAAAAAGAATGTCCGAGTTGCTCGGAGGTCTTGGGGTTACGGTAGACAGGACAAAAAAAGGCTCGGTCGTTATTGAAGGACAGAGGCTTTCAAAGTCGATTTTAGACGCGGAAATTTCAAAGCGCATGCGCGCTTCAATTTTCCTGATTGGACCAATATTGGGTCGGATGGGTGAGGTCACTTTTCCGCATCCTGGCGGCTGTGTCATAGGAGCGAGGCCAATCGATCTTTTTATTGACGGTTATTTGAAGATGGGGGCGGAATTAAAGGAGGATGAAAATTTTTATACGTTGGCTTGCAAGGATGGAAAATTGCACGGCGCCGAGATCACTTTTAAATTTCAAAGTGTTGGGGCGACAGAAACATTCATGCTCTCCGCGTTATTGGCAAAGGGTATAACTATTTTGCGCAATTGTGCCATAGAGCCGGAGGTTACGAGTATGGCTTTGCATTTGATAAAGTCCGGGGCCAAAATAAATGGCGCTGGTACAACGACTTTAATTATTGAAGGCGGGGACGGTGCCTTGTTGCATTCTGATTCCAGGAATGTTTACCAAGCAATTCCAGACAGGCTTGAAGCGGGCAGTTTTCTAATTCTTGGGGCCATAGCCGCGTCAAAACTGAAGATCGAAAAATGCGACCCTGAGCATCTTTCGGTTCCGATCGAGATTTTAAGGAGTGCCGGCGCGGATATAGAAATCGGCAAAGATTTTTTGGTTGTCAAAGCTGTTCCGCCGAATGTTTGTCGCTCTATTTCTGTTAAAACTCACGAATATCCCGGTTTTCCGACTGATCTACAGGCTCCGCTTACTGTTCTTATTAGTCAATGTTGTGGAGAAGGTACGATTTTCGAAACTATTTACGAGGGGAGGTTAAATTACACTGCGGATTTGATGAAAATGGGAGCTGATATCAAAATGTGGGATGCTCATCATGTCACAATCAAGGGTCCGAATTCGCTGAAGGGTAGGGAGCTTGAGGGTCCTGATATTAGAGCGGGAATCGCTTTTATTATCGCGGCTATAGTTGCCAAAGGGCAGTCGGTTATAAGGAATGCGTATTACATAGACCGTGGATATGAGCAAATTGAAGAGCGTTTGAGAAAGATTGGCGTCAATATCAAACGCGTATCCGCTTAATGAAAAAGTCCGTGTTTAGCGGACTTCAATCAACTCTGGCGCTGTCATCAAAACCGTATTCATCGCCGGCTATATTTTCGGGCGCGAGAAGAGGTTTTTCGCGTTTTTTCTCCAGTGACTTTTTCCATTCGTGGTATCTCTGCCATGGTTCAAGTGGTTTTATGGAAAAAAGCGGTTCTCGGTTTTTCAAAAAAGTCGGTATAAGAACTCTGCACGTGCCATTCGGGGTCATATCACTCATAAGGTTAATTTCTGCATATAATTTATCTTAATAGAAATCTTATGCAAGAGTGTCTAATCTTTGCTTTTTTCTCATTTAGACTTAAACTTCAGTATTAATGGCGATTTTTTCAAAAAAATTAGGCATAGATCTCGGGACGGTTAACACCCTGGTTTTTTTGCCTGGAAAGGGAATAGTACTCAACGAACCTTCCGTTGTAGCGGTTTCCGAGCAGGAGAACAAAATTTTGGCCGTTGGTAATGATGCTAAAGCCATGATAGGCAAAACGCCGGATAGTATTATCGCTTATAGGCCGCTTCGCGACGGGGTCATTGCGGATTATCGGGTGACCGAGGCTATGCTTCGATATTTTATCAATAAGGCGCTTGGGCGCTTTAACATTTGGAAGCCGGATGTTTTAGTATCGGTGCCGGCCGGAATAACGTCGACCGAGCGCCGCGCTGTCATCGAGGCGGCAATCCGCGCCGGTGCCCAAAATGCTTATGTTGTAAAGGAGCCGATATTGGCCGCCATTGGTGCCGGGATACCGATTCATGAACCGGCCGGACACATGATCGTCGATATTGGCGGAGGTACCACCGATGTGGCCGTCATTTCGCTTGGAGGCATTGTGGCTTCCACTTCCGTGAAGTGCGGAGGGGATAGACTTGATGCTACTATCGCCGATTATATAAAAAAGACATTTAATCTTGCCGTAGGCGAGAAAACTTCGGAGGAAATCAAAGTGAAAGTTTGTTCGGCCGTTCCGGTTGAGGAGGAACTTTCGATGACCATAAAAGGGCGTGATTTTATAACCGGTTTGCCACGTACGGCTGAAGTGAAGACGAACGAGATCGTAAAGGCGGTGATGAGAGATTTAAGGGACATGGTAAAGGCCATCAAAGACGTATTGCAGGAAACTCCTCCTGAACTGGCGGCCGACATTATTGACCGCGGAATTATTATGACCGGGGGCACGTCTCAGCTTCGCAATTTTCCGGAGTTGGTTTTGAGAAGAACCGGAGTTAAGGCCATACTGGCAAAAGACCCTTTGTTTTGCGTCGTGCGAGGAACCGGTATCGCTCTTGAGCATTTGGATACTTACAAAAAAACAGTTATTTCGAAAAGATAAATCGTTTGTCATACCATCCCCAACTAATCATTTCCGACAATCCTTTGCAATCTTGGGCTACGATTTTGAGAAAAATACTCGAAATATCTCGATATTCCTCGTATTTTTCTCTTCATCTCGCCACGAGATTTCAAATGCTATCAGAAAGCCTTACTTGGGGATGGTATTACGTAAAATATATTTGGCACGATCGAGCTCTATTGTTCAGAGTGTTCGTGTTTTGTCTCTCTTGGTATACTCTTTATACCATCTCTAATTAACGCTTTCACATTTAACGAATTTCTGAATTTTAGGCGAAAAACGAGTTGGAGCGCGAGTCATATCGAGATATGGCGAGCGCGAAACGAAGTTTTGCAGCCAAAATTCGGGAATTCGTGTGAAACGGTTAATTAGAGATGGTATTACTATGATGAAAGGTGATTGGACAAAAAATATAAAACGTGGCCATCATGCTTATTTGGTCGCGGAAAGCGCCGAAGAGTCAGAGTCAAAGCTGTTGGCTTTTTTGAAGAGTGAGTGGGGAGTTCAAATTGCGAATAACCCTGACTTTATTGTCTTAAGATACTCAACTTTTAAAATTGAAGATTGTTACGATATAGAAAAAAGTGCGTTAAATAAGGTGATCGGTAAAGGGGAAAAGATAATGGTAGTTTCTTTCGGCTTCATGACGCGCGAAGCGTCGAACGCGCTTCTCAAGCTGTTTGAGGAGCCCACGGAAACAATTTTTTTTGTGCTGACGCCTAATCCCGAAAGGCTTCCTCCCGCATTGTGCTCACGCTTCATGTTTCTTACATCTAGAAGAGGTTCGCTTGATAGGTTTGTTAAAGAGGCATCGGCGTTTATGAAAATGGATTTGCGAAGAAGGTTTGAATGGAGCAAAAATTTTGGTCTTGATGTAAGTGACGAAAAGCGCACCAGACAGGACGCGCTTTCGTTTGTGGAGGCACTAGAAGAGATTATTTATCGTACAGAACCTCCATGCGCTCGAAATGTTAATTTGTATAGGGAAATTGAAAAATGTCGTTCGTATATCAAAGATCAGTCGTCATCGGTCAAGACACTTCTTGATCTGATTTCCATGGTCTTGCCAACCGAACCTTTTGTTAATATGAATTAAACACACGTCACTTTATGTGATATCATAAATTTATGTCATACAATTTTTCAAATTTTAAGAGTGCCGTAAAGACCGTCGAGGACTGGGTTGTTAAGGAGTTTGGCGGCATAAGAACCGGCCGCGCCACACCGGCCATTCTCGATAATGTTTCAGTTGAAGTTTATGGCAGTAGAATGCCCATTAAGCAGGTTGCGTCCGTTAGTATTGAGGACCCGAGAACTTTACGCATAGCTCCGTACGACAATTCTCAAATTAAAGCTGTCGAGAAGTCTATCACGGCGGCTAATCTTGGACTTTCAGTATCTTCAGATGAAAGAGGGCTTAGGGTCGCGTTTCCGGAACTTACTTCTGAGAGAAGAACTTCGCTTCTCAAAGTGGCCAAGGAGAAATTGGAACAGGCAAAGGTTTCTATCCGAAAACACCGTGATGAAAGCGTAAGGGATGTTGACGAAAAAGAAAAGAAAAAGGAAATATCCGAAGATGATAAATTTAGAAGCAAGGCTGAACTGCAAAAATTGGTGGACGAGGCGAATCGCAAAATGGATGAATTGTATTCCAAAAAAGAGAAAGAGGTATCAAATTAGCCTCGTTGATTTGATAGATAAAGAATCGATGGGAAAGTGTTATCGCTGTTTGCTTTAAGATTGGAAACTAAAAAATATTTTTACAATGTATATCGTAACTTTCATTATTGTCCTTGGTATTTTAGTTTTTGTACATGAGCTCGGACATTTTTTGGCCGCCAAGGCTTTTGGTGTGAGAGTTGATGAGTTTGCCCTCGGATTTCCGCCGAGAATTTTTGGCAAGAAAATCGGTGAGACAGTGTATGCCATAAACATGATTCCGATTGGTGGGTACGTCAAAATTTTGGGTGAAGACGGCGACGAATCTTTAAAAGACGACGAAGTGCAAAGAAAGGGAAAAAGATTTTCGGAAGTGTCTAGGCCTAAGCAAGCGATAATTTTATCTGCTGGAATTTTGGGCAATATAATTTTTGCTTGGTTGGCAATTTCCATTGGTTTTATGATAGGTCTTCCCTCAGGCCAAAGCGTACCCTTTGCAAAAGAAATCGGTAGCCCGAGTCTCATAATCAGCGCGGT
This sequence comes from Candidatus Taylorbacteria bacterium RIFCSPHIGHO2_02_FULL_43_32b, assembly GCA_001820955.1. Classification (GTDB taxonomy): domain Bacteria; phylum Patescibacteriota; class Minisyncoccia; order Phycocordibacterales; family 2-02-FULL-43-11; genus 2-02-FULL-43-11. The sequence continues at coordinate 8,839 of MHRK01000031.1, forward strand.
TTTGCCTGGTTCTCCGGCTTTCGATGCGGGGCTCATACCGGGTGATCGGATTGTTGAACTAAAGGGCGATGGAAATGCGATTTTGTATCCGAACGGCGAATCCGCCGGTGAATTCATTTCAAATGTGTCGTCCGGCACGCCGATAGAGTTGTCTGTTCTGAGAAAGGGAGCAACGACTACAGTTTCTGCCGTGGCAGAAGAAGGTATTGTCGAAGGAAAAAGGGGAATCGGTATAGCAATGGAGTATGCGGGGATTTTAAAATTGGCGCCTCATAAGGCTGTTATTGCCGGCACTTATGCCACTTGGGATATGACAAAATCAGTAGGTATCGGAATATATGACCTGATTAAAGATGCCGTAAAAGGCGAAGCAAAGTGGTCTTCATTTAGCGGACCCGTTGGCATCGCTCTTATGGTCGGTGATGCCGAAAAAGCGGGGTTTGTTAACCTCCTCATACTGGTGGTTCTGATTTCTATAAATTTAGCAATGATCAATCTTTTGCCTTTTCCTGCTCTCGATGGCGGAAGGCTCGTATTTGTGGCGATTGAAGCGATCATCAGAAAGCCGGTCAATCAGAAATTTTTTCACATGGCCAACCAAATAGGTTTTATAGCTCTTCTTATTCTTATGGCTGTGATAACATATAAAGATATTACGAAGTTATAAACAAAATATATGGCTATGGAAAATTTTGATGCTGAAGGCGAAGCATATTTGGCGGAGATTGATGAAATAAAAAATCAATTGCTTGCGATTCACTCCGGCATGGATGAGAGCACTGATCCCGAGGAGCGAATCTGGGCGGAAAATTACCAAAAGAGATTTTCGGAACTTGTTGGTAACGACAAAGAATTGCTCGAAAAATACAAAATAGGTTCGGCCGAAGATAAAATAAGAATTGTTAAGGAAGCGGACGAAAAATTATTTTCATTTAATCCGGAACGAGAGCAGGAGTAAAATCCGTCTCTTTCGCAAGAAATTTTCTTACGATTAAGTGTCTTTGAAGAACGTTGTCATAAAAAAAGCGCGGCATTCATCTGTCGCGCTTTGTCGTGTGCAAAATTAAGTTCACACGAGAATAGGAAGAAAGCAATTTTGATCCAGATACCCTCTACCGTTACCGGCAAAGAACAATGACGATGATGGGTATAGGGGATTATTGCTCGGGATCCACATCAGAATAGGCACAAAAGGGAAGGACTCTGGGACCATCACCGTACTTTCGACCGGCCTTGTACTTTTTTTGCCCTGCCGGTCGGTAAAGGTTTGCTGTTCGATAACCTTGCGGGCGACCGATTCTTTTTTCATGATGAGCCGTCCCGCGAACACGAGCATGATGGGGTGACTCTGGGTAGCCTTCCAATTGTTAGGAATCGGATAGCTTTGCCTTCTGATTGCGTCAAGGCATGTGATGTCGAGAGGAATCCCGTTGACGTAAGACGCTTTGTCGATCCATTCCGACGCGGGAATGTTGCCGACGACGCCTAGGTTCGTAATTTGCACATTCGTGGGGTCGAAACTGTCAATTTGCTTGAAGTTTCGAAGCGGAGAAAGGCTGTCATTAAGATCGATTCTCCATCTTTCTTCAGGCACGGCGGTAGTTTTAATTATCATATGTACTTTCTCCCCCATTCCGTTCTCAGTTAGGACACTTGGTAATAGAATTGTGATATGAAAAAGGTCAAAGATTTGTGTCGGACAGAGCGTTTAG
>MHRK01000032.1 GCA_001820955.1 Candidatus Taylorbacteria bacterium RIFCSPHIGHO2_02_FULL_43_32b
GTAATTTGTTTGATTGTTTTCCATGACATTATTTTACTCTGTTAAGAAGAGAAAATGTGTCCAGGAAATGGGGTACCGGTCACAGCAGTCTATATCTACGCAACAAGTTTAAATTTATCAAAGAGATGTATCTGGAAAAGGACGGCATCTGGAGCGTCGGATACTTCTCGTCCACTATCGGACTAAACGAAAGTCAAATACGGAAGTATATAGAATGGCAGGGTCGGAAAGAGACACCCAAACGACTGCGGCTGTTCTGAATCCTCATGCCGTGAAAGGAAACCCCGGTTGGAGCGTACTCGCGGAGGCCGGGGAGGAGGTCATTTTTGTCTTGAATACTGCTCTCAGCAGGTATGCCATTTTCGGAATAGATGCCTATGCCTGTCAGTCTCCTGACTTAGCATATGGTGGCTGCGGGACTTGGATTCGAACCAAGATTGCCTGATTCAGAGTCAGGATGCCTACCATTAGCAGATCCCGCAATACCTCAGTAAAATACCTTAAAACAGCGACTAATTCAACCATGCCCCATAGGGGGACACAACAAAAAGCTCCGAAATTCGGAGCAATGTTAATCTAGGCATCTGGCTATCGATAGAAATGCTACCAAAAGCCAAGCGAATCCATTTAATATGTAGGCGTTTCGTATCCACGGCCGAGCGGACACGCGCAGACGAACGAACGAGAAGCAGGCAAGCCCTGTTATAAGAGAAACTAAACTCAGTGCGAATTCAGACGGCTTGTGGAAACTGCCTGTATGCTTCCACACTACGAATACCTCTACTGAAACCAAAAAGGCAATGAGCAGAAAGATCGGTGCCAACAAGCCCATGAACTCGACGAATCTGTAAAGAGCGATTCTTTTCATAAGAGATTATCGGAATTTAAGCCTCATCAAATATTACATTTTTGCCCATGAAAAGCAATTTGTTGTTAGTCCGGCTGACGACACAACGCTTTCATGATAGAGTTCTACTTCAAAGATGAAACAGATTGCCGCATTAAAACGAGAGTTTATGAATGCCATCCGTACGGGGTGGTTTTTGGCGCTTCGACAGATACGAAGAGGTGGGAAGGGTACGACCATACTCATCATTTTTATTATGGTTCTGACCTTTCTCAATCTTGTGGTGGTTTCCGGTTTGCTTCTCGGTCTTATCACCGGCTCGTTTGAGCAGTTTCGGGAAAGTTATTCCGGCGAAGTCATTATCACTTCAGCGCCGCTTCGTGATTATATCGAAAACACCTCGGCTCTGATTTCATATTTGGAAAATCATCCGAAGGTTACGGCCATATCTCCACGGCACTCTGTTGGCGTTTCCATTCTTGGCACGCTGAATGATCTTCCGGGAAAGAATGAAAGACAAAATAAAATATCGACAAGACTGGTGGGCATTGATCCCGACAAAGAAGAAGTTTTGACCGGTTTTTCCAGGTTCATTATCAAAGGTGAGCCATTGGTTGCCGGAGAGGAGGGTTACATTGTTATGGGGTACAATTTTCTTAGAAAGTATTCGTCTTTCGCTGACGCAAACATTCCGGGTCTGGATTTGCTCGCAGATGTTGATGTGGGGAGCAGGGTAAAAGTTACGCTTTCTACAAAAGACGGGGGTATTGTTTCCAAAGATTTTATTGTCAAAGGAATCGCGAAAAGCAAGATTGATGAAGTTTCGACGCGCATGTTCATTAATGACTCGGAACTCAAAAGAATGTTACCGGTCAACAAGGAACAGTACCAGGAAATTGCGATAAAAACTGATCCGGATTTCGCGCCTGATTTGGTGCACGAACTCGAAGAATTTCATAAGCCGTATGCCGCCAGGATTCAGACATCCGGTGCGGCTATTCCGTCATTTCTTCGTGACATTGAAACCACAATGGCGGTTTTGGGTAACGCTCTTTCTTCAATCGCATTGGTTGTCGCCTCCATCACAATTTTTATTGTTGTTTTTATCAACGCCGTTACGAAGAGAAAATTTATCGGCATTATGAAAGGAATCGGAATCAGCCCGTTGGCTATCGAGATTTCATATATTCTTCAAGCGTTCTTTTACGGAATTTCGGGTTCAATCATCGGGCTTATTTTGACATTCGGAGTGCTGAAACCGTATTTTGATGCGTACCCTATAAACTTTCCTTTTTCGGACGGAATATTGGTGGCTACAGCGAGCGGTGCGGGCATTCGTGTTTTGATTTTACTTGTCGTCACCTTGATTGCGGGATATGTTCCCGCAAAATTGATTGTGAGAAGAAATACGCTCGATGCTATTTTGGGACGATAACAATACCAATATGCGAATGATACGAATCTTAACTAATGACTACTAATGGGGCACTAAATTTTATTCGTATACATTCGTTATGATTAGTAACATTAGTAAATTTGTAAAGCCTGTATGATACGCGCGGAAAACATTGTAAGAAGTTTCGGAGAAGGTGATCTCAAGATCACTGTTTTGAAAGGTGTAAATTTGGAAATCAAAACAGGGGAGTTCGTGGCGATTATCGGTCCTTCCGGCGCGGGCAAGTCAACTTTGCTTTATCAGATGTCGCTTCTTGATCGGCCGACTGATGGCCACGTTTTTATCGACAACATAAATACTTCGCATTTAAGCGATGTGGAGAAAACAGAACTGCGATTACTTAAGCTCGGTTATGTTTTTCAAGATTACGCTCTTTTGCCCGAATTAGATGCTCTCGAAAATGTGGCTTTGCCCATGATTATGGCGGGTATGACAAAGGAGGATGCGTTTAAAAAAGCCGAGCAGGCGCTCCTTCGTCTTTCGCTTCTTGATAAAAAACATAATCTCCCGAGTCAACTCTCAGGTGGTCAACAGCAAAGGGTCTCAATTGCTCGCGCCATTGCACACGACCCCGCAATTTTGTTTGCCGATGAACCGACGGCAAACTTGGATTCCACAAGCGCCGATCCGGTTATGGATGCCTTTCTTGATCTCCACCGCGATGGACAGACTATTATTATGATCACTCACGAAGAAGAATACGCAAAAAAAGCCGAGCGCATTATTATTCTCAAAGACGGCGTAATTGTTTCGGATCAAAAAATCAAGAAATAGAATTTGCTGACAATGGTGCCCATCGCCACGGGCACAAAGTGGCAATGGGCACCATTGTCATCCATTGTGAATGGGGAAAACTAATATTGAAAAAGTGAAATGAATTTATTCGGATCAATAGATATTCCGTTAATTTTTACGCTGAGGTGGAGGTGAGGGGATTCTGCGTAACCTGTTTTGCCTGACAGTCCAAGAACTTGACCTTTTCCGACTGTCTGGCCTTCTTTTACATCAATCCGTGAGAGGTGCATATAGTAGCTTATTACACCAAGTCCGTGATCCACAGCAACTGTTTTTCCGTAAATCGTAAAAGTGCGCGCCAATTTAACAACCCCGCGGTTTATCGCGTAAACTCTATAACCTTCGGGGGCTCTAAAGTCGGTGCCTTTGTGCGGGATAGAATAGTAGCCGGTTTTTCGGAGATATCCGTAAGAGTCGGTGACGGTTGGATATTTGAGAGGGTAGCGAAAACTTTCAGTCCAAAATTTTTTGTTTGTCGAAAGAAGACTGTTTATAACTGAGTTTTCATTTCCTAGATTTGTTACAAGACTTGTGGCGGCTTCAGGCGTGTTTCCTCCAAGTTTGTCTGGAATGCCGAGCGGGGCTTCAATTTTTTGTCTTTCATTTATCATGAACGTTTTCTCTACTTCGCTACCGTCTTCCATCAAGACACGGATTTTCTTTTCCCCGGGCTCTGCATTCAAATCAATTGCATAAAATGCGGTAGGTGATCCATTGTAATTAAAAAACCAAAGTGATTTTCCGTCGACGTAAATTTTTGCAATATCATTTAAAGTGGCGCCACTTATTTTTATCATCAACGCTTGGCCTTGTTCTACGGGGGAAGGGAAGGTTGAAATTGTGGGAAGAGCAAATGCAAAAAGCGGCACAGCGAACAATGACCCAATTATAAGAATTTGTTTTTGGAAAGTCATACCTCGATTATACATCTATTGTATAGATATAACTTTCTTTTTCAGCAGTTTGCTATAATCAAGATAAGAAACGGATCCGGTAGTAAGAAAATCTTTCTTCAATGGCGCTCGAACAATGTGCAAACAGGAAGTTTGCACTCGTTCTAGCTTGTTCAAGTAGAAAATGACATTCATGAGTTATTATGTAGTTTTAGCCAAAAATTAGACAGTGTTTAAAAATTAATCATAAATGATCTCTTTGCTTCCTGGGAAGCAGTGTCATTTTTCACTACCGCGATGGACTTCATTTCACACGCGCTTTGGGGCGGCATAGTAGCCGGCAGAAAAAGCAAAAAACATTTCAGGCAAGCTTTTCTCTTTGGTATGGCACCGGACGTTCTTTCTTTTGGTATTTTTTTCGTTATGGTTTTTGGGGGTATGGCCGAAAGGCCGGATTTTAGAATTGAGCCGCCACAGGATGATATTATTCCGCAAATTATATTTACTCTCTACAATTATACGCACAGTTTGATTGTTTTCGGCTTTTTGTTTTTTCTTTTATGGGCTATCTTCAAAAAGCCTATCTGGACCTTTTTGGCCTGGGGCGTTCATATTATTTTGGATATATTTACTCATTCCGAAGCATTTTTTCCTACACCATTTCTTTGGCCGATTTCCGATTATTACGTCAGCGGAATACCGTGGTCCAGGCCATCGATTTTCATACCCAATATTTTTTTGCTTTTGTTCATTTACGCATGGTTCTTTTTTTGGAGAAAAAAAGCCAAATTCTAGCGTTTTCATTTTTTCTTTCGGTGCTATAGTTAGTATGAAAATAGCCATGAAATTTTTCGTCGGGCACATAATTGAAGGGGAGGCCGGCATTTACCACGAAAAGATCACCCGGACAATTTCTGAAAAATTCGGGACTGCTCCTATACACCTAAAACTTCCGCCTCATATAACTATCGTTCCGCCATTTGAATGGCAGGATGAGCGGCAAGTTAAGGAAGCTCTAAAAGATGCCGCTAGTGATTCGGTCGGAGGCTCTTTTAATATGGCGGGTTTTGACCATTTCTCGACCGGTACGATTTTTGTAGCGGTAGTGCCTTCGCTTTCGATGCAGAATACCTTTCAAATTATCAACAATAGATTTCGCATTTTTAATGATTACAACATGAGGGGACGAAACTATATTCCTCATGCCGCTGTGGCTCGTTTCCTAACGGGCGGTCAATTTTCGGCCATTTGGGATTTTCTTGAAGATGAAGATCCCGTTTTCCGCTCGGAATTTAATAAAGTAACATTGTTTGGTCGCATGCCGGGAGGGTGGGAAATTTTGAGTGAGGAAATGTTAAGGTGAGAAATCTCTGCGACAGGGTAAAAAGAGAGAATCTCTTGTCTTTACTGGGAGCGGCCATTCATCCCTGCCGTTCTAGGCAGGGATGAATGGCCGCATTAAGTATAAGTACGGGCGCCTGCCCGCGCGTACTCGCAGGCGGGGAGCCCGTTCTTCTCTAGAAAAGAACCCCTCTTCGAGTCTGAAGACTTTCAGAGTCTGAACGACCTGATCTGCGCGGAACGGTTCCGATCCCTAACGCCCTGCGCTCCGCGCACGGTTCTTTACTAGGAGCGGTCATAGAGCCCAGCGCTTGTACGCAGAGTTTTTTACAAGGATGGTGAACCTTACAAACTAGAAATATTTGGAACTGTTGGTTGCAAAATGGGTTGTTAAAAAACCGCCGCTTTAGCGACGGTTACCAGTTTAGATCTGGGTTTGTGAAGTCGAACCGCCGACCCCTAATGAATGGAATAATTTCTCCAAGTGAGGTCTGGTAGAGATTCGCCACGCTAAAAGTCTGATTTCTGACAAGACACAATACTTCGTGATCGGTCATTAGTGCGAGAGCGATTTCCGGCTGAACATCAGGCACTTTTCTTTCGATTAGCTCGTAGACGCGGCCTAACAAATCACCGCTGTTTCCGCAATTCATCAAAGGATAGAGTTTTTTCATTTGGCTGCGGATTGATGAAAAAATCTTTCCCGCATTGCATTGAGCGAAAGTAATTTTTCCGCATTTTGCCGATTCGAGACACAGCGAGTGGATGAGCATTGCCTCGCGATTGCGTTGATCTCTGCCAAGTTCTTCTATCATTGGCCGAAGTGCCACAATTTCAGGGCAGTGGAAAGACGTTCTGGCGATGTCATTCCAGTCTGCCAGAATATAGGCTATTTTATCCACAAGCCGTACCACCGATGCTTCGGGAGAAACTGTATTCAATTCATCCATATTTTCAGGCACTCCGGAATGGTTCACTATTCCGGTTAAAACCTGGTGGGTAAGATTTAACCCACGCCCGCTCCTTTCAATAGATTGCAGTAGGACGGACGCAAAGATGTTGTGTTCGAAGTGTTTCCCTGTAACTTTACTGATGAATTTTTCGCCCGAGTGGCCGAAAGGCGTATGCCCGAGGTCGTGTCCCAGGGCGATGGCCCGACATAGGTCTGTGTTTAAACCGAGAATACCGCCGACACATGTGGCTAATCCTACTACCTCGTTTGTGTGGCTTGCCCGATTTCTGATGTGAAGGTTCATGGGGTCGGTAAAGACTTGGGTTTTGTCACCAGCCCTTCTTAATGCTTTTGATGGCATAAGCTTGTTGTCGTGATCAATGGCAAATGGTCTTTCACAGAACGAATCACCATCAAGAATGACAAAGATATTTTCGTCCTCTTCCTGTCTAAAACGCCGGCGCGCTTGTTTGTCTTCTGTACGGATGTGTTTAAGAGATCCGTAAATCTCTCTCAATTTTTTAGCGTTCATATCGATGACCCCCATTCCGTTCTCAGTTAGGACACTTGGTAATAGAATTGTGATATGAAAAAGGTCAAAGATTTGTGTCGGACAGAGCGTTTAGAAA
>MHRK01000033.1 GCA_001820955.1 Candidatus Taylorbacteria bacterium RIFCSPHIGHO2_02_FULL_43_32b
CTCCGCGCCGAAACCGCCGCCATCTCAGCCTCAGCCTTAATGCTCCTCTGATTTCTCCATAATTTCTTAATTGACTTTGTGTAGAGTAGTATATACAATAGAAAAATGAAGGATGTCGTTGGATTCCAGTGGAATAGAGGAAACTCTGGAAAAAATTGGCTTAAACATTCTGTTTCAGACCAAGAATGCGAAGAGGTGTTTTTCGACCCGAAAAAGAAAATTCTTTTGGACAACAAACATTCTGAAAGCGAACCGCGTTATATATTATTGGGGGCGACAATTAGAACTAGAGTGCTCGTTATCATTTTCACCAAACGAAAAAGCCTAATACGCGTCATTTCCGCAAGAGATATTAATAAAAAAGAAAAGAAACTATATGAATAAAGTTAAAAAAATAAATAAACCGTTTAAAAACGAAGACCAGGAACGGGAATTCTGGGCCAATTTTGATTTGAGCCAAAATTTTAAACCCGAAGACTTCAAAAAGGTTTCGTTCTCGAATCTTAAACCGTCAACTCGGTCAATTTCTATCCGCATACCCGAACACTTGCTAGTACGCCTAAAAGAAAAAGCCAACAAATTGAACATACCTTATCAGTCTCTTCTTAAGGAATACATAGCTACAGGGGTAACCAAAAATACATGAGGTATTACGAACTTGATAAAGAAGAAAAAGAAATACTTGATGCTGTGGAAAGAGATGACTTCAAATCTATCCCCGGCGTAAAAAAGGAGATCGAGCGTCTGCGTTCTTTTGCGCGTGCCTCTCTTAACCGCGAAAAAAATATCAACATCCGACTATCTGAACGCGATTTGCAAAAATTAAAAGCCAAAGCTGCTGAAAAAGGCATACCCTACCAAACACTTGTAGCCTCTGTCCTTCACCAATACACGGACAAATAGGAGTTCGCCGCCATATCGTTCACATTGCTCCAATAACAAAGGCCCGGGATTGAACCGAGCCTTTCATTGCGACAATTTTTTGAAGGCAGTCGCTCTGCCTCGCGCTGCACGCGACGCTCACGCTTGTAAAAAGGTGACAACAATTGGAGCTTCTGATTCGAAGGTTAGCTCCGTCCTTCGGGTAGAGTGCCTGCCTGCGTTAGCGGGACGTCTATACGATGTTGTTCACTGGTGAACGCATCATACAGATAGCCGTTCGGCATTACAACCCAATATGTTCCTGCCCCAGGTCGTTCTTTACCAATCGTTAAATCGGCAAAATACACAGGGAGCGCATTCTGAAACAGAAATCCGGTTTCTGTTCCATGACCTTCGTTCTTTTTCAAACGCTGTTTGGTCAACACAAAGTCAGTACTCCCATAAACTTTCTCGAGTAAGCTCTCAAAGTCTACAGAATGATTCTGTGTGAACTGCAGAACATTGCGAGTGTTGAACTCGCGGGGATCGTAAAGGTCAGATTGTGCGAAACGAAAGAGGTTCCGGAAGTAAACATCCTTTACCCCTAACGATTTCGCCCACAGTAGGTAAGTGCACATCTGCTCAAATGTATCTACGCAACCGCGCATGAGATTACAGTTGAGCCGCACATTGACCCCGAACATTTGTGCTGCCCGCACAATATCTTCAGCCGTGGGTATCTGAATTCCGAACACCACGGCAGCCTCTTTGTGGCTGTAATGGTGCCGAGACAGGTTGACGTCGGTCAAACCCGCTTCGGCCAACACGCCAACACGGGGCATTGGGGCTTTCATCATGCAAGGTCTCACCACGTCTTCCAGAAGTCCAGTTCCGTTCGTGTAAACGGCCTTGAACTCCCAGCTGCCGATTTCGCTGGCAACAAGTAGTGTGTAATACGTCCGCTTTGCATACCCATCGAGTGTCGGCTCTCCGCCGGTGATGACCAGTCGATGAACCCCCCTGCCATGCACAAACTTCAGGGCGGTGGATATTTTCTCGATTGAAAATTGATCCACGGTCTTTCGTGTACACTCCTGTACACAAAATCCGCATTTTGCATTGCAGGCAAGCCCGACTACCACATCAACTTGTGGATTCATATATTCTCCTTACTGGTGACTGACACATTTCCCCGTTCATTTACTTTTCCAAAAGTAAGTGCTTCGGGCCTACTTAAAGCCATTGTTTTTTGAGGAACCCTTCACTGAATCTGACAAGAATATACCAGATGTGTCAATTATTGTCAGAAGATATGACTATGTAATTGCATAAATGGCTAAATATGTTTAGACTTAGCCATAATATTACTGGATAAGTGTTGTCATAAAAATGGACAATAAAGAAATAATCGAATCTCTAGAAGAGTACGGATTTACTAGAAACGAATCCCAAATATACGTTTTTCTTTTGAAACAGATCGAGGCAACTGCATTTGAGATCAGCAAGAGTACAAGAATTCCTAGAGCTACTGTATATGTGACATTGGAATCCCTGACAAAACAAGGTTTTGTATCCCAGTCCAGAAAAAATAACGTCGCCAATTTTTCGCCTGAAAGTCCGAACAGACTTTTGCATCTGCTTAGGAAAAAGGAAGGCATCGTTCAGGACATTATGCCGCAAATCAGAGCCCTCACGTCAAGGCCGCTCGATGCCCCAGTAGCGAAACTGTTCGTAGGTTTAGAGGGCGTAAAAACAGGCCTCGAAAATATTCTTGAAACGCTGAGGGATCAGAAAATAAAACGAATATACGCCACATCTCAGCCCGATCTGATGGAATACCTGCCGAAATATTTTCCGAGTTGGTTGAAAGATCGCGAAAAGTTGGGAGTTTATACTGAACTCATACTGCCTTATCATGCCGCAGATTATCTGAAGTCGAACGAACTTCGCGAGGTACGCTTTTTACCCGATAAATTTCCGTTCACGAGCTCAGTCACTATCTACGGAAATAAAATGGCCTTCTTCTCGCTTTCCGAAAGAGACGCATACTGTGTCGTCATTGAATCTAATTCAATATCGGAGATGTTTAGACAATTTTTTCTGTTTGCCTGGGAAATGTTGGGTGGAAGTGGCCGAGCCAAATAATCCGCGCCGAAACCGCCGCCGTTGCAAGCACGGCCATTTTAGCGCTCCGATAAATTTAAATGCATCAAAAAAGACAAGGGCGTCAGCATCCTTGTCCTTTGGCGAATCGCATAGTCCTTATACTAAAACCACAATTTATTTCCTGAGACACATAGCGGTCGGCTGTCCCAGGCTCCACCGAATCATATGGTCCGAGATCAGCATCGAATTCCTCCTGCGTAAGGTAGGAGGCTGGCACGACTTTTTCAGGCGTATTTTTTGAAGAATTTCGACTTTTTCTGCAGGGTCCGCTTGAAGAACGAGAAGATTTCATACTTTCTTCATTCTTATTCCAATCGTCTTCGGTGTCAACTAACCCGCAGCCAATGTCAAACCAACGTTAAAATGTAGCCGGAGACTTCCCGCCCAGTTTGTTACGTAAACCTGGTTTGAGCAGATTATAAATAAAAAAACAGCACAGAAATTCTGCGCCGTTACCAGGTGACCTTAAGATACGTGTAAAAAACTGAGTAGGGGAACATCGGATCGCTACCGACGGGGTCTTCGCGTTCAGTGATCACCTCCGTCTTGTACTTTGCCTTCTCAAACAACAAGCACAATTCTCGACTCAAAAAATAAACCCAGGGTTCGCTTCCGCTCCGCTGGTCCCTAGCAACCATTATAGTGGCCTCAAATTTGCCCTTTTTAACCTCCTTCTCAACCTCGAGAAGGCAGCTCGGAAACTTTTTTTTCGCCCTAATGAGCATATCGTGTTTGAGCTTGACCAACTCGGCAGAAACTCTGACCTCGTTCTGTTTCTCTTTTAATGCCTGTTTGGTTTGGGCTCGAACAGTTAAAGCACGGGCCTGTTTAGCGGTAAGAATTTTTTTCATAATTTGTCGGACTTTCTAAACGAAAAATATATCACATCTCTTGAAATGTCAAATTTGGCGAAACTATAATTTTCTGCTATCATACACTTGAAAATCTTCTTCATTTTGCATTTTTACATTGTAATTTTGCATTTTGATTTTTGCATTTTCAATTATAAATAATGTGGTTTTCGGATGGATAGTCCGCCGGAGGCGGATTAAAACCCCGTAGTAGAATTCAATTTTTGATAGTGGGCTTGAAAAAAGCGAGAACACCATCAAGAGTTGAAGCTTCTATTTTACCGGGTCCCGTTGAATTCACTACGGGGCAAGCCCGAAAATCACTCCGCCAGTATATTCGTATACATTCGCTAAGATTCGTATCATTCGTATATTGGTAGTTGCATTATGAAAACAAAAGAATACTCCTTGGAGGTTGGAGGTAAAACCTTGACTGTACAGTTTACCGATTTGGCCGAACAGGCCAGCGGCTCTGTCATCATGCGCTACGGCAATACCGTAGTTTTAGTAACCGCGGTTATGGGTTCGGAAAGGGATGCCATAGATTATTTTCCTCTCACGGTAGATTACGAAGAGAGATTTTACGCTGGGGGAAAAATCCAGGGCAGCAGGTTTGTAAGAAGGGAAGGTAGGCCATCCGACGAAGCTGTGCTTTCCGGAAGAATCGTCGACCGCACGATAAGACCGCTTTTTGAAAGTCATATCAGAAATGAGGTCCAAGTTGTGGCCACAGTGCTTTCAATCGGGGAAGATGACCCCGATATTCTCGGCGTCATCGGCGCGTCACTCGCTCTTGGATGCTCAAACATCCCCTGGAACGGCCCGGTTTCGGCCATTCGCATCGGCAAAAATGTCGGTGATGATAAATTCATAGTCAGCCCAACATATCCTGTTCGTGATGCGGAAACTTACGAACTTGATCTCGTAGCCTGCGGAAAAGACGGCAACATAAACATGATAGAAGTCGGCGGAAAACAGGCTGACGAATCGGTGGTAAATGCCGCGCTTAAATTGGCAAGTGAGGAAATTGAAAAAATACAGGCGTTTCAAGAAAAAATAATTAAGGCTGAGGGCGTCAAGAAAACCGAAATTGCAAAACCGGAAACTCCGGATGACATAAAAAAACTTTTTGCCGAAAAAATTGAGCCACGTCTCGATAAAGTAATGTTCGGCGGGCCCGGCTCAAAAAATCTGCACGATCTTAAGGATGAATGGATCGAAACAGTAAAAGAAAACTTGCCTGAAGCGAACAAAAATATTGCTGACCGCTATTTCGAAGACGAAGTTAATGATTTGCTTCACGAAGAGGCCATTCGAAATAACCGCAGGCCTGACGGAAGAGGATTCGACGATTTGCGACCTTTGTTTGCCAAAGCTGGAGGCATTTCTCCAATTCTTCACGGCACAGGCATTTTTTACCGAGGAGCAACTCACATCCTTTCCGCACTTACCTTGGGCGGTCCGGGCGATGCCCAACTTGTCGAGGGAATGGAATATCAAACAAAAAAGCGTTTCATGCACCACTACAACTTCCCGCCTTTTTCAACAGGAGAAACGGGTCGCTTAGGAGGCATGAATCGCCGAGCCATTGGACACGGCGCTTTGGCCGAGAAAGCATTAATTCCAGTTTTGCCGACCAAAGAGAGTTTTCCTTACACCATAAGAATCGTTTCTGAAGCTTTTTCTTCAAATGGTTCGACTTCTATGGGAAGTGTCTGTGGATCAACTCTTTCGCTCATGGACGCCGGTGTGCCGATTAGCGCTCCGGTTGCAGGCATTGCATCCGGTCTTATGATGTCCCTCGACTACGCTCGGGATAAAAAATATAAAGTTTTGACAGACATTCAGGGACCCGAAGACCACCACGGAGACATGGACTTCAAAGTTGCAGGCACAAGAAAGGGAATAACCGCCGTTCAAATGGACGTAAAAGTGGATGGCATACCGCTTCACATTTTGGCCGAAGCTTTCGTCAAAGCAAAAAGCGCCAGAGAGAGGATCTTGGACGTTATCGAGAATGAGATCGCTTTGCCAAGAGCCAACATTTCCCCAAATGCTCCGAAAATTATTGCTATCAAAATTAAACCGGACCAGATCGGTTTGGTTATCGGCACCGGCGGAAAAACCATCAACGAAATCCGCGACACGACAGGAGTGGACGGCATTGATATCGAAGACGACGGCACAGTGTTTATCACAGGCAAAAACGGATCGGCAGAAAAAGCTCAGGCCATTATTGAGGGAATGACCAAGGAATACAAAGTCGGAGAAAAATTCGAGGGCGAAGTTGTTCGCATTGCTGACTTCGGAGCCTTTGTAAGAATTGGGCCGAACGCCGAAGGATTGGTGCACGTTTCCGAAATTGCGCCCTTCAGAGTGGAAAATGTCGGCGATGTTCTAAGCGAGGGCGATATGGTTCCGGTAGTTGTCATAAACGTTGATGAAACCGGCCGCATCAAACTTTCCATCAAACAAGCTGACGCTGATTTCGCTAAGAAAAAGGCGCCCGATGCCGAAGGGAAGCCCCGTTCGCCAAGACCGCCGAGATTTGATCACCGCAGAAGGTAGAATCGAGAATCGTGAATTGAGAATCAAGAATGAGAAAACCGCCGATTCGCCCGCCCGTACCGAAGTACATTCGGGCGGGCTTCGCGAATCGGCGGTGCTGTTTAAATATTTGCTTGAACTGACAACCTCCACCCAAGACTCTTCTACTTTGAATTACGAAACCCCTTAACCCAACAATTTGATACAATAGTAAAGGCGCCCTTTCGGAGCGCCGTTACTA
>MHRK01000034.1 GCA_001820955.1 Candidatus Taylorbacteria bacterium RIFCSPHIGHO2_02_FULL_43_32b
AACTTTTTGACGAAAAAGTTTTAGTCGCGGGAGAGAAATGTACTCATGTCCCGCCCCTCGGCACAAGAGAAAGCGCCCGATAGGGCGTTTTGACACATGCCGTTAACAAGACGAGCGGGGTATCACAGATACCCCGCTATACGAGCCGCGGGCTCGCGTAGATGCACTCCACAGACTTACCGTCCTTGGAGATAATTAATAGAGTACGCCCGGGTCAAATATGTTGCAAGCTAACCGATTTTAACTTTCAGTTTAGTCTCACGGTGTTTGTCTAGTTTTGGCAATCTGAGCGTCAAAAGACCGTGTTTTTCTGTAGCTTCAGCTCCTTCGACGTCAATTTCTTGAGGTAAAAGAATATTTCTGGAAAATGACCCCCAATACAGTTCTCTGCTGTAATAATCTTCTTCAGAAACTTCGTGAGCTTCTTCTCTGTGTCCGCGGATTGTAACCATGTCTCGTGTGATTGCGATATCCAAATCTTCAGGTTTTACGCCGGCCGTTATTGTTTTAATGATGATGTCGTTGGCTGTTTGATAAACATCAACGGTCAATTCGCCGTCTTCTTCGGGTTCTTCGGCCGGCCAGTGCTTTTCCGTTTGAACCGCCTTACCCCTTCCACGTTCTTCCTTTATTGGTAATTTTCTTTCTCGTTCGACTTCATCATCTCTGTCCATGCGTGCGCCGGTTAAACGTTCAAAAAAACTTCTTTTATCTTTTGCCATTTTTTTATGACCGACTTACTTTTAAATATATGAAAGGGAATTGTAAATTTATTCCCGCACTGATGAATCTATTATAACACTTAAATAAAAAAATATTACAAAAGTTTGCAATGCCGTCTAAATTTGTCGGATTTTTTTTATTTTTTCGAATATGAGAAGAAGACCGATGATAGCAACCCACACTAAACTAAAGACGAGGAAAGTGCCTCCGGCCTGGCTTTTCATTACGTAATAATTAAATAGAAAATGCGCCGCGACTGCCGCAATGATTCCGACAGTCAAGTAAATAATTTTAATATAAGTTTTTTTGTAGAAGGATAAAGCCATAAATACACCTATTAAGGCGGAACAGAGAACGTGAAGTAGCGATGCTCCAATGAAACGCAAGTTGCCTGTCAGCATTCCGTCCAAAAATCCTTCTTTTACGCTTGATAGTAAGAATAGGGTGTTTTCGGCCGCCGCAAAACCAAGAGCGGCTGTGATGAGGTATATCATGGGGTCCAGTGGTTCATCGCAATCCTTTCGGTCCAGGCCTCCCAAATAAGCGGCGCCAAGTTTTAAGATCTCCTCGATTAGAGACCAGGCTATGATGATGAGAGTGCCGTTTACTATCATCCTTTCGGCAAATTTTTCGAGTGGCAAGGCCAGAGCCACGGCCACCATCCCGCCTATGAAGGACAAAAAGAGTAGACGTCTTGGCTCAGGATGCATCTTGTCTTCTCGGAGCCAAAACCACAGCCAAAGCAGGGCGGGGAGTATTCCGCCAAGTAGAGAAAAAAATAAAGTTTGCACTTCGGCCATCTGGGATATGAATTAAGAATAATGAATTATGAATTAAGCCAAAAACATGCTTTTTAATTGATTTCCATTTACCATAATATCTTATTCATTATTCATTCTGCGTATTTCCGTCGGTTGGCCACTTTTCTATCATTAATAGTTGGCTTTTTCCGAGAAGTTGCCAAATTTCTTCTGTTACAAATGGCATAAACGGATGAAGACAAATGAGAATTTTTTCAAGCGTACCGAGCAGAAATTGCTGGCGAGAAAGTTTTTCTTCCGATTGTCCGAGAGAAATTACGTTCTTGCTTTCCTCCAATATTTTATCAGCAAAAGTATGCCAAACATAGTGGTAAAGTTTTTCAGCCGCAATATAAAAACGGAAATTATCCATGTCTTTGGTGACGTCAATTATGATGTCATCTCGCTCCTTAATGAGAGCTAAATCATTTTCAGTGAATTTCTCAAATTTATCATCGTAGGCTATGGCCTCTGTATTCGTAAGAACGAATCGGGAGATGTTCCAGATTTTATTGGCGAAGTTTTTGTATGCTCTAATTTTATCTTCAGAAAGGGCGAGGGAAGTCCCCGGTGTGTTGCCGATAACCATTCCAATTCTGAACGCGTCTGTTCCGTATTTTTCGGTAAGATCGAGAGGGTTGATGACATTGCCTTTGCTTTTTGACATTTTGCGTCCTTTGGCGTCCTGAACCAACCCATGAAGATACACTGTTTTAAAAGGAATTTTACCGGTGCGATAAAGTCCGAGCATTATCATTCTAGAAACCCAGAAGAAAATTATTTCACCCGCTGTTTCCATGACGTCGGTAGGGTAGTAGGTTTTGAAATCATCGCTGTATCCATAACCCAAACTGGCAAACGGCCATTGACCGGAGGAAAACCAGGTATCGAAAGTATCTTTGTCTTTATGGACCGGACCGTCACACTTTTGGCACTTTTTGACTTCGTCATTTAAGTCGACCATTCCGTGGCCACATTGATCACAGATCTTGGCCGGTATAGGAATTCCCCAAACTATTTGGCGGGAAATGTTCCAGTCCATAATATTTTCTAGCCAATGTTCCGTTATTTTTTTGTAGTGATCGGGTATGTAGACAATTTCTCCGTTTGCAATTTTTTCGAGCGCTTTTTGGGCCAGGGGTTTCATTTTGATAAACCACTGTTCTTTAATTTGAGGCTCGATTAGGGTACCGCATTTATAGCAGGTGTGGACCACGTGTTTATAATTTTGGTCGATTTTTTCGACCAATCCTTTCTGTTCTAGTTTTTGAATTATAAGAGGTCTGGCTTTTGTTATATGCATTCCGGCAAATTCCCCCGCAACAGGTAAAAGTTTTCCCCTATCGTCGATTATTTGTTCCTTGTCCAGGTTGTGGCGTTCCGCGATTCCGAAGTCGATGGCGTCATGCCAAGGTGTGATGGTCATTACTCCTGTTCCAAATTCCATATCGACTGATTCGTCTTTGACGATTGTTGCGGTAATTGGTCCGTTAATCCATTCAAGATCAATTTTTTGCCCGTCTTTGTAATTGGCATAACGTTTGTCGTTTGGATGCATCACAACGTATTTGTCACCAAACTTTGTTTCTGGCCTCGATGTCGAGATTGTAAATGGGCCGTATTTGAGAAAATAGTATGGTTCGACTCGCTCTTCATCTTTGATTTCCAGGTCAGAAAAAGAAGTTTGATGCCGCGGGCACCAACTAACTATTCTGTTGCCTCTGTAGAGCAAGCCATCTTTAGAAAGCTGTTCAAATGTTCCGTAAACGGTTTTGATGATTTCCGGGTCGAGAGTGAATTTTTCCCGAGACCAATCGCAAGACGCGCCCATTTTTCTAATTTGGGATTTGATGTTTTTGGAATTATTGAGAGTAAAATCCAATATTTCCTCATATAGTTTATTTGGTTCCATCTCGAATCTTGAGCGCCCTTCCTTTTCGAGCTGTTTTTCATATACGACTTGCGTTTCAAAACCGGCGTGATCAAGCCCTGGTAGCCACAACGTTTTATAGCCACGCAGGCGTTTATAGCGCACGATTATATCCTCTATTGTCATTACAAGTCCGTGCCCGGCGTGCAAAGAACCGTTAGCGTTTGTCGGAGGCATGATGAGGCAGAACGGTTTAGCACCGAGAGGAAAGCGTTCAGCCGGAAGATTGTCGGGATTAAAAAAACCGCTCTTTTCCCACATTTCGTAGATTCGGCTCTCGGTTTCCTTTGGATTGTAGGGTTTAAGAAATTTTTCGTTCATCCGGTATTGACTTTTCAGGTCGTCCGATTTTTAGCGGACTATCCCAAAATGTATCATGTTATTCTATATATAATTAATGGCAATTATTTACGGTTTTTGATTCGTAACCTTGAAAATCCGCTACCGGTTTTATCTTTCGACTCGGTAAAGTCCGTACGGGGTTCCGTGTTCGGAACCTGAAAAAATACAGGTGAACAGTGAAAATCATAGCAGAATTAAGGTATTTTACAAAAAACATGGCCTCTTTCGGATTACCGAAAGAGGCCATTAAAGAAAGGTGGAACGACTGTCGCAGTCTTGCTGTTTTGAACAACAAACCCCAATGGAGGGAGCAACTTTCCAAAGGAATCGTTTTCAGCCGACGCTGTGGTCGTTCCACCAAAGCAGTAAAAAGAACAAATTTGGGGAGGATTAGGCGAGCGGACTATGATGAGTGGGAGGTTAAGTCCAACCCGTCCAACCCTTCCCGACGGTAATATAGATTAGTTTTAAACCTATGTCAAGCGGTTGAGCTCGAATGTTTTAATAGTTACCGAATACTTATACGAATAGATATCTGATACATGATGGTACGATAGAAGGAAGTATCCGAAGCTAAGATCAATTCAAACATTGCTGATTGTCAGGTTGCCGATGGCCTTCATTTCCTTTTTTTCCGTTTTGACTTGTTTCTGCTCTCGAAAAGCGGCGGCGGTTGCAATCATAAGAGCGTTATCCGTCGAGTGGGCAATTTGAGATATGAAAAGGTCGACGTTTTGGTTTTCGCACATTAGTTTAAGAGAGCTTCGAAGAAATTTATTGGCCGCGACACCTCCTCCTACGATCAGACTTTTTGCATCGCTTTCTGTCAGGGCTTTTTTAGTTTTTGCAACCAAGGTTTCCACGGCCGCGGTTTCGAATTCAGCGGCGATTTCTTCCTTTAGATCGGATGTGAGATTTCCTAATTTTTTTGTAAGATATAAAACTGCGGTTTTTATGCCTGAAAAAGAAAAGTCAAAATCATCAGAGTTTATCATCGGCCGGGGAAGAGTAATGCCGGTGCCTTTTTTGCCCGATTCGCGCCAATTGGCAGCTAGTCTCGAAATTTCAGGCCCCCCGGGATATGGAAGGCCAAGAATCCTGGCAACTTTATCAAACGCTTCGCCAACAGCGTCGTCACGTGTGCTCCCTATGAGTTCATATTTAAACCAGTTGTCCATTTTGATAAGTTCGGTGTGTCCACCTGAGACAAGTAGGGCGATTGCTGGAAAGCGTGGGGTATGAATTAAGAATGATGAATTATGAATTACGGTTTCAGGCTGGGGGGTCGGCTTTTGTTTAGAAATTGTGTAATTAGGCGACTCGGCAATTTGAACATTTTCGTTTAGCAAAGAGGCAAAAATGTGACCTTCCATATGATTTATCGGAGTCAGTGGAATTTTCCATATTTCTGATAGAGCTTTTGCAAAATTGATACCAGTCCAAAGCGCCGGCTCGAGTCCAGGCCCTTCTGTAACGGCAATAAGATCAATTTTAGGCTTTTGAATTTTTGGTATCTCACTAAAAAAATTTTCCCACAGCAAAGGTTCCCGTCTCTCATCTATTCCAATATTCTTGAGAATATTGGAATAGACAGAATATTCGGTTTCGGTCTTTTCAGTGTTTAGCGGGGCGGTTTTGAGCATTTGAGCGTTACTCAATGCCTTCAAAAATAACGGTACAAGATTTTTTGCGTGTTCTCGTTTGGCGAGCATAGGAAAAACTCCGCCGTATTGTCGGTGGAGGTCGATTTGCGACAAAATTTCATTTGCCAGAATTTTCACGCCAAAAACGCCGTTTATTTCTGCGGTGTCTACAATGCTTATCGCGGTTTCGTCACAGCTAGTTTCAATTCCTAATATGATCATAAGTTTTATTTTACAAGGCAATATAAATTTTGACACTTATCGCCCCGTAGTGAGCTCTGTACTCGAAGATCTACTAGCCATGGCGTCGCAACTTGCGTGCCCCGCAGTGAGTACTCTCTACTGCCCAGGTTTCCATGCCTTAAATTCGCACAATCTGGATGTTAGCAGATTATCGGCAATAAAAAAACCGCTTGGTTAAAAGCGGTCTGTGATTAGGCTAGGAAAGTTCATCCGTTTATTTGTGCGGCGGAAAAGGTCCTGGTGCGTTGAGTCGCGAGGGACGATTTTCGTCACCTTGAAGTTCTTCCGATCTTTCGGCTCAACAAGCACAGCCATGTTCACATGGACTGCGCCACGAACTTTGGAACGCCTCGATCGCCGGAAAATCGCCACAGTCCTATTGTCTGCTCCGAATTTGTGATTGACGCTGACGCTCGAGAGAGCTACACGGTAGCACTTGCTACCAGCTTGATGTGACTCCTGAATTGTAATCACGTCAGGAATATCAAGGATTGGGCCGGGGCCGTTTTTTTGGCCGAGGAGCTCCTCAATTGCATTTCTGTGGGCACAGTGCAGATTAGACATAGCTCAGAGTATTTGTGATTTGAAGGAACCTATCTTCTTGCGTTAAGAAAACCAGGACTCACTCGAGTCCTGGTCTTTAATTTGGTCAGCTTCGAATTCCAAATCAAACATCAGCCCTCGAGTAAAGGAGTCTTCGCATAGTCGTATCCATCATTAGGGACGCCCCATTCCGTTCTCAGTTAGGACACTTGGTAATAGAATTGTGATATGAAAAAGGTCAAAGATTTGTGTCGGACAGAGCGTTTAGA
>MHRK01000035.1 GCA_001820955.1 Candidatus Taylorbacteria bacterium RIFCSPHIGHO2_02_FULL_43_32b
TTTCTGAGCCTTATGAGTCTTTTGTTTATCTCGTTTTCCGAGAGGTTCATATTGACATTATATCATGGGGTGTGGTGGGAGGTGTGGATACTTACAAAAGTACGGCTTCATAATCTACAGACACCTGGTGTCTGTAGATTAATTGGGAAGCGAAGTTAGATATTCAGGAGCGTAAACTCCAAGCCATTCGACAAATTGCCTAGCCACATACAGTGCTCCGATAGTGTTGTCGCGCGGACCTCTTTCCATAATGACAGCAAAGGCGTAACGAGGGTTATCATAAGGAAAAAATCCGGTGACCCAAGAGTTTACATATTTTTTTACGGTACCAATTTCGGCCGTTCCTGTCTTAGCCGCGACTTTAACGTCCTTAACATTTATGCCAAGAGCGGTGCCCTCCAAAACCCCCTGCCGCAAACCTTCTTTTATAACTTTGAAATATTCTGCCGGAATTCCCGTTTTAATCGTCTGGATTGGCCGACTACCATCTTCTTTCAAAATTGTTGGCTCCACAATTACTCCATCATTGGCTATGGCGCCCATTGCGCGCACCACTTGAATGGGAGTAACTTGTAATCCATATTGTCCAATGGAAGTATTGTAAGTGTCACCAATCCTCCAAGGATCATCCGGAAAGACCGCTTCCTTCCATTCAGGGTTTGGAATGGTACCCTCTTCTCCTGCAAGCAAAATGTTTTGCGCCGGTCTGCCGAAACCAAATAATCGAAGATATTTTTCGATACCCGATATACCAAGACCCCTTTGAGATTCATAACCGCCGCCCACTTCAAAAAAATACACATTTGAGGAAACCGCCAACGCTTTTCTCATATCTACTAAGCCGTGAGCCTTCCAATCGTTGAAAACCGATTTCTTTTCAGGATCATATTCATTTGGAATTGATATGGAACCGGTACTCAATATCTTGGTTGAAGGATCAATTAACTTTTCATTTAAAACTCCGACCGCAATAAAGGGTTTAACAATTGATCCCGGAGTATAAAGTCCGTTAACGGGACGAAATAAATACGGAGTTCGCTCGTCTTTACTATAAGTATTCAACGCCTCGTCGCTATCTCCATCCGTCAACACTTGCGGATCATATTCAGGAAAACTTGCTATTGCAATAACTTCTCCCGTCTTTACATCCATTACCACTCCGGCGCCGCCACTAAAACCTCTCTCGGCGGCAATACTTGTAATTTTTTCGTATAAAACTTTTGAAAGCCTGCTATCGACAGAGAGACTGACATCTTCCCCATTAACCGCCGCCTGATACACACTCTCTGACTTAATATTGTTCAGCGCATCAACTTCAATTATTTTCCTTCCGTCACTGCCACTTAAAATATCATTGAAAAATTTCTCAATGCCGTCTATGCCCTCAATTTCGGTTTGATAATAAAAACCGGCTCTATCTCTTTTTGGGTACTTTACGAATCCTAAAGTGTTACCCAAACCGACTGAATTGTCGTAAACGCGCCTTTTAAAACCGCCAAAATCGACGGCGTCACCATTTGACGCCAAAACCAAACCATTTCTATCAAAAACTTTGCCACGCTCGGCAAAAACAGCGGCTTGTCTCAATCGGTTGTTTTCGCTTCTTTCAACATAAGATTCGTAATTTTCGATCTGCAAACCCCACAAACGGCCGACAAAAACGATCGCGACAATAACCCCAAAAGCAAGCAATCCGTAGGCACTCCACTTCGACAAAGATCGTTCGATGTTTCCTTCCATGCGACCACGATTAAAATTTGGCATGTTTCTGGAGTCCAGAAAAATTTCGTCGGGCTCAAGTTCTTCAAAATTATGGCAACGCTTTTCTTTCAGGAATTTAAAGAAATTTGGCATAGCAAATGTATAGACTTAAAAAATACGCTTTTTAACGCTTAGAACCGCAAAATATAAGACTGTGCAAAAAATGAGGAAAAAAAACGGGACGCTACCAACCTGACCTCCAAACTGAACAGAATCGATGACCAGCCCGACAAATAATATTTCAAGATAATTAACCACAAGCATTGAAAAAATAATAGCCAGTGAAATTGAAACCCACCAGGGAAGCATAAAAACAGCTAAAAACAATATCGCGTCCAGCCCCAATCTTATAATTACTGATTTCATTTCTTTATTATTGTTACTTCGGCCAACTCAAAAACGTTGACCGGACTTGACCAAAATATCTCATACTTATTCCCCGCGTTCGTCTCGACCGGCATCACTTTGCCAAAGAGATACTCGGGATAATCATTAAGTCTTGTCATCTCGCCGACAATACTTTGATCCGCATCCAAGTATTCTCCAACATATGACAAAGACCCCTTGCCTTCGCCTTTCTGCACAATTCTTTTTTCGCCGACTTGAAACAAATCCTTGTCGCCTTTTTGACCAAAAATGCGCACGGTGGAATGTTTGTCGAAAACATCCTCAACCTTCCCTATTAAAAACCTACCGACTACAGCAAGATCATTTTGTTCAATACCACTAGCCTTTCCGAGATCAATAATAATTTTGCCGTAAGGAGCAAAGGGCGGTTTGCCGATAACATAAGCAGCTTTAGAGTTCGACGATGAGGCAAACTCATTCCTTCCCATTCCAATTTCCATTTCAGATAGTCGAGCATTAAGACTTTCCACTTCGGCGGCGCAGTAGGAGACCAGTGAATTATATTGGTCATTCAAAACACGGTTATTCGCGGCCAACTTTTCGCCTTCGAGCAGAGAACTGAACAAATTGAAAGGCTTGCTAACCGCACTGGTTATAACTGCGCTAAAAGCAAGACCAAAATTTTGTATTGGGCCTACGACGAACCCTTTGTCAAACGTTCCGACCGCAACAACAAGACCAACGGCAAAAACAATTATCGCATTCTTTATAAAAGAAAAATTTTGGGAACGTGAATTAACTCGCGGGCGGTAGTGCATTCTCGTGTTCAATTAAAATATCTTTATAATTTTCCAGGTTTTCAAGAATAATTCCCGTGCCTCTTGCGACAGCCGTTAAGGGATCATCGGACACATAAACGGGAGCTTTAACCTCATCTGCCAAAACTTCCGAAAGACCTCGAATCAAAGCCCCGCCTCCAGTTATGTAAATTCCGCGGTGCATCACATCCCCGATTATTTCCGGAGGGGTAGTCTCAATCACTTCTTTGACTGACTCAATAATTATACCCATGGATTGGCCAATAGCTTCTCTGACGTCGCCATCAGTCAACACCACCTCTCGCGGTAAACCGGTAATTAAATCCCTGCCCCGTAACGCGGTCTCAAGAGTCCCGAAACCTCCTGTAACTGAACCGATGCTTATCTTTACATTTTCAGCCGTCTTTTCCCCGATTAAAATTTTAAATTCATTTCGTACGTATGCAATGATATCGTTATTCAGCCTATCACCGGCAATTTTGAGCGTTTTAGAACGAACAATGCCTCCCAATGAAATCACAGCGATATCCGTCGTGCCTCCGCCAATGTCGATGATAAAATTACCGACAGGTTCCGAAACGGGAAGCCGAATGCCAATCGCCGCGGCCATTGGCTGTTCAACAATGACGACCTCTCGCGCTCCATTATTTTTAGTGGCATCCCGAACGGCGCGCGCCTCCACATTGGTCACACCGCAAGGAATACCGACCAAAACTCGAGGACCAAGCATCTTACGCCCGCCGCTTTCGGCACGCCTGATCAAGTGCGCGATCATCTCTTCGGTCACCTCAAAATCTGAAATAACTCCTCCAACCAAAGGCTTAATGGCAATTATATGACCAGGCGTTCGGCCGATCATATTTTTTGCCTGGTGACCAACCGCGACCACCTGACCAGTTTTTTGATTAAGAGCCACAACAGAAGGCTCGTTTATAACAATGCCTTTACCCCGAACATAGACCAGCGTATTGGCCGTGCCGAGATCGATACCTATATCATTTGAAGCGTATCTCCTGAATTTTTCGTAATATGGATTCATTCCTCTGAATTTGTCCGCGTTAATTTTCTCATTAATAATACAAATCTAACACGCGCCTCAATATTAACGCAAAAGAGTCTTTCCTCACATTGACAACAAACAAAAAGGTAACCGAAAATTATTACCTATTCATGATTTATCTCTATGCTCTATCGCTCAAAAAAAATTGTGGCAAACTAAATTTAAAAAAATGACAAAAGCTTGACGTTGAAGCAAAAAAGATGTAATTTGCAAACAGAAAGGAGAGACTTCCGTATGATAAAAACCAGCTCATTGTTAGTCACTATTTCCATATTGGCGTTCGTAATCCAAAAAAGCACGCACTTTCCTAAAGTGCTAACGGAATCGAAGCCCCCTCCGACAGTTGAGGAATACATTCAAGCCAAACTGGTCACCAACACGGTAAACGATACATTTTCGCCAGTCCTCATATATGCCTACAATCACGAAAAACATGAGGGCCGTTTGGCCGGAAGCGGTACCATGTTCGACCATGAAAACGGCAAGGCCGTACTGACGGCGAAACACCTCTTCCACAAAAGTTGGGGCACAACTTGCTTTGTCATTAAACGCCTACGGCCACTCGACGATGACAACCTGAAATACGCAATCGGCAGTGTTTCCGTTCTCGAAGTCAGCGACATGGATGGATGCGAAACTGACATGGCACTCTGCACGGTCATCACGAACCTTCTCTCGCCAATCTCGTGCAAGTTTGACGATAAAAAAATGCACCAAATTCCGATGGAAGAGTTCACTTTCGAAAATTCACAGAGCGCCGAATACCTGACAAACCTCGTTTCCGGAAAAACATACCCCATAATCGGCATCGGAAGAAACATCTGCCACAGTTGCTTTACATACTTTCTAATTCCAAGCGCCGCAGTCGAGGGTGAAGGCGGTACGGGGTTCGTTGATAGAAACGGCGGATTGTATGTTTTGAAAGGTTCCGTTGTTAAAGCAGTCAGGCTTTCGACGGAAACAAAAGGCCGCTTCGGAATTAATTCGTCAGTTCCGATGTCGATCGTTATGGGAATCATAAAAATTCAGTCAAAATACGAATTGTGACAGCCGAAGCAACGTACCTCTAAAAGGTACGTTTTTATATTTGAGAATATATTTTGTCGATCGGCACCATTTCAGCTTCAAGAGATGATCGATTTTTTTTCTCAACGACACCTGAAGCCACGGTCTTCGGACTAATCACTAGCCTTACAGGAATGCCTATAAGATCGGAATCGGCAAATTTAAAACCCGCCGAAATAGGACGATCATCAAAAAGAACTTCGTAGCCTTTTTGTTCAAGATTCTCATACAATTTGCGTGAAGCTTTCTCGACTTCGACATCCTCCTTCGGATTGAGCAGGATAAGATGAACATCGAAAGGCGACACTTCCCTCGGCCAAACTATTCCTTTATCGTCACTCAAACACTCAACTATTGTACCGATTAAACGCCCGGGACCGATGCCATAGCATCCCATAATTACCGGTTTAGCCGCACCTTTATCATCCACATAACTTAAACCAAACGCGTCAGAAAACTTCGTACCCAAACTAAAAATATTTCCGACCTCAATAGCTTTTTCTTCCGATAATTCGCCACGCTTTAGGCCGAGGTCCTTTAATACCTCATCAGAAAGAACTTCTTTATTCACAGCCAAATTCTTCTCGCGGTCTACATAGATAACATCCTCACCGGCACTTGAAACAGTCTGAAATTCGTGCGAATACTTACTGAAAGTGCCACCGGAGGCAAACGTCATATACGTCCTTTTGCCAAGCCCGACGCGATTGAACACGTTCAAATAAGCCTGTTTTGATTTTTCGTAAAATTGATTGTGCTCATCGTCTGATCTTGAAAACGAATAAAGATCTTTCATTAAAAATTCCCGACACCGCATCAATCCGGACTTGGCCCTCGCTTCGTTCCTAAACTTCGTTTGTATTTGATAAACATATATTGGCAAATCTCTAAAGGAGTGAACGTGATACAGCATCATTTTGGTAAGTGGTTCCTCGTGAGTAAAGCCAAGCCCGACTTCTCCGCCATTTTTAAAAGCAGACTTAAACCAATTGTCCACAGTTTCATCACTCCAACGCCCCGATTTCTGCCATGTTTCTTTTTCCTGCAATGAAGAAAGTAAAAGTTCTACTCCTCCGATTTTGTTCATTTCTTCCCGGATAATATTATTGACCTTGTTCAGAACACGGAGACCAAGCGGCAGATAAGAATAAACCCCGGCCATCTCTTTGTTAATAAATCCCGCGCGTATAAGAAGCTCAGCATTTTTTGAAACTTCATCAGAAGGCGCATTCTTTCTGGTTTTGGAAAATAAATTCGATTGTCTCATGCGATTATTGTAACCCATAGAGAGTAAGAGAGCGTAAGTATCCACACCCCCAACCACACCCCATGATATAATGTCAATATGAACCTCTCGGAAAACGAG
>MHRK01000036.1 GCA_001820955.1 Candidatus Taylorbacteria bacterium RIFCSPHIGHO2_02_FULL_43_32b
AAAGCGTTGGCAGACAATATTCCCGCGATGAAAAAAATGTTGGGATATGAGTGGATATTAAAACAATGTTCAGATGTTATTTAGAGATGGTATGACAAGAGATTAGCATTTTTGGCCCAACTTTACAAAAGATTTTTGTATGGCGAGATCAACCTGAAATCGTCAACGCAAACATGGTTTAATTGTCACATTCTTTAACTTGTTTAACGATCCTTATTTAAAAAAACTTAAATGAGACAGACATCGAAACCGCAGATGGCTGTGACTTATCAGTACGTTAAACCCAAACCGCCCGAAGAGGCGGCGGAGCAAAAAAAGGCGCACAGAACACGCCTTTGACATCCTATTTGAAACTGCGCTTACGAGTGAAGAATGGCGACAAGCAGACCAAAAAAGAGATAATCAAGAGTCCGGGTATGAACCGGACGACAATGGACAAAAAACTGAGCATTGAAGCCTTCGAATGGTACGACGAAATCAGAAAAGGTTACTTTTCTCTTAAAGAAATCCCGGCTGGTACTGAACCAGAATTATCAATCAAACAATGGACACTTCGTGACTTTCCTACACTTCGTTTATTCTTACGCGGCCGAAGGGATTTGGTCACGAGTTACTAAGCTTTTTGTTTCGCTTCGCTCACAAAATATGCTCAATCGGGCGTCAGCACCCTTACGAAAAGCGTCCCACGCTTTTCTCAGTCGCGTGCGAAAAAACGCCCGAAGGCGTTTTTTCTAATGCGCGGACTAGTGGATGATGTTAGAACCCAAATAGTCAATCACTTCTTCGCAACTTAATTTTCTCAGGAAGAATGCTAAACGCTAACAAGATGCTCGAGGCCATCAAGAATATAAGCTGTGCTTCAGTCCCGCAATTCTCCGCCCATCCACCAGGAATTGGTGTTTTAATGCACTGATAAAGCCCAGCAAATGTAAAAACTTGTTGAACAATAACTGCGAGAAATAATCCTATCGCCGTTTTCAACAAATTATTTTTCAAAGCACCAAAATACTGGTCTCCGCGACTTATGATTTCGGACGAGATTTTTAGTCTCATAAAAATATCAATCAGTGTCGAGATAACTACAGCTAAAATAAAAATGGCAGCGGCAACTAAAACAAAATAAACATTGCCTTGGATTACCTTTTCGTTCAAACCGAAAAAGTCAGCAACTGACTCCTGATCTACAAGACGAATAAACCCTAGAGAGCTTAGCAGAAAACAACCGCTAAGCGCCAGACAGATTATTTTTTTCCATCCCATGTCTATATTTTAGCACTGGTTCCACATCCCGTCAGCCGTAGTCTTTTCTACGACTTAGTTACGGAGTCTGAATTGATGCGCGGCTGAAGGGTGCTGACCCCTCGACCTCTCGCGTGCACTTATCCCATACTTTCGTATCGGCGTGGACTATATCTTCACCATACCCTCCGACAATCAGAGGGTTTAGGTGCCCTGGTATCTAGTCTCTACGGCGCTCCTCCAAATTGGAGGTTCCCACGGTGTTCGCTTATCCAGTATTTGGACTTAGCCTTCACCGTTATCCCAGAGAGTTTCAATCCGCCCTTTCGACGGAAAGCTGCATATCTACAGGCGAGTGCTCTACCGTTGAGCTACAGCCGCACTTGTTCATACAAAATGAACATCCGCTAATTTAACAGTTTTTGTGACTTATGGCAAACCAACAGAACTTTAAATAAAGACCAGTGCCATTACATTTTGGTAGTACCGGAGACAGGAGTTGCACCTGTGACCTGGCGCTTATGAAGCGCCCGCTCTAACTATCTGAGCTACTCCGGCAGTTGCGTCTTTAATGCACTTATTAAACCCAACATCTTTTGCTTCATTTCCCCACTCTTCCTCACCTTAAGCCTAAAAACCCCATAATAATTCTCGAAATTGGCGTAAACTTTATTTGCCCTCACTTTCACAAAATATGGCTTTGTAAACTGTTCGGTTGGCAATTGTAGCAATTTTGCCCAAAAATTCAAAACTTTTTTTATTCGCACCCTGTGGGCCTCATTTATTTGTACCGTACACAAAAACCTATCCGCTGATACCCTAAAAACATCTTCCAGAAAGCTTTTCATAAACAAGACCATCATCGGATCAGAATTAACAAAAACAAAGCCGCCCGTTCGCTCACTTTTTGAGCCTTCACCCCAATAAAGCGCCGCGCCTGCAATCAATAAATCTCTATTCGATATCTTGCCAATGGTTGCTCGAGCTTCAGCAAAATTTTTGGCAATCATGTCTAACTTCTTCTGATGATTCATTGAGGAACCCAGCAATCTTCCTTTATGTCCAGCAGAAATCGCCTTTTCACGCAAATTCATCTTCTGCCCCGCAGTAAGCTCCACTTCCCTACACCAGCTACTGGCAGTACTTTTTGAAACCCCGACAGCCTTCATCACTTCACCAACACTTCTACCGTGTTTTCGAAGATTTATGGCCATTGATTTCAAATCTGATTTAGACATATACTACAGTATATCAGCAGTTCGATAAAATACCGAACCGAAAAGTGGACAAGGGTATGTTCTACTGCACCTCGTTCAGTTTTGCCCTGGTTTTTGGACCCACCACGCCATATCCCGCGTCTCCCTTTTTGGCCAAGCCGTATTTTACCTGGAATCTTTGAACCGCTCTCAGAGTGGCAGGACCAAAATATCCAGTGACCAATCCCTCGGGGTAAAGGTCCTTGAAACTTTTTAGATAATTTTGCAAAGCTGTCACGTCAACACCTCTTGAACCAAAAGTAAGATACTTCAAAAAATTGTAAGCGTTTTGATTTTTATTTATCACTGAGTTCACGGACCCAACCCCCGGAATAACAGCCGGCGTTATAGGTCCTTGTGCCGGCGTCCCGACACTACCAATCGGTAATATGTTTACGGACCACGACTCAACAGTTACATCTACTGACTTGCCTAATTGTGCGTCGTAATTATTTTGAGATACAAGCGGTATCAACAAAAACGCCACCTTTCGGACCGAATCAATACCGTTAACAACCTTCACCGAAACAGAGCCCGAGGCGGAAAGCGGTTCGGCAAAAAGCAAATCCCCGCAATTCGTTTCCCTTTTCGTTGTGCTTGCGTAAGTTATAAAAGTCAAATCGCTCGGGCAAACTGTCCTCACATTTACTCCTCCAGTATTTACCGCTCGCCAAGAGAGAGTCGTACTACCCGTACTTAAAATCCTGACGGGTTCCGCCGTAAACTGTGATATTGAAGCGACAGGAGCTCTGTAAGGTTTAACCGTCAACTCCACCACTTTGGGATACACGCCATTATAAACTCCCTTCTCCATAGCTGGGAGAAATGTAAGTTTTACGATTGTGTCCGAATTACCCGTGTTAAGAAAAGTAACTGCAAGAGATCCGGATGAAGCTAAATCGTTTGTGAAAATCGGCCGGTCACAGGGAAATATCTGACTATCCACATAGCTTGTTGAGCTCGCGATAATAGAGCTCGCGCATGAAATTTTTAAATTGATTCCCGTCGTCCCGCGACTTCCCCATGTAAACGTCACAGGTGCGTAGCTTTCGACAAAATTCGTTGCCGATGTCGGGCTGATTGAAAAAGTATTTATCGGCTCTTGATCAGGATAAACAGAAACATAAACCGTTTTAGCGGCAGAAGGAAAGGAAGTGCCGGCATAACTTGGCGTAATGGTAGCGGCGATTGTTTGCACCGATCCGCTGACGTTGCTAGCAATAATATCCAAACTGCCATTGCCACTTGCGCTTCCAACTGACTGACTACTCGCGCATGAAAAAGCTGAGCCAGAAGTAGTCTGCAGTTTAACGCCAGTCGGACAGGTAATCGAAATTGTTGCAGAGTCAGAATAACTGGCCGTCCAATAAAAACCAAGCGGGGCGTTACTGTTAACAAACTGTTGGGTGGCAGAAAAAACACTGATAGTTGGCGGCTCTGCTAGAGTAATTTGCGCAAAAGAAACTAAAGACAAAACAAAAATGATAGCGAGTCTTTTTTTCATAGAATTATGGAAACGACTAGTATGCGTTAAGTATATACGAAAATCGCATAGAAAAAAGACCGGTATAATTTATGAGTCTATAGATATTACGGGGACTAAAGGCAATAGCCGGATTGGCTACAACTTTCGACTCGCAGCACCAGAAAAATAATTGGCAAGCTGTTTTTTCAAATATTTTCTGCCAGAACCACTTTTAAGAAATCTTTCGCGACCCTTTGCATCAAGCTCGCTTTTGTAGGCTTCGTAGTAAATTAACTCCCAATTCTTCTTTCTTGCGGTTGTTCGGGCGCCATTCCCGCTTTGATGTCTCTCGACTCGTTGCTTGAGGTCGGCACTATATCCAATGTACCAACTTTTGTCGCCTTGATTTTCTAAGAGATAAACGTAATACATTTTATTATTGTCGCGTAAAGTGAACTGCTTCGCAATTCACCACGCGACCAATCGCGTGACAAAAAATCAGCCCTCTCTCGGCTGATTTTTTGTTTTACTCGATTGCGTTAGTCGGACAGAATTTGCTCGAGTTAATACCTTGAAATGGGAAACTTCCGGAAGAATCTGAAGTACGCATAAGTTAGCCCAGCTCACTGGATCTATTGAGACTCACAACCGCTGACACAACAATTTGTCTGCCTTTATTCTTGAAGCTTTTTGTAAAATTTGGCTCCAAAACTAACCAGGTTATGCACAGCCATGTATTAACCAACTTGGCGGAGTGTTACAATAAGAACACTTATTATTTTTTGGCGTCATTGGCGCCCATTCGATATGCAAACATCCTCACTTATTTTTCCCAGAAATTTTTTTGTCTCTGGAACTTCTGTTCCGAAATTTCTGGTTTCGATCGGCTTGGTTCTCGGCCTTGCCGTTTTTTTTATTTTCCCTACCCTCGCCAACGCCGCCATCACAGAAGAAGCTCCGCCAATTGATGCAATTTTTCAAAGTATTGATGTTGGTGGCGGCGCAATCATCCCCCTATCTAGGTTTCGTTTAACACAGTCGTCGGGTTCTGACACTTTGACCAAAGTCGGCCTTCAACTTATTGCTTCTTCGACAATGGCAAATGGTGAAATCGCCAGAGTATCCCTATGGAAAGAATCTGGAGCCCAGCCGGATTTTCAAATTGATCAAGATACGTTAATAGCCGGCGCGGCGGCCAATAATCCGGCTGTGGATGGTTCTCTAGTAATATTAACGCCGACTGACCCGGTAGCTGTTACCTCTTCAGGTGTTGAGTTTTACATAGTGGCTTCGACTACGGCCGTTTCAGGAATTACTACTGGACACGCTTTCAATATCGCTCTTCAGGACAACTACGCCTCCTCGAGTAGTTACGGCATCGGCACAGCTTTTTCATCTGACCGCAAAATTACGCTTAACGAGGGCGCTACCCTAAAGATTAGTGAAGTCCGGGCAGGAGAGACTTCGAATTCCGGGGATGAGTTTATCGAGCTTTATAACTCCGGCGAGACAGCCATCAACCTTCAGGATTTGCCCCTAAATCTCTACATTTTCAACCAGGCTGGCGGAGCTGGGCTAAAAAATTTGACTTATTACAAAAAAATCATTCCTGCTCGCGGCTTTTTCCTCATTGCTTCACAAACAAACTACAGCGGCTCTGTGGCCGCG
Organism: Candidatus Taylorbacteria bacterium RIFCSPHIGHO2_02_FULL_43_32b; assembly: GCA_001820955.1. Taxonomy (GTDB): domain Bacteria; phylum Patescibacteriota; class Minisyncoccia; order Phycocordibacterales; family 2-02-FULL-43-11; genus 2-02-FULL-43-11. The sequence continues at coordinate 5,629 of MHRK01000036.1, forward strand.
GACGCAGTTTATACCACACTTACCGGCAACACCTTGGCGGCGAATACCGGTTTGGCAATAGCGACTTCTTCAACAGTTTCGGCTGCCACTTCAACGGCAATTGACCGCATCGGTTGGGGTACTGAAGCGGCGGCAAACTGCGAAAGCTTATGCGCAACGGGAGGCATAGCTTTGACCGAGAATGGCGCCACGCTTGAAAGGGTTGCCATAGGTTATCCAGGAGCGACTTCAACGTCAGCCGGAATGGTAGCGGGCGGGGTAGATTCGTCCAAGGGCAACAGTTACGATTCCAATAACAATAGTGAAGATTTTGTAGTCCAATCGACCGCTGTGCCGCAAAATAGCGTCAACGGCACCGAATTTCCTTTCGGCGGCGGTGGTCAAGATATGTCAAAACTCCAAATAATGGGCTCCTTCCCAAGTAATGGCATGACCTTCGTGCCGCTCGATCTCACATACATTGGTTTTGGCTTCAATAAACCGGTCAGCACATCGACTGTTATTTCGGCCACTGCGACGTCCAGTGTTGTTTTGGTTAAGTCCACTGATGATCCGACAGTTTTGGCGAATAACCTTTGCGCTAGTGTTTCCTATAATCCGATGCCCAGCAATTTTGAACCGCAGACCAAATGCAACCTTTCCGCCTCACTTCTTCCAAGCACGGCTTACACTTTTATCGCTACCTCAAGTATTTACGACCTATCCGGCAATGCTCTCGACCAGAACAATTTTGAGACGGGCAATCAAGCGTATACGGCATCATTTACTACTGGTGGATCGGGCCAAACAGCAACAAATGTTACACCGCCTTCAGTTATTGGCACGAGTCCTTTCCCAGGCAGTAATAATGTACCAACCAACTTGGCAAAAATAGCTATTGAATTCAGTCAAGAAATGAAACTTTCGACTTTGAATTCATCTAACATCACTTTGGCAAGTGGTGCAGGAAGCGTTTCGCTTTCAAGTTTTGTTTTGAGTACGACAACCGGAAAAAATGTTTTGACAGCTTCGGTAGGAGCAGCCCTTGGTGCTAATACTTCCTACACTATTACTATCTTGACTTCCGTTCAAAGCAGCAACAGCATTGGCTTGCCCGTTACGTATACTTCCAGCTTTACGACGGGCACCAGTGCCGATACTACGGCTCCTTCAGTTATCGGTATGCTGCCTACCCCTGGCACAACTATCGCGGCTAACACAAATGATTTCGTCTTTACTTTGGATGACGCGCTCGACCTTAGCACAGTTACGTCCGCCTCTGTGGCACTTGCTATTTCAGGCGGCTCCAATTTGCCCGGCACAGTGCGTTACGATCCAATAGCCAAAGAGGGACATTTCATTAGCTCGAATATTCTACCCCTAAACCAGACTTTGGTGCTGACATTAACGGGGGCTACAATCGAGAATGTCTCCGGTGTGGCTCTAGGACCCGATGTAACCAGGACTTGGACAGTGGAAGCCGTAAATTCGGATACGGTGCCGCCTTCGATTATGTTCGCAAACGGCGACGATTTCAGTTTGGCGATAACTTGGAACGAAGCTATTAACGGAACTGATGCCATCAACCTTTCCAACTACACCCTAACTGTGGGCGAGACCGCACAGGCTCTATCCGGTATGGCCGGTCATCAATTGACTTTCGATGCCTCGACAAGAACCGTAAAGTTGACAGGCTTGCGTCTTACATCCGGCTCATCCTTCTCCATCACTGCATCAAATATCAAGGACACTTCGGGAAATATTATGACGACTCCGAGTACCTTCAGCGGCACCATTCAATCCTATGCAAATTCAGGTGGCTTCGTCGGACCGGGTTCGTATGAAGGCACGACATTTGGTGAATTCAAGGATTTCAGCGCCTCCGGTATCGGCTTCATGCCGCCAGTTAATATCATGCCGCAAAACACTTTCGTCAGCGCCTCATCAACATACCAATTTGAACTACCCATAGCTTCGCAAATTCCCGCGAACGGCAGCATCGTTATCACCTTCCCTTCGAGTGCCGACTTTGGCATCTGCTGCGCCGCAACCACTTCAGCCAATAACCCATTTATCAGCAGCCAAAATGCCGATATTAACGGTCCGGGAACCGGTGTCATCGGAATAAAAACGATCACTAAAGACAATAGCGCCAAAAGTATTACCTTGACTCTCGATTCGGCCACGAGGTCGGAAAATAGCGATACTCATGATTTTCTTCGATTTGTCTTAACCGATATAAAAAACCCTTCTATTCCAAAGAGCTTTGACTCATCGGGTTATTCAATCGACATTAAGTCAAAAAATGCCTCCGGTGTCCTTCTTGAATCGTTCACAGCGAACCCGGTCTTCATCGGTGGAGGAGGCGCCGGCGGAGGGGCCACTACCACAATTCGGGGCATTGTTTCCGGAAACGGCGGTGTTCTTGTTGGGGCAACTATACATCTCATGTCGATGCAAACTGGACCAATGGATGCCACAACTGATGTGGGAGGCGTTTACGAGTTCACCAATATTCCTGTCGGCACTCAAATGCTTCAAAATAATTTCGGCGGAGGCAGTGAGTTTATGCTTTTCACCGATCCATTTATTTCAGGCATAAATGATGCAAACGGCGCCACTACGACATCATTTTACGGTTCGCCTATGCCGACCCCCGTTATGGCTACCTCGACTTCAATTGTCGGCAGAAACTTTAGCCTGACTTCGACTGGTTCAGGCAGCAACTTTACGGTAAAAATTACTGCTGCTGCCGACACATTTACCTCAACGGAACAGCTCGACGTCTTTGCTGGCGGACCCGGCCAATTTTTGGCCAAGACAGTTACCCCCGGCGCAAGCGCGCTTGATGCTGCTACTTTGACTACAATTCCCATTCCCCAGACCAATGGCATTTGGAACGTCGGCATTGGTCCGGCAATGCCAAAGGGCGGCAACATGAGCATGAGTAGTCCGCCACCCGCACCGACCTGGTCAATGCCAAAACCGATTGAAGTCACAGTTTCGGGTTGTCCATCCGCTTGCGCGATGTCTGTCAACGGCACAACCGCCACATCTTACACCTTCACCATAAGTGTAGCCGACAAAACCATTAGCGGTATTCTGAAGGACGGATCAGGCAATGCGATTTCCAGTGCCGGCGTTTATGCCTTCTCGCCGTCTCTTGGTATTGGTAATCATTCGCAAACTTCAGCGTCTGGTTCTTTCTCAATCAGAGTAGTCAGCGGTTCTTACAATGTCGGCTCATTTAGTCCCGGTATAGGCCAATCGAAGGAAGTCCCCGTAGTCATAGACTCCTCCGGCAACGTTTACGTGGACGGAAGTCCTACAGCCTCAACCGGCACTTCCGGAGCCAATCCTTTTATCCTCAAAATGGCAAAACCCGCTTACACCATAACCGGCCGAGTTACAGATGGTACTAATGCCATTGGCAATGCCCCAGTGTATGGATATCGGACGGACGGCCCGGGACATGTTGACGCGATGACTGACTCTTCCACAGGTAATTACACGCTGTATGTGGATAGCGGTACCTGGAAAATCGGCTCTTTCATTTCTGGTTTCGGTCCAGCAACAGAGCAAACTGTAACGATTACAACTTCGAATCGCGCTGATATTAATTTCTCCCCTGCATCAGGTCAAACCTTCAGTATTCTCTCCGGCAATCTTTATGAAGATACCGACGAGTCAAATTCCTTCACCTCAACTGAAGGGATTTCCGGAGCGGTGATTCGCGTTAGTGGCGCGTCAGGTAGCAATGAAGGAATTTCCGGAAATGACGGGGCCTACTCAATCAGGGTCCCATCGGGAACCGGCTACCAAATTACTGACGTCTTCAAACCAAATTATGGCAAGATTGCCGCGCTCCAAGACAACGGTTCGGCTATAGGGACGATCAATCTCACCGCCTCGACGACGAAAAATATTAAGATTCCAATCCGAAGCACGGTAACTGTAAATATAAAAGATTCTGACGGTAATAAAACGATTGTGCCAAAGGCCTTCATTGATTTCTTCGACAATACGACTGGTACAAATAATCATACAGAAATAACAAATGCCTCTTCTACAACCATTACCGTTCCAAAAGGAACGACGCCTTCGGTCCGAGTCTTTATCCAAGGTGTGCCGCCCCAAAACATTTCCGTCGCCTCGGACGATGCCGGAACAGACGTATCAGCCGGTGTAGTTACGGCTGATGGCAGCACGGAGGTTATAAAAATTGTCATTAATACCGCAACGGCGAGCTTAAGCACGATCAGTGGTACGGTTTATCAAACAGCTGCGACGGGCGGAAACGAACTTGAGGGGGCATGGATTCAATTCGGGGATGAAACGAACGGCGTTTTCTTCGGTACTCAAGCAACCACAAGCGGTCGCTTCAGCATAAAAGCTGCCAACGGGACTTATCAGGTAATGGCTAACAAACCCGGCTACATTGGCACGCCGGCTTCATTGACCGTTTCGGGCGACGCCACAGAAAACTTTGTCTTGGTACCTGCTAGTCTCACGATTTCCGGTACCGTAACGTCAGGAGGTAGTCCTGCATCTGACGCGTTTGTAAGGGCAGAAAAAGTTGGTGGCGGACAAGCAGTTGGCCAGACTGACACAAGCGGCACTTATACACTCTATGTAACAAGCGGTACTTGGAGAGTCTACGCCTCAGCCGAAGGGTATGCTGAAGGGGCTTATTCCAGTAATCCGATTACGGTCACTTCTTCAGTTTCTGGTATAACAGTCGCATTGACAAGCACTGTATCACTCCAGACAAAACTTGCGACCAGTAATACTTTTTCTGATACATCCGTCGGCTCGTTAAGTGATTCTACTTTAGGCGTCGAAGTCAATTTGGACGCTAACGCGCTTGGACAGTCCGGTAGCAACTCATATTTAAACGCAAAAGAAACAAGTAATTTCCCCAACACTTCGAGTGTCAGCATTATTGGCAATAAAGCCAAAGAAATTAACGCCTACGCCGGTAGTTCAAAAATTACGAATTTGCAATCTGGATCGAAAGCTTCGCTCGAATTCAACTACACAAAGGCAGAGCTCAATAGTTCCTCTGTGACATCGACTACGACTGTTGGCAAATTAAATATCGTCGCCTATAGTGACGACAAAAAAGATTGGGAAACTCTATCTACCGTTCAAACTTACCTAGATTCGGATGGGGCGGTAGTTGCCTCTCCCGAGGCTGATCTCTCAAATGTTGCTTCTGTTACCTTTACAGCGCTGACAACCCACTTCTCAACATTCGCTCTTTCTTCACCGACCGGAGTTGAACCGCCCTCGACCCCAACCGGCTTGTCGGCATCAGCCGGATCTGCCGGCAGCGGCCAAATTACCTTGAGTTGGGACGCAGTCACAGGCGCCACAGGTTATTATTTGTATCGCGACACTTCTTCCACAGGTTCATTCGCATTGCTCGCTGATGTCGGTAACGTAACAAGCTACGCCAACAGTGGCCTCTCCAATGGAACAGCGTATTATTACAAAGTTTCTGCATATAAGTCGGGGGGCTCTTCGGAATCAGCGGCATCCTCGGCGGCCAGCGCCACAATTTCGACTGTGGCTGCTGTGGCTGTGGGAGGCGGACCTCTCGGAGGCGGCGGAGGTGGAGTCAGTATCGGCACTCCAACGCCCCAATCATTCGTGTCAGCAATTGCCACGACCGATGGTGGAGTCAGCCTCACAAAAACTAACGATGATGGAACCAGCGCTACCGTTCTCATTCCCTCCGGCATTTTGTCCGAAAACGCGACTTTCAAGATTCAAACGAATGCAACCGCGCCGCTCAATATTCCTTCAGGTAAGACATTGGTCGGCTCTTCGTATGAAATTACCGCTACGATCGTTAGTAGTAATTCGACGACTTCGGCTGTTACGTCCTTCTCTTCACCCATTCGAGTTCAATTACGTTATAGCGACGACCAATTAACAAACCTAAATGAGTCATCTCTCGCGGTGTTCACCCTGCAAAACGGCACCACCACTTGGAAAAAGCTCGGTAGCACTCTCGACACAATCAATAATGTTGTCACAGCAACTACTACTCACCTCAGTCAATTCGCAATCCTAGGCTCACCGAGCGGGACAGTAGTAACCCCGACGCCAGTTTCGAAAGGGCAAACGCAAGTAGAAGCCCGGCGCGAAGCAAACAGAATAATTTTCACCAGAACGTTATCCGTAGGCAGCTCCGGTCTGGATGTAGCCGCGCTTCAGACATTCCTCGAATCGAAGCAATATCTAAAAATGCCACCGGGCGTGGCTAAGGGTTATTTCGGTGCCATAACCAAAGTTGCCCTTATGAAATACCAGAAGGATGCTGGTTTTGAACAAGTGGGTATTTTGGGGCCAAAAACCAGAGCCAAAATTGAGGCTGAAAGCGGTGGCGACACCGAAACGTCTAAACCTGTCTCTCAATCTCCAAGTGGTACAAAACTGACGAAAATGCTGATACGAGGGATGGTAGGCTCAGATGTAATTCTCCTCCAACAATTGCTTAACAAAGATCCAGAGACCGTGGTAGCCGAAACTGGTGACGGCTCACCCGGCATGGAAACCAACTTCTTCGGGGAGAAGACACTCGAATCCGTTCAGAAATTCCAAGAAAAGCATGGCATTGCTTCGCCTGACGATGAAGGCTATGGAATAGTTGGACCCAAAACGCGAGCAAAACTAAATCAAATATAGATTTAGGAAGCGGACTCCTCAGCAACAATTAAAACGCCGTAAACGGCGTTTTAATTGTTGCTGTTGTTGTTGCGGGGGCCGGAATTGCACCGGCATCTCAAGGTTATGAGCCTTACGAATTACTATTACTCTACCCCGCGTGTTAACAAGCTTCTTGGCTTATTAGCTTGTAGAAATGAGATTACCACAAAATTGCTTACACTACCAGCAACAAAATTGCCCTCAGACACACACCAATTTGTCAGTCCATCTTCAGTAGCCGTCCCATAGCCTTAACCTTATTGAAGACAAAATACAGGAGAACAGTCACGCCGACCAAATAAATGAGATTGATTGCGGAGGCCCAAATAAGTGCCTCCCCCGGAAACCCTCCGCCAGAAATTACCTGGCGCATACCCTCAAAAATATAGGACGAGGGCAGCATGTAAGCTAGCCACTGAACGGTTTCTGGAAGAGCGGAAACCGGATAAAAAACCGCGCTAAAGGGCTGGATCAAAAAAAGCAAACTAAATGCAATGATCTGCGCGTCAGTTCCCCAGCGGAAAATTATCGCTATCGTGAAAAGCCCTAACGTCCAGCCAAACACTAAAAGTTCAAGCACAAAAGGAATTAAGGCAAATCCAAACAACAAAATATTGAACTGATACAGAATGAAAGCCGCGATCGCGCTCACCGTTCCGACAATTATTATCTGAATAATCCCGATCAGCGCTCTCGAAACAATAAACTCCGAAAGCGTAAGCGGAGAAACAAAAAGGTTCAAAAAATTTTTCTCCCAGACATCCTCAAGAAAGGACACGGACACCGCCCTTTGCGCCTGATTTAGCATTGACCAGAAAATAACCGCTCCCAAAAGCACACTTACAATATTTGCGCCCGGCAAATTGAGTTCCCTTAAATACATGCTCAAAAACCCCCAGAGCAATAACTCCAGAAAAGGCCAAAAAACAATATCCATTATTCTAGGAAAGCTGCGTTTGTAGAGATACAAGTGCCGTATTATTAAAGCTTTTATTCTATGCCAAGCCATGAATATCAATTTCTAATTAACTATTTGACCTAATTTCTAATAAAATCCTAATTTCAATTTTACCTTTCCCCATTTTAGACATTTATTAGGTCAATTAAAAAAGTGATTAAAAATTATTTTCTTTTTAAAAATCAAACTCTATATACGATTTCAAACTTTCTCTCTGGCTATTGTTAAAAACACATCATTCAAATCCTTATGCCCGTATTTTTTGATGAGTTCATCCGGGGTACCTTCGTCCTTCACCTTGCCACGCTGAATGAAAATAACCCTATCGCAAATTTCTTCGACCTCCTCCATGTTATGCGAAGTGTAAAGAATGGAAATGCCATTCTCCTTCTGCAATTTTTTGAATATCATTCTTGTGCGATCCGCGATGTCAGGGTCAAGCGAAGCCGTCGGCTCGTCTAAAAGCAGGAGTTTCGGTTCATTCAGCATCGCCTTTGCCATATTAAGCCTCGTCAATTGCCCCGATGAAAGTTGTGAAGTCATCTTCGGCAAAAGTTCTTCCAAATCGAATTGTTTCGAAAGTTCTCCAATTTTCCCTTTTATATCTTTGACGCCGTAGAGTCTTGCGAAGGTATAAAGATTTTCCCAAACCTTCAGGGTATTTGGCAAGTGTACATAGGGTGACGAAAAATTCATTTTGCTCAAAATTTCATCACGGTGACGATGCATCGGTTTGCCAAAAATTTTTATCTCACCGGACGTCGGCGAGATAATATCCAAAATCATCTGAATGGTGGTCGTTTTACCTGCGCCGTTTGGTCCCAATAGCCCTGTGATAGTTCCTTCCTCCATTTTAAAAGAAATCCCGTCCACAGCGACGAAATTGCCGAACTTTTTAACCAAATTGTTTACCTCCAAAATTGCCGTCATGTAAGAACGCTTGGCCGCTTAAATATCTTACCGGCTAAAGCGCGCGAAATAGTATATCATAACGAAATTAAAAAACTGCGAAACTGAGCATCTTCTTATTCGCTAAGTTCATTCGTCAAGATTCGTGATAGATTTTTAACGAATGAGTGAGTATAAAAATCGTCACCCCGTTAAGTAAGATTTGATGCGGTTTTTAACATAATGTTTGCCGTGCGCAGTTTTGAGATAAACCTCTCTATGCATCGCATTTTCTTATTCGTTAAGTTTATTCGTCAACATTCGTATAGATTCGTTGATTGGCACTTGCTCAAATGAAATGAAACTCCTTAAAAACCTTCTCGTACAAACTGGCCACTCTTCTCGCTTCCCTATTCGTAATCCTAAAATCACCCCCCTCATGAGCAATGAGATTTCTGACTTTGTGACCCTCCCACGCTTCGTCAATTGACGCAAAATCGCTTTTTTCAACACTTTTAAGTTTTTCGGCGATGGTTTCTCCGTGATAACCCATTTTATCGAGCATCTCCTCCAAAATGAGATCCGCTTCCAATATCGAGAGCCTCCAATCACTTTCATTGTCTGAATCCAAATGTTTTACAATCCTAGCCCAGCGTTTATTCGGCATATCTACGACTGAAGCATGATGATCTTCCGCTTCATGCTCTTCTATCATTGAGTGTTCGATTTCTCTGATACGAATAAAACAATAAGTTATACCCACAGCAAAGAGAAGAGCCAACACGACAGAAAACGGAAATAGCCTGACCGAAATTTCTTCAAGAAGAAAACGCCAATCGACAGCCCCAAAACCACCGGTTATCAAACGATAAACTTGGTAGAAGAGATATTCAAGATTAATGAATGGGATGGGGTACTCGAGCATGTTTCAAATTTAAAATGCAAATATCAAAATGGAAAATTATGGTTTAAAATTCAAAATGACAAATCTTAAAATTTTTACATTTTGTATTGTCATTTTACATTTTGATATTTAAATTTTTCATTATTCTCCTAGAAAATCCTTTCCTGCTTTAAAAAGATACTGGTCTTTGCCATGCGCAGACATAAGCTGAAAACCGAGAGGTAATTTTTTCCCGTCAATTTCAGTAAAACCGGAAGGCAGTGACACCGCGGGAATTCCCGCCATGTTAGCTGTAACCGTAAAAATGTCGGCCAAATACATTTCAACGGGATTAGAAACTTTGGCTCCAAACTTAAAAGCCGCGGTCGGCGTAGTTGGAGTCGCAACCAAATCAACCTCTTCGAAAATTTTCGCCATAGTTTCTTTGATTAGTCCTTGAATAGCAACCGCTCTGCCATAATAGGCGTCGTAATATCCTGAAGAAAGCACGTAGGTTCCCAAAATTATCCTGCGGCGCGTTTCTTTTCCAAAGCCTGCACCTCTGGTGGCTTTGTAATCTGAAAGTAAATTTGACCCGCCATCTTTATAAAAACCAAACCTCATACCATCAAACCTTGAAAGATTAGCCGAAACCTCAGCCGGCATGACAACATAGTAGACAGGCAAAGAATACGTGAGCGCCGTGACATCCGTCTTGATTTTTTTTATCTCATAACCAAGTTTTGATAACTTATCCAATGATTGCCTGTAATTACTAAGCACTTCTCTATCAATACCGTTCTTTCCAACCATATCTATAAAATCGGAAAAATCACCCACACGCATTTTGGCAGGTATTTTCAAATTGTCGTCAAGATCAATAGAAGTGCTGTCCATCTTATCTTTGCCCTTTATGACCGAATACAAAATCTCCGCATCTTTAATATTTTTTGTAAGTGGTCCAATAACATCTAGGGAAGAACCCATGGCAATAAGACCGTACCTTGAAACGGAACCGTATGTTGGCTTCAAACCAACTAGTCCGCAAAAAGCCGCAGGTTGACGTATCGAGCCGCCGGTATCGGATCCGAGCGCCGCTAAAGCAAAATTGGCCGCAATGGAGGCGGCGGACCCGCCCGACGAACCGCCCGGCACCCTCTCTTTATCAAACGGATTTTTTGATGGCCCATAAGCGGAATTTTCCGTAGAACTCCCCATAGCAAATTCATCCATGTTCGTCCGTCCCAAAAAAATCGCACCCGCTTCCTTCAACTTTCTTGTTACTGTCGAATCATATGGAGCCACGTAACCTTCCAAAATCTTCGACGCCGCCCCCACTCTTCTGCCTTCAATCAAAATATTGTCTTTAATGGCGAGAGGTATGCCAAGCAGAGCGCCTTTTTCACCGCGCTTGATTTTTTGGTCAGCCAATTTCGCCTGTTCCAGAACATCGTCAAAAACCTCAAGATAAGCATGGATTGAAGAATCACTTTTTTTTATCTCGGACAAGTAGGCCTCCGCGAGCGAAACGGCAGTAAAATCTCCCCTCTCCAAAGAAATTCTGGCTTTACTTATGGTCAGTGATTTTAAATCTATAGCCATTTTATCTAAAGAATTTTCTTAACTTTAACAAAGCCGTTCTCACTCTTTGGAGCGGCCTTGATCAATTTCTCTGTATATTCTCCAGAAGCATTTAAAACTTCATCCGTCCGCATAACGTTTTCTGTCACAGGCGAAACGTCAGCCATCTCGGCCTTCAAATTCTTGATTTGCCCTACATACAAAAGCACCCCGTCAATATCTTTTTGAAGGCCGGCTTTTTCATCCTCAGTCAAGGAAATACGGGCCAATTCAGCCAGTTTTTCTATTTCTTCAATCTTTATCACTTTTTTATGATAGCAAAAATATCCACATAATTCTATTGGAAGTGGCATGTCTTAGTACTCGCACAGGCAGGTTGCAAGAATAGCCTGCCTGACAGCGAGGCAAAGACGAGACAAATTTTATTTTTGACAAACAGAACAATGAGTGTAAGATTATTTTTAGTTGCTCACAACGAGTAGCTGACAAAATCAAAATCCATATGAACGGAGCGTACTGTCAGAGGTCAGAGACTTCAAACCGTAACCGCACAAGCCGCAAGGCGAACCGCAAACCGTTTGTCGAAGAAAACTCACTACCACCGCAAATCACGCAACTCTTCTTGGGCAATAGCCCCAAACATGTCAGCTTTCGACCGCCAATGAGGTGAGTCATGGCCACGGCCGTCGCGTTTTAATCATCGCGACGGCCGAAATCTTTTTAGGCTTTTAGCACCTTTTCCATCTCCACACTTATCTTATTCCAATCGTATCTCTCACTAATCATTATTCTTGCGTTATCAATGACGATTTTTCGAACTTCCCCGTCTCGCAAGAAGATATTTATTTTTCTGGCCAAATCTTCAGCATTTTGACTTTCACAAAAAAGCCCGGTTTTTTTGTCTTCCAGAAAATCGGGAATACCGCCAACAGGTGTAGCCACAACAGGAATGCCCACGGCCATTGCCTCCAAAAAAGAAATTCCTTGCCCTTCGGTGCGGGACGGCCTCGCAAAAACATCCGCCGCCCCTAAATAATTTGGAATCTTGGGAGGCTCTACAAAACCCGCAAATATAACTCTATCCTTGAGGCCGAAACCATGAGCCAAAATTTTTAGTTCATTTTCAAGTTCCCCGACGCCAACCATCAAAAGCTTAACCGAGGGCGGCAAATAGGTCATAGCTTTAATTAAAATATCCACTCCGTTTTTGGGCACTAATCTTGAAGTGGTTATAACCACCTTTTCATTTTCTCCAACCCCGAACTTCTTTCTTAGCTCCCCTCCTCCAACCTTAATCCCTAATTCATCATTCATAATTCTTTTCACATCCACCCCGTTCGGCACCAAAAACACTTTATTGTTACCCATTTCCCGCGACCAATTGGCCAAATAACTTGATATGGCGGTCACAGCGTTCGCTCTGGTAAAAATTTGCCCAAATAACCGTTTTAGAAACGGCCAAAGGATTCCCATTCTTTCTTTGGGATAGCCGAGAGAGTCCCCCTCCTGCAAGGTCAAAATATATCTTGTTTTCGGATGAAATATTTTGAAGAACAGCGCAGAAAAACCGGCACGATTAGCCATAATTGACCATATAACGTCATATTGCTTTTTATGATTGAGAAAAGAAGCCTTCAAAAAAGCAACTATCGGGAAAAAGATTTTGGGAGTCGTTATTCTGTATACTGAAACATTGCCTATTTTTTCAAATTTTGGCAACTTGCGATCATAACGAAGTGTAACCATATCAAAACTGGCTTCACTTTCTTTTATCCTGTCTGTTATTTCCTTAACTGCGACCTCGGCTCCGCCAACCAGTGTCGGATAATATGCCAAAGAAAAAATTAAAATCTTATTTTTCATCTCTATCTTTTAATTCAATTATTTCGAAATCTCGAGCAGACAAATCGGAAGGGGCATTGCTTTCACCATCCTTCGCCGACTCAAAACCCGACTCTCTCTGCAGACCTGAGAATAGCACCCCGATTGACCCGACCGCAACTATGCCAAAGAGTCCCCACAGCCAATCATAATTGAACCCGGAATTGGCCGAGGAAGCGGTATAAATAACGGTAGTCGACGAAAAAGTATTTTCACTGCGTTTTATTTTTTCTTCATTAGAAAACTCGTCTTTATTTTTTGTGGAAGAATTATCACTTAAAACACTTTGGCTTTTTTTAGCGTAATTTTTTGGAACAACTGTCGGGGCATCTTCCGCCGAAGGCGCAACTGTCTTTGTTACGCTAGGATCGGTAATTTTTTTTGTAGGTACATAAGGAATGGAAAATTGTCCGCAAATTCCGGGAGTTGCAGAACCGCCTTCAAAAGTAGTTAAAGAATTCCTGTGTAAACTTTGTCCGTCACCCTTCGCCCCCCAAGAATTTCCGTAAACAATTGAATCCTCTACCGAATTTTCTTTTTTGAGAGCTAAAAATTCTCCTGTGTTATTCAGACTAAAACTGGCCTTAAAAAGGTTACCCGAAAAATTATTATGGTCATTTCTAAATTTAGCGGGGTTGGACGATATAATCGCGCACTCTCCTTGATTGATGAGGTTTATACCAGCAATGGGAGTTATTCCGTGGTTTGTCTCACCCTCAAAAAATTTTAGCTCTGACACTAAAATCGGCGCCTCCCCGACATTTTTTATTTCTATCCACTCTCGCCCGTCATCGCTTCCTTTTTCATCGTACATAATTTCAGAAATCATGACCTGCGCAAAAAGCGTTAAGGGCAAACAGGCTATAGAAATAGCCCCCAAAATAATTGCTCCGATTTTTGTCATAAATTCACTCTAGTCTTTAAGTATTTCCCGAAGAACGTCGGGAGAAACTTCCCGGCTATTACCCGCTCTACTCTCTTCCCCCGCCAAGGAAGGTTTTTCCAAAACACCTTTCGCGCTTTGCGTTTTGGGCTCCGTCTTTGTGAAATTATGAGAAACGCTCTCCTCAGGCTTAGTGCTTTTTTTAAGAACTCCTGCCAAGGCTTCACGCAAAGCGGACATATTATCGTTGCGAACTTTCACATCTTCTTTTTTGGAAAAATTATTTTGAAGTGAAGACAAAGGAACATGAGACGAAACCACATTTTTTTGCACCGTTGTTTCTTGTCTTTCGGAAACTTTTATCTCTTTTTGGGGAGGAGTAATATTTTTAAAAGCTTCTACAAAAGGTTTGACGGGCACTTCAGAAGCTCTGGAAAAATTCCGCTCAGGAAGATTTTCCATTTTCTTCTCGATACGATTGACATAGCCATGCTCCGAGATAGGTCTTGGCGGTTGTTCTCCCGGCATAACCTTTTTAACCTCTTTAACGATGGGAATCGTGGGCTCATGCCAAATTTTAATTTCGTTTTCGACAGCGCTCCGCGGTCTGCCAAATGTGGACCTTGATGAGTTAATCACGTCCTCCTTGTATGACATCACGCCTTTCTCGAGCAAAGGAATAGTGACGGCGGAAAACGGCGAAGAAGAAACTCCGTCAATCATCAACTTCAAATATATTTGATAACTCCCCAAATTGACAAGATCCTCAGCCGTAAACTGCGGAGCAAATTCTTTTTCCAAGACTTCCGCGTCATACGCACCAACACGAAACATGATCATCGTTCCCACGTTGCCGAAAACCGCCGCCCTCACCTCTTCTTCCATTTGCTCAATATACTGATGAGCAATAGTCAAATTCAACTTGTATTTTCTAGCTTCAGAAAGAATATCAGCGAAAGATTTGTTTGCAAAAGATTGAAACTCATCAACGTAAAGATAAAAATTCGGCAGATTTTTGAGAGCCGTTTCGCTGGCGTCGGCCCTCGACATTGCCGCCAAGTAAATTTTTGTAATGATCATGCTTCCCAAAAGATTGGCGTTCCCTTCGCCGACTCTTCCTTTGGCCAAATTGACTATCAGAATTTTCCTCTCGTCCATGACCTTCCTTAGATCAAAAGTCGAATTTGCCTGGCCAATAATATTTCTAATTAATGGATTTGACGTAAACTGACCGACTTTGTTTTGAATGGCCGGCGTAGCTTCGGCCGCGAATCTATCGGTATATTTCGCAAATTCATCAACCCAAAACGAACGCACCGAAGGGTCTTTTATATTGGCCACTATCAGTTTGCGATATTCCTTATCGGAAAGCATCCTGTTTATGCCAAGAAGAGTGGAACCTGGAAACTCAAGAAGCGCCAGCAAAGTATTTGAGAGAATGTAAGCCATCCTAGCGCTCCAGGCATCCACCCAGATTTTTTCAAATGTACTCATGAGGCCGTTTACCACCAAATGCCTTTTATCGGGACCGACATCTTCCATGATGTTAAACGCCACGGGATACTCCATATCGAATGGCGCAAAATACAAAACGTCTTTAACGCGATTTTGAGGAACAAAATCAAGAAGCATTTCGGCACTTTTGCCGTGTGGATCGACGAATGCCAAACCATTGCCGTTTCGAATATCTTGAATAGCCATGTTTTCTAACATGGTTGACTTTCCCATCCCCGTTTTACCGATAACGTAAACGTGACGAGTCCGATCTGAAGCTTTTATGCCAAAAGGAGTTCGCCGATTGCGATAATCGGTTTCAGCAAAATATGTTATTGAGTTATTGTCCACCCCGTAGTGAAAAATGGCTTCGCCAAAAAGGCTTCGCGCATTTCATTATTATCGACTGATAATGTCGAGGAGTATGTCCTGGTAAATGACCCCGAGCAACCATGCAAGCTCTTTTCTGGTACGGGGTCTATTCCGCAATCATTATACTACGGGAGATTTTATAGAAAAAGGCTAAAAAACCAAAATCTTTTTTTGGTAAAATGATTTCCCCCGTCCAAAAATGGACGGGGGTTTTGGTAACGCTAAGGCCTAGTTTGTCAATGAAATGACATGGCGGGCCCTTCGCGGCGGCGGTAGATGTTGGGGCAACGGAGCCGGCGGTGGAATTTTTGAAGCCAAGTACTGCTTCACTTCCTCGAACTTAGTCGTTGTTACCGTTTTTCCGTTCGGTCCCGGATATCTCCACAGTGCTGCCATAACTTTTGACTTACTTTTTGTTGGATCAAACCTTTGTGCTCTTAGCCTGGCAAATCGTGCCCGACTACAAAGGTGTTCTGCGAAAGATTGTATCAGAAGAAAATTTTTCTGTCAAGTTACAATACATAGATTGATTAATGTCAATGTAACAAGTGGCACTCCAGCAAAAAAGTGAGATGAATTATTTTGCGAAATTTAATGCCCCCGCCGTATATTTATTCGAAGGCGACCAAAGCATCCAGCTCGTAAGCCCGGAATCATAAACCGCCTTCATTTGTGCCATGACCATGTCTGCCGTATAGGTGGCCCCCAAATTAAAATCCTGAAGCCACGGTCTTAATTTGTGAGGGGTCGAGGACGCTCGCATGTAGGCCCTCTCCATAGAATATTTCACCACCTCATAAGGATTGGCCGCGGGATTGGCAAGGCCATTCCAAGACGGAGGATAATGCGATGGATAAACCATTGGGGCTATATAATCGAAATATGGCAAAGCAAATTCCAAATATTGGCCAATATTCATATCACCCGTATCGGTAGTAGTCATGCCAAAGAAATCAACCGAGAGCACCGCTTTACTATCTCGAAACTGTTTATGTAAATAGCCGAAAAATTGCCGCAGAGCTTCTTTTTTTTCCATATCAAGAGTCCAGGGAAAATTGATATCCTTCATATCCCCATCCGTCGGAAAACGCATGTAATCAAAATTTAATTCATCAAAACCCAAGTTGTAAGATTCTTTCCCTATCTTAACTATATAGTCCCAAAAAGGCCGCGCGCTCACATCTATAAAAGCCAGGCCCTTGCGATCTTTCCAAACACTGCCGTCTTTTTTTTGAACGGCCAATTCCGGATGCAATTTCGCGTACACGGGGTCTTGAAAAACTGAAATCCGACCTATGACGTAATATCCTTTCTCGTGCAATTCGGCAACAAACTGCTCCATGTCTTTAACAAAACAACCTTTGGAATCTTTAGTAACAAGAGTCGGGTCTTCGGTTGGAATGGATATTCGGCCGGAATAATCTTTTACATCAATAACAATAGAGTTTATGGCGGTTCCTTCGATTTCTTTCAAAATTTTTTCCCTTATTGTCTTTGCCGAGGCTACGCACGATGTAATGTAAATCCCTCGCACCGCCTCCGGGGTCGGCAAATGAGTGCCTCTCAATTCGCCCGTACCGAGCTCCCTTTCATACGTGGCTTTTGCCCATTTAGGAGCCAGCGTATATCCGCCAACAACTAAAACTGCGGCCAAACTAACCGCAGCGAGAAAAAAATAAAATCTTTTTCTAGTCGCGAACTTTTTTTCTTTCTTCATTTTCATGGCTCTGGCTTTGTTCATCAGTCATAACCCTTTTGAAACTACTGTCATCATCTGTATATGCACTGTCGCCTTTTTTAACCAAAGCTATAATGATGAGAATGATCCCGACCATTGCACCATAGACAGTCTTCCACTGGTTTGGCAATCCGCCGAGCTCGACAAGAACTAAAATTATTCCTAGAAAAGTTAGCGTTTTCCTTGGCATGAACAAATTATACATTACATAGGAAACGTAATCCACAAAAAACCCGCCTTTATGTTACAAAAGACGGGTACGTTAGAGACTGCGTCTCTTCTTACGATTGGCTAACTCCGCTCTAACCGCACGAACAGACCGCAGAAGTCTAAAATAATCCTTTTTAAAGAACTCAAGGTCAGCCCTCAATAGACAGCACCAGCGGCTGATTTTTTCCAATTCATCAGCGGAAACAGCTGAAAATTTCTGAGTCTGAAGGCAAAATGATCTTAATTCTTCGAAAAGGCGCGATGCTCGGCGAATCGCCGCCCCGCATTTTAAAAACTGCTTGCGGTTTGCCACGTACTCTTCCCGCACATCTTCCAAAGGCAGAGCGTAAATATAACTCTGACTATTATTTGCCGTATTCATGCTTCAGACTTCTCCGACACAAGTCTATTACTTCAGTCAAAGAAGGGCAACATCGAACGCGTTTTCGGCCTACTTTCACAAAATGTTTTAAAACCCTGCTCTTCCTGTTAAATATTCTTGACACAATTCACATAGCAATACGTTGACTGAGATGTGTTTTTTAAAACTAAATACCTCAGCTGAACGTTCTGCCACAAAAATCTTTGAGACAACGAAGAGTATAGAAGCTCAAGAACCTATCTTTAATATCAAAAAAAATGTTTATGAAATATGTTTATGAAATAATTTCAATGTGGTTTAATAATGTTACTATAGTAACATTATTAAACCACATCTTTTTACGCAACTATTCCTTTCTATGCATTTCATACGCCCATACTACACGGAGTGCGCGAGCAAATCATTCGTTAAATCTGCGAACTTCCCTCAACTTGTTTCGATAGGCTTTTTCCAAATTACGAATTTTTAGACAAAATTTGAAAATTTTATCTTTATCCAGGTATCAAATCGTAAGGAACCCTGCGCGGAGCGCAGGTCGTTAGAGATCGGGACCGCTCCGCGCAGATCAGGTCGTTCAGACTCTGAAAGTCTTCAGACTCGAAGAGGTGTTCTTTGCTGGAGAAGAACGGGCTCCCCGCCTGCGAGTACGCGCGGGCAGGCGCCCGTACTTATACTTAGTGCGGCCATTCATGCCTGCCTAAACCGGCAGGCGTTCTGGCCGCTTCCAGTAAAAAAATTTTCTAGAGGGTTTAATCGGCGCCTGAGACAATAACGACAAATTCCCCTCTCACCTTATCTTGGTTATTCGTGTAATAATCCAATAAATCTTTCGCGCTCCCCCTTTTTAATTCTTCGTATATTTTGGTCAACTCCCTAGCGATCGCAATTCGCCTGGTTGGTTCCAATAGAACGGCCAGCGATTGGAGTGTCTTCAATATGCGATGGGACGATTCATAGAAAACCGAGGCTTTGTTGTTTGCCATTATCTCTTTTAAAATAGTCTCCCTGCCCTTTTTGTGAGGAAGAAAACCGTAAAAAACAAACGTATTTGTCGCCATACCGGCAATCGAAATAGCGGCCGTTAAAGCCGACGGCCCGGGAACCGCGTAAATTTCTGCTTCGGGCAAAGACCTTCTCACTTCGGAAATCAAAACGAATCCGGGATCAGAAACTGCCGGAGTTCCGGCATCTGAAATCACCGCCAAATTCTTCCCCATTTTCAAATCCTCAACTATTTTTTCTATCTTTGACAGAGAGCTCCTCGCATGAAAACTATCAAGCGGCTTATGAATATCAAAATGCGATAGCAATTTTTTGCCCTCTCGCGTATCTTCGCAATAAACGATATCGACCTCCCCGAGTATTCTAAGCGCCCTCAACGTAATGTCTTCTAAATTCCCTATAGGAGTGGCAACGACATAAAGTTTTCCTGACATGTTATTTATATTCGATAATTTACAACACCGTTTGGCATACACCAACCTAAACTATTCTAGTGTTCTCAAGAATTTAAGAATAGCTAAACCACTTTCGGTAAGTTTGTGTCGCACATTATTTCCAGCGTGACGCTTAATCACCAATCCGGCAATGGCAAGACGCCGTATGTGTTCGGAACCAGTTTTAAAATTAATATCTAAACGCTCAGAAATTTCTTCCACTGACAGTTCTGGATCACGGAAAAGTAGATCCATGATTTCTATTCGACGGTGATTGGAGAAGCCCCGGACCAGCCGCTCAAATTTATTGAAATCCATAATGCTACTTTACACTATTTTTAAATCTATTCCAATGTTCTTGAGAATATTGGAATAGATTTGCTAAATGATACCCAACGTGTAGAAAATGGAGCAAAAATCCAAAGATTAAATTACAAGATCCCTGTACTACTACAAAACAAGCTTGTCAGAAATTTTATTTGCTTCCCCCGCCCCCATAGTAATCAAAACATCGTCTTTTTTTAATTCGGAAAGAAGATAAGCTTCAATCTCCCTAAAATTATTCATGCTCTTAACTCTTGTTATCGC
The DNA here is from genome assembly GCA_001820955.1 of Candidatus Taylorbacteria bacterium RIFCSPHIGHO2_02_FULL_43_32b. GTDB lineage: Bacteria > Patescibacteriota > Minisyncoccia > Phycocordibacterales > 2-02-FULL-43-11 > 2-02-FULL-43-11. Next base: position 25,616 of record MHRK01000036.1, read on the forward strand.
GTTATTTTTTGATATTTCTTTCGCTAAAATCTCTGAGGAAATCATAGGGTCAGAAGTTTCTCTCGCGGCATAAATCGGCGCCAAAATTACTTCATTTGCCAAATAAAATGATTTAGCAAAATCATCAAGCAGTATTTTTGTCCTTGAATACAGATGGGGCTGAAAAACCACAATAATTTTATTTTCCTTGTAAATCTCTCTCGCGCCCTGAAGAGTCGCCTTTATTTCTGTCGGATGATGCCCGTAATCATCATAAACAAACGCGCCCCCTTTCGACTTTCCCTTATATTCAAAACGCCGCCACGTTCCTCCAAAATTATTTAATGATCTCACCGCGTCATCGCGCTTAATGCCCAAAATTTTCGCAACAGCAAGCGCAGCTTTGGCATTTTGGATGTTATGCTTACCTGGCACTTTTAGATCGAGGTCGAGATCCGACTGCAAAACATAATCCACCTTTTCTTTTGTAAAATCCTTAATAGCAATTTTTACATTCTCGTCCTTCAAATCCGCAACCACCACTCCGTTTTTGGGTATAAGTGATACAAATTCGCCGAAGGCCCGGGCAATATCGCCAACATCTTTATAATAGTCGAGGTGATCGTTGTCGATATTCGTAATAACGGCGACTGTTGGATTTATATTCAAAAACGATTTCCTGTATTCGCACGCCTCGACAACTAAATATTTGCTCTTACCGGCAACAAAATTTGATTTGGAATCTTTCAAAAGTGACCCTACTATAACCGTGGGGTCCATTTCGGCATCAATCATAATTTGAGCAATCATCGCCGTAGTGGTAGTTTTGCCGTGAGTCCCAGAAACCGCGATTGTAAATTTGTCTTTGGAAATTATATTTAGAATTTCCGGATAGGATCGAACCGGCACATTTCCTTTTTTCAATGTATGGATAAGTTTCGGTTCCGCAACTTCAATCGCCACTGTATAGATTATTAGATCAACACCCCTCGGCACCAAATCGACAGACTGACCGATTTCAATTTTTGCCCCAACTTTCCTTAGTTCCGCAATAATCTCCGAATCACTCGAATCCGAACCGAAAACCTCTTTGCCCTCCGCAAGAAACATTCTGGCAATAGCCGAAATACCAATTCCGCCAATGCCGAGTAAAAAAGGTTTTTTTACGTCGTGCAAATCATTTTTTGTGACCATGAATGGAATCCTACAGCAAAAAAATGCTGTTGACAAAGTACACGTGGCAGATAGACTTCCGTAGGGGGTTCACATGAAAAAACATAAAACAAAAAAGAACATTCCGAATCTCAAAAAGGTTCTTGGTGAGCTAAACAGATCGAAACTCAAAAAAATCCACATCGATCAACCTGAGGAACCCGGTTTTATCGGCATTCCGACCAGCAATCCTAGCAGTTGTCTGGGTAGACCTGTAGCGAACAAACTCTAAGAGTAAAAGAAGCACTCGAGATCACGCAAAAAAAACCTTCTAAGATACGTAGGTGGATACCCGGATTTTCGCTTCGCGAAAATCCGGTTTTTCTATACCTCCGAAAAAAGTTACACACTATCTATTATTTTAAGAAACTGCTCTCCCCTATCGTATTCATTTTTAAATAATCCGAATGAGGCAAATGCCGGACTAAAGAGAACAGTATCTCCGGATTCAGCGGAATCAATAGCTTTAGTAACGGCTTCATCCAAAGTTTTGCACAAAGGCGCTTTTTGAATTATGGAGTATGAATTATGAATTAGGGTTTTTTCTTCCATCATACCTAATTCATTATTCCTAATTCGTAATTTTTCCGTTCCCGTCCCAGGAATCAAAAAAACTGCTTTGCAATATTTCGGTATCTCCTCCGTTAGATGCGACATATCCAAATTCTTATCTGCCCCTCCCATTATCAAAATTATCTTTCTCCATTCCCTTAATTCATTATTCGTAATTTTGAATTCCGCATCGATCGCTTTCAAGGCGGCGATGCTAGCCTCCGGAGTTGTTGAATTATTGTCGTTGTAAATTTTGATTCCCCTTACCTCCTTTACAAACTGCAGCCTTCCTTCAGCCGCACTGAAATTTTCGACAACGTTTTTGATTATATCCTCGTCGATTTTCATTGCCCGCGCCGCTTCGATTGCGCATGCAATATTCAAACAATTGTGTTCTCCTAACAACTTTATCCTCCAGCTTTTGGGAACCGCCACGGCGCGGGCAACAACCGCTTTCTTTGCGTTTTCAGGATAAAACTTTTGAATAAACGGCAAAGCTTGCTCACCTGAAATCAGTATGTTTTCTTCTGATTTATTCTTGAATCTAAATATATTCGCCTTGTCTTCAAAATATTTATCCATATCGCCCCCATAGTAATTCATATGGTCGGGATAAAAAGTCGTAAAAACCGAAATATGAGGTGAAATTTTTGACTCGCCGAAACCTTGAAGTTGCCACGAATCCAACTCCAAAACAACATAGTCACTCTCTTTAACGTCTTTGAGGAGCGGCAAGGTCGCCTTGTCTTTAATATTCCCTGCTAAGAAGACCCTGCTTTCCCCAGTTCCTAGATGCCTAGAGCCTAGAGCCTTCTTCACGATTTCATAAATCAACATTGTTGTAGTCGACTTTCCCCTTGTGCCGGTCACGCCGACAATTGTCACTTGCCCTGAGCTTTGTCGAAGGGTGTCTCCCGGAGCTAATTTGGCCCCTCGACTTCGTTCGGGATCAAACAGGTCGCGAACGAGTTTGGCAAACAACGAGGCATCCATCTCAATCGGTATCTTATTTTTTCTTGCTTCCTCGATAAATGGCGAATCAAGCGGCACACCTGCCCCTTTCAAAATTAAATCCCTGTCCTTAAAATCTTGAAGGCGATGCTCGCCCAAAACAAATTGTGCAGTTCCCAGACACCTGGTGTCTGTTTCAGAATTTTTGGCCAAAATCGAATTTATCCTACCTTTAATTTTTTCCACTGATTGCTCCAAATCTTCAGAGCTCTTCAAATCGGTCACGACTAAATCGGCGCCACACTCCACTAAAAATTCGGCATCCTGAACTCCCCGCCCCAAAAGACCGAGCCCCATCTGCGTTATCTTTTTGCCCATAAAAAAATCCTGATAGTTCATCACAAACAACATTAACAGATATTTGAAGTATGAAAAAGCCCCGCTTTCGAAAGAAAGCGGGGCAAAGATCCGTTCCAAACTATCCCATAGTAGCCTCAAGTACCTTCTCAATCTTGATGTCAGAAAATTTCTTAAGAGGGGCCGCGCGCCCATTTTGTGCCTTTGGGCTAATGCAATCAACCTCGTAATGCCATGCTGGCAAACAAAACCTCTCTGCCATCTGCGCTGTGCAATCAACCCAAACGTCACCGCTCATCCGCTCGACCCGATAGTTGTAATACAAATCCAAAACTTTGGTCGGCAAGCGCTGATTCTCGAATTGAAATCGGAGAACTTCAAACGTTCCCTTCCCCGCCTCAAACTGTGAACCGGCAATTAACTGGCCGTTCGTAAACGCAAACTGCGTCACTTTGTAGACCGGGCGCGAGGCAATACGCCTCTCGCTATCCTTAAACTCAAAACAGTAGTTCCAGGCTTCCACTTCAATCATCCTCACCGAACGATAGCCACGGCGAGTAGCGACTTGCTCGTACCTCTCCCGAAGACTCACCATCACATGGGAACCCTGCACAGGAATCTGAGTTTCTTTGGGAGATTTCTGTCCAAACTCTGGCTGGTATAGCCCATCCGCAACTTGCCGTTGTGTGTCCAAATTGAACCAAATATCTCTTGGCTCGCCGGCCACTCTCAGATATCCCCTGTTTTCCGTAACATCGAACCAGCAGACAACTGCAAACTGAGACTGCTTATTTTTCATATTCTAATCTTTCAATAGCTTCAGAAAACCGTTTTGGCCGCCTTATTGGCACTTTGGAATTTCTTTTACCAAAGCTTAGGCCGCCCCCCATTCCGTTCTCAGTTAGGACACTTGGTAATAGAATTGTGATATGAAAAAGGTCAAAGATTTGTGTCGGACAGAGCGTTTAGAAATTA
>MHRK01000037.1 GCA_001820955.1 Candidatus Taylorbacteria bacterium RIFCSPHIGHO2_02_FULL_43_32b
ACATACGAAAAACCCCTTTCGGGAATTGAGATTCATAATGAGTCCGACAGACACATTATGGCTCACATCAAGGGGTTTTTCATTTTCGAGAGAATTTTAATGGGACACTAGTGATTTTGTATGGGGAATATTGACTCAAGAAAATATAATGGTAATGTCTATTTCAGCAGTTCAAAAAATATGAATGCCAATACTGATGAGATTACCCTGTCTCTGCGGGATTTTTTGGTCGAGCGATTACATGGCGGAGAGGTGGAGGGAGACGATGACGATTTTAGATTTCGCTGTGATCCAATAGATGACGACGAAGTGTCTAAAATCGTTGAAGAATATTACAACGTCGGTGATATCAAGTTGATCTTTTGGCCCGACACGCCGCTTCTCGGTCGACTTGAGAAGGCTGGTGGTTGGCTTGCCACAATAATTATCTCGAATTATTCCCAAGAATTCGAAGGACATATTTTAGGTACCATAACAGTTATGCATTTCGGGTCGGCTTAAGCCGGCTTTTTTTATTTTTTAATTTCCGATTTCGATTCAAAAGCAAATTATTCCTTTTTAGGAGGGGATTAAGGAGCTGAATAGGATGAATTATGAATTAGCTCTTTGTCTGCGAGGCGGGGAACTAAAGCAAAGAAAAAAGCGCTGATGCTAGCGCTGGTTTTTCACTTTGTACACACGGAATTTGATGCCTTTCTTGCGGAATAAAGGAACGGATTGGCTTGGCACTACAAGAGTATCGCCATCAGCGTGGTCTCTTGGTAGGCCGACCAACTCAGGGTCGTGCCACACCAAATGCAAGGCTTTCTCCCGGTCTCTCCTTGTTGAGAATCGGATTGCTTTCCGAGAGTAGTTTCCAAGTCGACCGGTCCAGACAATTTTCTTCATAGGATTTAATGGGAGGAATGTGCTTGTTGTGATTTTACTTACTATATCATGTTTGTCAAGGTGCATAATCATGAAAAATATCTATAATATCGACTTATATGGCAAAACGAAGAATATCCGCTCTTATTTTGATCGCCGTTGCCGCGGTGGTTGGTTATTTCGTATATCAGACTGAGTTGGTAAAAATGGTACCCGGAGAGACAGCTTCAAGCACTCCCGTCGCGTCGGTTTCGAATTATGCCTTTAAGCTTGGTTTGGATTTGAACGGCGGGACTCATCTTGTTTATCGTGCCGATACATCAAAAGTATTGGAGTCGGATATCAATTCGGCAATGACCGCCCTTCGAGATGTTATCGAACGCAGGGTAAATATGTTCGGCGTATCCGAGCCGTTGGTCCAGGTTGAGGAGGGGGGCGTTCTTGGGTCAGGAAGGGAGGAGAGGCTCATTGTCGAGTTGCCAGGGGTAACTGATGTAAAAGACGCAGTCGCCATGATCGGTCAGACTCCGCTACTTGAATTTAAGCTGGCAAACGAATTTCCCGGATTGAGTGAAGAAGAATTGCAACAAAAAACTATTGATGAAGTTTTTTCCCCGACAGGGTTGACCGGCCAATATTTAAAGCGTGCCACTTTGACATTCGATCCAAATACCGGCGAACCTCAAGTGACCATTGATTTCAACAGTGAAGGGAAAAAAATGTTTGGCGACATTACAAGAGACAATATCGGCAGAGTCGTAGCTATTTTTCTTGATGGTGTGCCCATTTCAACGCCGGTTATAAGAGAGGTTATTTTGGAGGGGACAGCTCAAATAAGCGGAAACTTTAAAATTGACGAGGCTAGGACGCTTGTCAGGAATCTCAACTACGGTGCTCTTCCTATGCCCATTTCCCTTGTGTCTACTGAGACAATTGGTCCTTCTCTTGGCACTGCGGCCGTGAATGCCGGTTTGAAGGCGGGCTTGTGGTCGTTCGTTATAATCGCGATTTTCTTGATTGTTTGGTACCGTTTGCCAGGTCTGTTGGCGTCTATTGCTTTGCTAATTTACGTCATTTTGAACTTGGCCATTTTCAAACTCATTCCTGTTACTTTGACAGCCGCAGGTATTGCCGGATTTGTTCTGTCGCTTGGCATGGCTGTCGACGCCAATATTTTGATTTTTGAGAGAATGAAAGAAGAATTGAAAATGGGGCGCACTCTTGAAGATGCGATGAAGGAAGGCTTTGCAAGAGCGTGGCTTTCTATCCGGGATAGCAATCTTTCTAGTATTATAACGGCGACGATTTTATATTTTTTTGCTACCACCAATATTATCAAGGGTTTTGCTCTTGTCTTTGGTATCGGTGTTCTGACAAGCATGTTCACGGCCATTACGGCGTCTCGAACATTACTTTTGGCCATGCGATTGAAGGATAGCAAGTTATCAAGATTTTTGTTTACCAGCGGTATTAGATAATGCCAATATACTGATGACGCCAATTTTGCGAATGTATACGAATGAAAACAGAGTTCGGGGATTAGTAGTCATTAGTCTACCTGTGTGTACACGCAGACAGGTTAAGATTTAGTAGCATTCTTATATTTGTATGCCAGTTGTAAAAAACAGAAAAATATTTTACGTGATTTCGGCGGTGTTATTTTCTGCTTCGGTTATTATGCTTGCGGTTTGGGGGTTGAACTTGGGTATTGATTTCAAAGGAGGCTCAATCATGGAGTTGAAATATGCTTCGGAGAGACCGTCGGTGTCCGAACTCATGGACACACTTAGCGCTCTAGACATTGGAGGTTTGTCAATAAGGGAAGCTTCAACCGACAGTTACATAATTCGTTCGGCTCCATTAGACGATGCAAAACATGAGGAGGTATCGATGGCAGTTTCCACAGCATCGGATGGGGAGAGTATTCAAGTTGAAGAAACTCGTTTTAGTGCTATTGGTCCGTTACTTGGGAGAGAAGCCGCGATAAAGTCTCTATGGGCTATCGGGTTTGTACTTCTTGCAATCGTGCTTTTTATCGCGTTTGCTTTTCGCAAGGTCTCCGAGCCGGTTGCCTCTTGGAAATATGGACTCATCGCCGTTATTGCTTTAATTCATGATATTACCATTCCCGCCGGTGTTTTTGCTGTTTTGGGGCAATTTTACGGAGTAGAAATCGACACTTTGTTTGTGACTGCCATTTTGGTGGTCTTGGGCTTTTCGGTTCATGACACTATCGTTGTTTTTGACCGCGTGCGAGAAAATTTGAGACATGAATACGGCAGAAAAGGGAGTGAGTTTTCCGCTATTGTTGGCAAAAGCATTGGGCAGACTTTTGTGCGTTCAATCAATACATCACTTAGCACCTTGCTTGCCCTGGTTGTTTTGTATTTCATTGGCCCGGCATCTACCCAATACTTCTCCCTGGTTCTCATTATCGGTATCACGGCCGGTACCTACTCGTCGATTTTTATTGCTTCACCTCTTTTGGTTACTGTGGAAAAATGGCAGCGCAACAGGGGAAAGAATTAGGAATAATGAATTAAGGATAAGAATTAGGAATTAACAATCAGGTATTAAAAAATAGCGATAATATCGATTTTATCCTATGATAAATAGGAAGGAGTTCTTTATGAAAAAGTGCAAAACCTTTTCAGAGGATGAGGTAAGACAAGTCAAGGAAATAGCTGATCAAATGCGACGGGTTCTGGAGTATCTTCAGCCTTTGGTGAGGCATGACCATGTTGTTCCTCCAAGAGGATTTATCTCGAGCAGAAAGAGTGCCTAAGGCATTCTTTTTAAATATAGTTCAAAAGTATTGACATTAAAAAAGTTGAGGTATAACCTTTAATTATGCGATTAACAAGCAAGAATTCGGGTCTTCTTCTAGGACTAGAGCTACTCAAAAAGAGTGGAGATCTTGCTTGTGCCCATAAATCAGATTCAAGAAGTTAGATTCAAGAATCAATAAATTTACGAAAACAAGCCAGCTCTCCACTTAGGAAGCTGGGATTTTTGTTTCTGGTAAAGTGCCAAAAATCTAACTGTAACAGTTCTTTGAATTATGATCAGTGAAACAAATAAGGCCATGTTGGCCGCACGCGGACTGCGTTGCACCGGAATGGAAGTTAGCACGACGGCTGGCAAAGCTCACGTCATCGTCCAACCCTTAAGCGGAGGTCAGCCTGTCACTGGCCGGGCCGTCAAGAAAGGTAGTTGCGGTATGGATGATTTCCACCCGCTTATGCAGCAAGCGTTCGATAATGCCATGGATCAAATAGGTCCCAGCTGGCGCCAAGGCGTGTAGACCGAATCACGAAAAGTTCAAACCATACCGATAATATGGAAAGCACACCCGATAGTCAGGCTCTAGGTGCTTTGTTTGGAGGTCGGCGGGAAGAAGCCGCCTTAATCTTGAATAAGGCAAAACAGAGTGATGATGACGGACTCATGGCCGTTATGTGTCAAAAAGGCAGGGAGTTTGACAAGATTCATCGACGGTTGTCGCGAGCGGCGAGGGAACGCCAAGCTGAACAACGTAAGTACGGTCATTGACCGAACAAGGCTGGAAAACTCCGGCCTTTTTTATTTGACAAACTGAATTGATTGCTTAATATATAATTATTGTGTTTAACCAAGTAGCCATTATCATTACTGGTATCATTATTACCCCACAAGGTGGAGGGCTAGCTCGTGTTTAAATCTCAGTAAGTAAGGATTCAAGTACAAGCCAGCTCTTCACCAAGAAAGAGCTGGTTTTCGTTTAGCCTGAGTGGGTTAAAAGGAGACTGCTTTTCTTGGAAGGAGAAGTGGAGTTCTTTATGACAACTGAATGTTTATCTGCTACAGATGTAGTCTTCAAAATGGTGGATGACAATGCTGAAAGGTGCCGAATTTTGGCCAAGCTTGGTATGTTGCGAAATGAGGGTCTGGACTACGAGCTTGCCCCGGCATCTCTTGAGCTATTCGTTTTAAAAGAGATGGGTGTGCGCACTCTGCCTTTCAAAGTTATTTCCTACCATGTTTCTCAAAGAGGGGTCTTCTTGGACAGCCATGCGGAAAGTGTCAACGAGGCAATCGTTAAGGTTTCCGTTCAGGGAAAACGAGAAAAAAGTAGCGTTTCTGACGGTAACGGTGCGGTAAACGCTTTGGATCTAGCGCTTCGCGCCGCTCTGGAGGAACATTTTCCAATCCTTAATGGGGTAGGTTTGGTGGGTTATTCAGTCGAGTCTTTGAATGGAGGCAAAGGTTCGGCAGCCAAAACACGAGTGCTTATCAAAACTGCCCGCGGGGAGGACACTTGGACATCTATCGGAGTTAGCGAGGATTCCATTTTGGCAAGTTTGACTGCATTGGTTGATGGTATTGAGTACGCTATCTTGGAAGGCAAATATTGAAAATAAAGGGGTTTTTCGCCCCTTTTTTTATGGTTTTAGGTGTATGTTGATAAACTGTGGATAAATGGCTTTGTTCTGCTGTAGGGTAGTTGACCCCGTTAGAGGTCGAGTAGGCGTAATTTAGCCTCTATAACTGGGAGTTGTCACTTATAGTTTTAAGCCTTTTTAATCAACATTTTTTCAACCTTTAACGGGGTTGACAGCCTTTTCATTGTGTATATAATGACTCTCACGCTCCAATCATATGGAGAAGGCTGCTATTTTGAGCCTCATCTGACGATAGGGTTAGATGGTGGTCTTTGACAGTTGAATAGGGAACCCGCAAGAAGACGCGGGTTAAAAGTAAGTGCAAATGCAAGTAGTAGAAAAAATGAGTTTAGTTCTGCTTTGCCAAAAGGCAAGCAGGACAAGTACTACGCACAAAACTTGTTCAATTTTCTTTAGCAGAAAATTGACGGGTTGCAATTCCAAAATCCTATCTTATTGGTAGGTTGAATTAGGATGAATTAGAATTCAAAATATTGAAACATCCCGCCTTCGCTCGATTTCGAGCTTTGGCGAGGCAAGTAGTATTCTTTGTTTTGTTCCGTTCTAAAAAACTTTGTAAATTAATTTACAATTTATTTAAGAGTTTGATCCTAGCTCAGGATGAACGCTGGCGGCGTGGATAAGGCATGCAAGTCAAGGGGTCCAGCACCACTTTTGTCGGAATGGGATATATTTCCATTATTGCAAAAGTGGTGCTGGAAACCGGCAGACGAGGTAGTAAAAAGTAGGAACGCACCTTGAAGTCGGGCATAGCTCGTCGAAAGACGGGGTAATTCTCGATAGTTCCGCACACTAACTTTGTCATTGTATCTTTCAGTTGTCTCACAACTATCAAGTTTTCGACAACGGAAGAATTAGGCATCAGACATGTTCTGATACTTATGATACAAGACAACGATGATAAAGTTAGTGTGCGGATAAAGTCGTAAGACGCTTCTTGAGCGGCCTGCTCGGTATCAGCTAGTTGGTAGGGTAAAAGCCTACCAAGGCTATGACGCCTAGGGGAGGTGAGAGCCTGACCCCCACCGATGG
>MHRK01000038.1 GCA_001820955.1 Candidatus Taylorbacteria bacterium RIFCSPHIGHO2_02_FULL_43_32b
AAAGGGGTTTTGCCATATCCCTAGTATAGACGAGACGCGATAATGTGTCCACGGGTTAATTGGGGATGGTATTAGTTGTTCAGTTGATACTCTTTAAATTCCAAATCCATGAAGTCGCTCCTAATGCCTGCGTAGCCCGCCTCTTGTATGGGCGGCCCGCCGACATCGCCGTCATCGAGGGTTTCCGTTTTCGACCAGGTATCGAGATTTGGGTTCTCTTTCAAGCTGATTGCTATTGTAATTGCCACGGTTTTGTCAGATTTGGTTTTAACTTCGCTCCACATGCCAATCCATGTGTCCAACGGCAATAGGTTGGGCCTCGTATTTCGGTTAAACGCACCCTCTATTATTTTTGGCTGGGCTAGAGTGAAATATTTACCGTTCACTTTCTTTTTGATTATGGCCCTGCCGTCCACTCGAAGGCCGGTGTAGTACGACGTGTCGCCATCTTGGTATCGACTGAAGAATAAAATACCATTATGACCTTCCCTGTTTGGACTGGCGCTGGCGTTATAGGCATTGATTTTGAAGTAGGCAATCTGGCGCACGTCCCCGAGGCTCTTTTTTGTCATGAGACGGAAGATGTTTTGCGGGTGTTTACCGTCATCGGTATCCGTCGGATTTGAGCTTTTGTATAACCGGAACCATCGGTCAGTCGATGGTAAGTCGCCTTGCACGCTGCTACCAATGCCTTTTTTGACGAAAAAATATCCGCCGGAATTGACCCACCAATCATGATTAGTGCTCTCTAACATCGAGCCGGCTTCTTCTGCAGTGAGGTCAATTTGTAGACCGTAGTCTGCAATATTTGCTGGTCTTTTGGCTACCGGAGTGGCAACCTTCGTGTCTTTGACAGAAACGTTTTCGCCCTGACGTGGTGGACTTTGCTTTATGTCGCAACCAATGCTAAACAGCATAATTGCTGTGCTTAAGGAGTGAAAGGTAATTTTAATCATAGGTTTTGGAGTATTTAAATGTGAAATGTGCTTTATTCCTGCGTAACTCTAGCTGTTAAAAATGAAGAACTGGTGTGTTTGGAAGATGCCATGACAAACATGTCGCTTCCCTCAGGTGTGAATTATAGATGTGAAAATGTTGTAGAAAATCGGCAGGACTTTCGTCCCGCCGATTTTCTTCTAAGAAAAAACCCGATTTCTACTCGGGTCTTCGCGTGACTTCAAAATGCAAGGAACCTTGACTAGAACGCAATGGCTCTACCGCAACTTCTTCGCCGCCGGCGAGTCTCTCCTTGAGGGCACTTCTCCGGTCAGCTTGATATTTGGCCTCGGCCGCGGGATTTACCGTTGTGGGCGGTCTTTGTGATTTACGTTCGGTTATTTTGATGGATTTCGGTGTGCTCATAGAATATTCTTTGCTTAATAAAGTCTATAACGGAGGTAAATAAATGCAATTATCATACGAATGAAAAAAACGAGCATCGAACTCGTCTTTTGCTATTTCGGGGCACCGTGCCCTCGTTTGGTTTTTCTTGGTCGATTGTAACGTGGTTTCTTGGTGGGCGGGTAAGAAGGTTCTTCGGTCGGTAGAAACGGCGGCCGGGTTTTCGAAAAAATCTTTGGCCGTTGTCCAATTTGGTCAAATCTCACAAAAACGAAACGCGATTTTGGAGGCATCCCTCCCGAGTATTTTGACCTAGCGATTTTCAAAATGAACTTTTTAGTCAACATGATCTCTACCCTCCTATTTAAGGATAACATATAAAAAGCACTGTAATTCAACAGTGCTCGGTTTGTGTCTCGGCAAAAATTTCTATGCCGTGTTTTTCCTTCATAATCCGGACAAACTTTTCGCTGTCCTTTTCGGCCTCCTCGAATATTTGATTGAAATCAGTACCGGTTTCAATGGTGAATGCGACACCTATGCACCAAACTTTTGTCAGTACAACGGCGGTTTCCTCGTCGGGAATTCTATGTGGCCAGCAGATAAAAGGCCGATTTTCGCATGAGACGTGTAGATGCTTCCGCCCCCAAGGTGCGAGAGTCTTTGCTGGAGGCGCGAGGATTTCTATTTCGAAGTGGGGGCACTCGGGGATGGCTTTACCCAGGTGGAGGTAGAAGTCATCGGGATGCAGATTGAACGCGGCAGGCGAGAGGTTTTTATGAATCTCGGTTTTGAATCGGATTGTTTTTGTCCTAGTTTGGACGATGATTTGGGAGAACATAATTTTTCTACTCCGGGAAAACAATATCCATTAGACACTGAAGTGTCAAATTTTAAATTTACAAAAAAGATGTCGTTACGCGACATCTGTGCTGATGGGAGACAGTTTTTTAGCTTATGTGTGGCGACCATGCCTGCTCATTGCGGGCTCTGATGGACCCATTTGTTGAATGTATTTGCCAGCGAGGTCTTGGAACTTAACAAGCTCTTTTTTTTCAGAATCTGTCAGACCGTGTCCAAATTTTTTTTGTATGAGACCGATTTTCTTTTCGTTGATCTCCAGAAACCTTGCTTTCGACATTCGGGCTCGTCTTTTTCTTTTTTTCATGGCAGTACTTTCTACTGAGAAATATAGGCTTTTTCATTTTAGTGTCAACTGAAATTCAAAATGGGCATCATTCAATTCCCAGAAATGATGCCCATTTTGAATTTTGCTAAAGTTTTCCACTGAGCTTTTGTAATCAAAAGCGAAGGATTAAAGCGAGCGTTTGGCTTTGGCGAAGACTTGCGAGCCTGACCGAGGCGAGCACGAGGAAAAATTCAGCAGAATTTTATCCGTACTTCGCCAAAGCCAAAGGCGAGCGAGCTTTGACATTTTAGCTAGCTTTTGTTACCTTAGTGCAATCGAAAAACGAGCCTTACGGCTTTTTTTATTCTGAGCATTTAATTCGCAGTCATTCGTAAGATTCGTATCATTCGTATATTGGTATCGTATTTCGTAAAATGAAATTCATAGTAGGTAAAAAAGTTAATATGAGCCAGAACTTTCGTGGTGACGGGGCGGTTGTTCCTGTTACGGCGATTGTTGCTGAGCCTATGACCGTGACACAAATTAAGACCGTAGAAACCGATGGTTATAATGCTGTTCAACTCGGTTTTGGTACCATCAAGGAATCACGGGCAAAGAAGCCCCAAAAGGGGCACACTAAGGCTTTGGGTAGCAATTTTGCTCATTTCAGAGAATTCAGAATTGACGATATTGCAAGCTACAAAGTAGGTGATAAGGTCACTGTGGCCAATTTCAATTTGGGCGAAAAAATCAGAGTGAGTGGAACTTCCAAAGGGAAGGGTTTCCAGGGGGTTGTAAAACGTCACGGATTTAAGGGAGGAAGTCGCACTCACGGCCAGAAGCATTCAGAGAGGGAACCCGGTGCAATAGGAGGAGCTGGTCGCGCCGGAGGACGTGTCGTGAAAGGTATGAGAATGGCCGGAAGAATGGGCGGTGACCGTATCACAGTAGACAATCTCAAAATTGAGGCGGTCTTACCTGAACAGAATATTTTGCTGGTAACCGGCTCAGTTCCTGGTTCGAGGGGAACAATGTTAGAAATTACCGCATAAAGTAATCATGGAATCAAAAGTATACAACCAGGAAGGAAAAGAAGTCGGGTCTGTCGTTTTGCCGGAGAGTATTTTTGGCGCTAAGTGGAATCTGGATATGGTTCATCAAACGGTTACCTCGATGCTTGGTAGCCGTCGCAATGCTGTTGCCCATGCTAAAAATCGCGGTGAAGTTTCCGGAGGAGGAAAGAAGCCTTGGAGACAGAAAGGTACTGGCCGCGCTCGTCACGGTTCTACTCGTTCCCCGATATGGGTTGGAGGAGGAACGACACATGGACCTCGAAACGACAAGAATTACAGCCGTAAAGTTAACAAAACTGCCGCTTCGTCGACTCTGGCTTCGGTCCTTTCAAAGAAATTCAAAGATGGAGAAATTTTGATGCTGAATGAAATAAAATTACCCGAAAAGAAGACCAAAGAGGCAGTGTCGGTTTTGAAAGCAATAGCAGGGATAAAAGGTTTTGAATCTATAAGCAAAAAAAAGACGAACGCTCTTTATCTTTCTGTGCCGTCCATAAGTTCTGATATTAAACGGACATTCAGAAACATAGGTAATGTGGACGTGGTGGAAACCAGAAATATTAATGCCGCGGACATTCTTGGCAAAAAATTTATCGCTTTTGTTGCCCCGGAAGAATCTTTTAAAATTTTAACTGCTCGAATAAAATAGCATGGCATTATTTGGAGGAAAAAAGAAAAATGATGAGAGCATGGCACTTGAAGCCAAAGGGGCGCATACCCCGACCTCATTTATGCATGCGGATGTGATATTAAAACCGCGCATTACAGAAAAATCTCATGGCATGAGCGAAAATAATAACGTTTTTATATTTGATGTGGCCATGGGTGCGACAAAAGGCAAAGTAATGAGCGCAATCAAAGAACTTTACAAGGTAATACCCGTTAAGGTTTCCGTGGTGCCTGTTCCAAGAAAACGCCGAGTCTCGCGAGGAAAAGTCGGTTACACCGGAGGGGGAAGGAAGGCGTACGTTTATTTGAAGAAAGGCGAAAAGATCGAAGTAGCATAACCAATATACCCGCCCGAATCGTACCGATTCGGTACGGGCGGGCTAATGATACTAATCATCACGAATGTATACGAATAAATCCAGGGAAAAGAAATTAGTAGTCATTAGTTAAGATTTGTTTCATTCGTAAATTAGTATTTGCATCATGAAATCATACAAACCATTTACACCATCAAGGAGACAAATGACCGGCATCGACTGGTCGAAGCTTTTGTCTACAGGAAAGCCGAAAAAGTCTTTGACTTCCGGTCTCAATAAGCGCGCCGGCAGAAACAGTTTTGGACGAGTGACAATGAACTATCAAGGTGGTGGTCACAAGAGGAGGTTCCGCGATATAGATTTTATTTACGACAAAAAGAATATTCCGGCTAAAGTTGAGACTATAGAATATGATCCAAACAGAACAGGATTGATAGGTCTTCTTTGCTACAATGACGGTGAACGACGTTACAGTTTGCTTCCGCAGGGAGTAAAGGTGGGAGACGTTCTCATCTCTTCCGAAAAAGCCGATATTAAGCCGGGCAATCGTTTGCCGCTAAAAGAAATTCCGACCGGTACTTTTGTTTACAATGTTGAGCTTACAGAGAACGGCGGATCGAAAATTGCGAGAAGCGCCGGAAATTATGTGCAGGTTGTCGCTCAAGACGCCGGTTTTACCCATCTTAAGATGCCTTCGACTGAAATTCGTAAAGTTAAAGGGAATTGTTGGGCATCGATCGGAGCAGTTTCAAATGAAGAGAATTGGCTTATCAATATCGGCAAAGCCGGTCGCAATCGATGGCTTGGTAAAAAACCTAAAGTCCGCGCTAGTGCCAGGAACCCGGTAGACCATCCCTACGGTGGCGGTGAAGGAAAGCAAGGAAGAGGAAGAAGGCGCGCTATCACAAGAACCGGTTTGCCTGTCGGTAAGGGTCAAAAGTCCCGCCGCGCCAAGAAATACTCGAACATTTTCATCGTTTCGAGAAGGAGAGTTGGTGATAGAGGGGGAGAGACACAATTGGGGCAGAATTAAGGGCTACGAATTATGAATTAAGGTTGGAAGAGAGAGATTCGATAGTGGAACCCAAAAATAGAATTCAAAGAAAAACTGCCGACCTATTGGATCGGCAGTTTTGGTTGAACGAAAGATTCTTTAGGCAATGCAGTTTGCCATCTCGAGAAGCTCCTCCTTGGAGACTTCACGGGCTATCACACTGTAGTTTCCCCAACCGTCTGTTTGATTGCAAGTCCGCTGAACGCAATCTAGAGCTATGCCCACGGCTTCTTCTCTAGAGCACGCTTTTAGCAGCCGTATCTCGTTGTGGAGGCTGGTTCCATCGGCAGTTTGCTTTAACACCAGAGCTCCCGTCTGGAAACATTTCATAATAAAATAAGAACGATTGTTTATTTCTATATTTACATTTAGTAAGGACAAAAGCAAGAAAAAACTGCTGGCTAAGGCCGGCAGTTTTGCTTTAGCTGTTCGTAAAGATCTTCGATGTCGGATTCTATCTCCTTTCTCAGTCTTTTTACGACTTCAATGGACTTTGCTTGAACCAATGATTCCAGTTTTTCGAAAAGCTGGTTGAGAGATTTATCGGTTGGATTTTGGTCTTCGAAGAGCTCAGCCACTTCCGTTGCATTTAAAGGATGAGTTCCTTGGTTTTTTGAACGGTCGGTCATAATGATTTCCTTTCCAGCCTTATTCTGCCACAAATAAGATGCCTGTAATTATTGACTTGATTATGTAATTAAGTTGTTGTAGGGTTGGTTTTACCATTATGAAAAAGGCCATACTTGCATATTTGTCGATATCGGCGGTTTTCTTTCCGGCCTTTGTTTTAGGCCAGATTTATCCTATTTTGCCTTATGACATCTGGGTTCAGGCTCGTAAGCAATATTATTACCCTTATACCAACCAATCATATCCCTCAAGCAGCAACACCTCTGCTCAAATTGCCCTCCAGAATCCAAACGGAGGAGAATTTTGGAGAGTGGGAGAAACAAGACCGATCTACTGGCAGACCACTTGTTTTAGCGGAAATCAGTCATACTCATGCACGCTTTCATATGACGTCTATTTAATTGGGAGCGGATGTACCGATCCAAGGGGTTGCAGCATGAGTCCTCTTTTAATCGCTTCCGGCGTAAAGACGGACAGCATTAATTGGTATGTTGGTCAGACGAAAAGTGGCACGAGAGTCGGCTCTTATCGGGTTGCAGTTTGCTACGAAAATTATTTAACCGGTTGTGATGTCAGCGACAGTTCTTTTACCATTGATAACCCTGCCGGTTACCAAAATCCACCAAGCCAAAATTTGCCCGATCGCATAACTTACATTACTCCGGTGCCAGGTTCGGACATTTTGAATTCAACGCAAACTTTTAGTTGGAACAGGGTGGCAAGTGCCGATGAATACTGGGTACAGATCGGTTACGCGGTTGGGGCGAAGGATATCTATGATCGTTCGATTGGAACAAATACATCAGTTACGATATCCAATTTGCCGATGGAAGAGAGGATTTATTTTCGTCTGTGGTATCGAAAGGCAAACGTCTGGTCATACAGCGATTTTAGCTATGTTGTCGGTCAAGGACAGAACTTGCCTACAAGCATTGTAGAAATTTCACCAAGCGCCGGATCGGTTTTAGGCAGTCGGACTACTTTTGTTTGGAATCGTGTGCAGGGCGCATCAGAATATTGGGTGCAGCTTGGTCAAGCGATTGGCGGCAAAAATATTTTTGACCGTTCAGTCGGCACTTTTACAACTGTCACTATTTCAGATGTACCATCGTACGAAAATCTATATTTGAGGGTTTGGTACAGAACCGGTAACAATTGGTTGTACCGCGACTTTACATACAAAACCTCCATAACCTCGAGCAACAAAGCCCCGGTTATTTCACTTCGAACCTCCATTCCTCTTGGCCAAACTCTCAGTTCTCCTGCAGGCATTCCTCTTGAGGCCAATGCGTATGATCCAAATGGCAGCATTGCTTTGGTTGAGTTTTATCAAAACGGAGTTTGGATTGGGGCAGATACCGTGACTCCTTTTGCCTTTACTGCGTCCAACGTCGGGACTGGCAGCCACAGTTTTACGGCGGTGGCGACCGATAACGACGGCCTGAAAACAACGTCATCTCCGCTTTTCGCCGAGGTTTTTGGTGGGGGAGTATCATCGCAAGTTCCGGTTTTGCAGATTTGGCCGAACAGCTCGTATAGCCGTGCTCCAGCGGTTTTTGTCCTTAGTTTAGGCGGTAATTTTGATCTCAATATTATTGGGAAAGTGGTTTTCTATAAAAATGGTCTGGCCGTGGACGAGGATCGTACTTTACCATTTCAGTATGCTGTGGCTGACGTATCTGCCGGTTCCTATACTTTTAAAGCTGATATATATGGTTTGTCAGGTGCATATATCGGGACAACTAATCAGATTTCTGTAAATGTGGGGTACTAAAAAGCGCCTATTTTCGATTTGGCCGGAAAAGTCTTTATGTGGATTGACAATAATTATGCTTCTGCTAGTATGTCGCATACAGTCTCTTACCAAGACTATAAGGGCCAACAACTTAATCAGACGATCATCCGCCAGGGGCGGACGGTTTTGTTTGGTTATATTGTCGGCGCAATTTTTATAATTGCCAATAAGCTGGTTTCACTAAATGACAAGATCAATTCACAAAGGACCATACGTATACGAAAAGCTCTTGAAGAAAATCGCTGGCAAGCGGCCTGAGAGCGCGGCCCCGATTAAGACTTGGGCAAGAGACAGCCAAATTTCACCTGAAATGGTTGGTTTTAAATTTGCGGTTCACAATGGAAAGGATTTCCCTGAAGTGTTAGTTACCGAGGAGATGGTAGGCCATCGTTTCGGCGAATTTTCCTTAACGAGAAAATTCGTGAAGCATGGAGGTAAGATGCAAAAGGAATTGGAAATGAAGAAGAAGGAATCTGAGATTGCCGCCGCTTCAGCCGCTAAAGCCGCTCCCGCCGCGTCCGAAGCCAAAAAGTAATGCAAGTACCAATCAACGAATGACAACGAATATTGACGAATGAACTTCACGAATATTTACATTAGTTTGCGTCTTATAAATTAGTTAAGTTGATTCGTTAAGATTCGTAGAAATTAGTAGATTAGTTAAGCGAAAGTAATGAAAGCGTTTTTAAAAAATTACAGACAGTCCCCCCGAAAGGTTCGCCTGGTTGCGGGTCTAATAAAAGGCAAGAAAGTCAGTGATGCTTTTTTGATTTTGCGATCAACCCCGAAATTGGCCACAGTTGCTTTTGATAAGTTGCTTAAGAGTGCTGTTTCGAATGCAAAAAATTTAGGTAAGGATGAAAAAAATCTTATTGTCAGCCATTTGCAGGTAGATGCCGGGGTTACAATGAAAAGAATGATGCCGCGCGCGAGGGGCAGTGCATATCGGATCAAAAAAAGGACAAGTCAGATTGTTCTAGAGCTCGGTGACAGTCAAATGCAAAATGCAAAAATCAAAATTAAAAATGACAATGTGAAATCTTAAAATTATTTATTTTGAATTATTATTTTCCATTTTGATTTTTTAATTTTAAATTATTATCGTGCCACACAACGTTCACCCATATGCTCATAGAATCGGAATATTGCGCGACTGGAGAAGCCGCTGGTTTGGCATGAAAGGGCAGTACGTCAATTTTTTGAAATGCGATGTTTTGATTCGAGAATTTTTGCAGAAGCGCCTCCGTGGCCTTTTGGTTTCCGGTGTGGAAATTGAACGCGGACGAAAATCTTTGAGAATTGTGATCAAAACTGCGCGCCCGGGCATGCTCATCGGAAAAAGCGGAGAAGGCGCGGTCAAGTTGAAAAATGAAATTATTTCTTTCCTTAAAAAGTTCGATTTGATCGGTCAAGAAGAATTGAAGCTTGATGTGGAGGAGGTCAAATCCCCGGAGGGTCATGCCGCCATTGTCGCCCAAATGATCGCTGAAAGTTTGGAAAAGAGAATGCCGTTTCGAAGAGTGATGAAACAAACCCTCGAAAAGGTTATGGCGAATAGAGATATAAAGGGAGTGAAGGTTTACCTTGGCGGAAGATTGGGCGGTGCGGAAATCGCGCGTTCCGAGGAGATGAAAAAAGGGAGAGTGCCTTTGCAGACTTTTCGTGCCGACATAGATTTTGCGAGAGAGAGAGCCCATATGACCTATGGTGATATCGGTATTAAAGTATGGATATACAAAGGGGAAATTTTTGCCGCCAATCAAGGAGCGAAGAGACCATAATTTGCGAGAACCCCGTAAGTAATTTCAAAACCAGCTAAGCTTATTAAGAAAAAAAATTATGTTACTGCCTAAAAAAGTTAAATATAGAAAGTGGCAAACTCAGAGAAAAAATTTGAGTTACCCTATTCTTGAGACGAGGGGAACGACTCTTAGCTTCGGTTCTTTCGGATTGAAAGCGATATCGCTTCAAAGAGTTCGCTCAAACCAAATTGAGGCAGCACGAAAAGTTTTAGCTCGATCCGCTGGTAAGTTTGGAAAAATTTGGATTCGTATTTTTCCGGATAGACCTTATACTCAAAAAGCGCCAGAAGTCCCGATGGGAAGCGGTAAAGGGGATCCCCAGGGTTATTGTGTCGAGGTTAAGCCGGGCAGGATTATTTTTGAGATTGACGGACTTGATCACGCCAAAGCCGCGGAAGCGCTTAGGAAGGCCGGCACTAAGCTTCCTTTGAAAACAAAAATTGTAAGCAGAAAATAAACCATGAATCCCATAGTAGAAAATGGCTTTGATTTAATCACATTAAATGACATGATAACGAAAAAGATCACAATGACATTATCGGTAAATTTGGGGGTGACTGAAGCTCGGTAAGAGCGAAGCCATTTTTCACTACGGGATGAAAGAACTTGTTAACAAAAATTCAGTCGAACTTCAGAAACTTCTTGCTGAAAAGAGAGAAGAACTTAGGAAATTTCGTTTTGAAATGAGCGGCGGAAAAGTGAAGAATGTTAAGCAGAGCGGTGTTATAAAAAAGGATGTTGCGAGGATTTTAACCATACTTCGAAATGTTAAAGAGTAAATATCATGAGTCAGAAAAAAGATAAAAAGTTGCAAATAATGAATGGTGCTGTGGTGAAAAGTAAAGATCACACGACTGTTGTTGTTGTCGAGAGATTGGTAAAGCATCCGAAGTACGGCAAGTTTATTCAGCATAGGACAAAGTATAAGGCGCATGATGATGCCGAAAAAAGGGAGGTAGGAGGGAGGGTTTCGATAATTGCATGTCCACCTTATTCGAGGGATAAACGATTTAGAATTTTAAGAAGCGAAACGAAGTGAAGCGACTATAAAATTCTTGACCCCGTTAAGTAATTTCAAAACTTTCGGGAAAGTAAGCATAAAAATAGAGTCAATGACAAAAAGATAAAAAAGAAATATAGAGCAAAACGAGTTTTGAAATTAAATTTTGCGAATAGCAAAATTTACAGAGCGGGGTGATGATTTTCAAAATTCGCGGAGCTCATTAAGAAAATCAATCATGATACAACCAAGATCCATAGTAAAAATAGCGGACAACTCAGGAGCCAAGATTGGCAGAATTTTCAAAGTGCTTGGGGGTAGCAAGAAGCGTTACGCTGAACTCGGTGAGATTGTTGTTTTGTCCGTACAAAAGGCGGAACCAAGAAAGGCCATTAAGAAAAAAGATGTTGTCCGTGCCGTGGTTGTCAGGCAGAGGAAGCCTTACAGGAGAATTGACGGTTCCTATATTAGTTTTGATGAGAATGCCGTAGTTTTGATTGATAAGGCAAAGGGTGAACCTTTGGGCGGAAGAATTTTCGGGCCGATTCCAAGAGAAATTGCGGACGCCGGATTCCAGAGTATCGCTTCAAAGGCGGCAGAAATTATTTAGAAAAATAATGAGAAAAGCGATTATATTTACCAATAGTGTAATGATATTCAAAATTCGTTAGGCTCATTAGGAAAATCAATCATGAATATTAAAAAAGGAGACAACGTAATAGTGATAAGCGGGATTGATAAGGGTAAACAGGGTAAGGTTCTGTCTTCTTTTCCTCGTGACAGTAAAATTTTGGTTGAAGGAATAAATATTAAAAAGCGTCATCAGAAAAGACGCAAGGAGAACCAGAAGGGACAGATTGTAGAAAAAGCCGTTCCGATTTTAGCTTCCAAGGTTATGCTTTTAGATTCAACGGGAGCCAAGACAAGAGTCGGGCATAAGGAGGTGGGAGGCAAGAAAGTGAGGGTTTCGGTGAGAAGTGGCAAAGAGATTTAGAAAAATAATGAGCGGTGCGAATATATTTTTCTAAACCCCGTTAAGTAATTTCAAAACTTTCGGGAAAGTGAGGGTAAATATAAAACAATGAAAAAAGGTTAAAAAACAGAAAATAGAGCAACACGAGTTTTGAAATTAAATTTTGCGAATAGCAAAATTTACAGAGCGGGGTGATGATTTTCAAAATTCGCGAAGCTCATTAAGAAAATCAATCATGAAATCGGTCAAAGAATCAGAAAAAGGAATATTCGAAAAAATGAAGGGAGAATTTGGTTACACAAATCCCATGCAAGCGCCTCGATTGGTCAAGGTTGTTCTTTCGGTGGGCGTCGGTTCATTCAAGGATAAGAAAAAGCAGGAGTTGGTCGCCGATCGTTTGGCAAAGATATCCGGACAGAAAGCCGCTAAGAGAGGGGCAAAAAAATCAATCGCGTCCTATAAAACAAGGCTCGGCGACATTGTTGGATACCAAGTGTCTCTTCACGGCACCAGAATGTATGGCTTTCTGGATAAATTGTTTAAGGTTGCTATTCCCCGAACAAAAGACTTTCGTGGTATTTCGGAAGATACAGTGGATGATATGGGAAATATTACAATTGGACTTCGAGAACACACGATTTTTCCTGAGACTGGCGACGAGGAATTAAAAGACGTGTTTGGCTTTTCGGTAACTATCGTTACGACTTCAAAGAGTAAAAAGGAGGCAATCGCGGCTTTTAGGGAAATAGGGGTGCCGTTCAAGAAGGCTTAGTTGACAGTTTACATCAATCAATTTAGGATAATCTTTCGATAACAATAAGAATATGGCAAAAAAATCAGTCATAGCCAGATCAAAAAGAAAACCGAAATTTTCCACGCGAATAGTGAGGCGCTGTTTCCGTTGCGGAAGGAAGCACGGTTTTATGAGAGACTTCGGGCTGTGCAGGATTTGTTTCAGGGAATATGCAAACGAAGGGATGATTCCGGGTATTAGGAAGTCATCATGGTAGAGAAAAATAATGAGCGAAGCGAATATATTTTTCCTACCCCGTTAAGTAATTTCAAAACTTTCGGGAAAGTGAGCAAAGATATAGAAATAATGATATAAAGTAAAAAAAAGAAATATAGAGCAACGCGAGTTTTGAAATCATCTGCCAGGGGCAGATACTTAACGGGGTGATGATTTTCAAAATTCGCAGAGCTCATTAAGAAAATCAATCATGGACTACATCAGCGACATGTTAATAAGGATAAAAAATGCCAACTCTGCATACAAACCGGAGGTTTCTATACCGTATTCATCGCTTGGCATGTCTGTTGCACAAACTTTGGCCAAGTCCGGTTTCACAGGTTCTCCCCTCCGAAAGGGAAAGCGTTTGAAATTCATTGAGTTGCCACTCATTTATGAAAATGATGAACCAAAGATTTCAGGTATAAAGCGTCTTTCGGGTCAGGCCAAACGAATGTATACCGGGGTAAGTTCAATAAGGCCGGTTAGAAATGGCTATGGAAAACTTGTGGTATCAACTTCAAGCGGTGTTATGACCGGGGAAGAGGCCAAGAAGGCTAAAATAGGCGGAGAATTGTTATTCGAGATTTGGTAGCAAATGCCAATCAACGAATGAATACGAATGTTGCGAATAAGCTTACAAATAATTCGGGGAGCCCATTCGTTAAGGTAATTAGTTAAGATTCGAATAGATTATTATATTAGAACTTTCATGAGCAGACTAGGAAAAAAACCAATAGCAATTCCTTCAGGAACCGAAGTAAAATTTTCGGGCGGAGTTCTTTCTGTCAAAGGGCCGCTTGCAACTTTGACTCGGCCGGTTCACCGCAATATTGAGCCAAAGATTTCAGCAAACGAACTTTTTGTCACGGCATTGCAGGAAAATCCTGAATCACCTGTTTTGATCGGTACTTGGGTTTCTCATGTAAACAATATGATTCAAGGCGTCAACAAGCCTTTTGAAAAGCGACTGCTTATCGAAGGCGTGGGTTATAAAATCGATGTAAAAGGAACGGATGTGATTATGTCTGTTGGTTTTTCTCACCAGGTTACCTTGAAAATTCCAACTGGCATTAAAGTGGTTTCCGACAAGAACGGCGTTTTAATTTCCGGTTCGGACATTGAAACAGTCGGCGATTTTGCGGCGAGAATGCGTGCAGTAAAGAAGCCGGAACCTTATAAAGGTAAGGGTATTAGATATTCTAATGAAGTTATAAGAAGAAAACAGGGTAAGAAGACGGCATAGGTAATATTTAGTTTTCATGAGTAAAATAAATTCAAAAACAGAAAAGAGACAGCGCAGGCACAGAAGAGTGCGAGCCAAGATACAAGGCACATTAGCGAAGCCTCGTCTTTGTGTTTTCCGATCAAATAAGGCAATGTATGCGCAACTCGTCGATGATTCAAAAGGCGTGACTTTGGCGTCAGCATCTTCACTTTCAATAAAGAATAAGAAAATGATGGAGAAAGCTATCGCTGTTGGGGAGCAGATTGCAAAGGAGGCCAAGGATAAAAAAATTTCAAAGGTTGTGTTTGACAGGGGTGGTTATGTTTACACTGGTAGAATAAAGGCTTTGGCCGATGCCGCGAGAAGTGCCGGCTTAATCTTTTAGATAATTTAAATGGAAACGACAAAAACACAAACAAATAAGGTTGCTGGAAGGGCCGAGGCACCCCAGGGCATGGGTATGAACCAAAGAAACAGGGGGGCAAGAAGCCGACGGGATAGAGATGAGAGGCCACGTTCTGAATTTGATCAAAAAACTCTCCAGGTTAGAAGGGTTACCCGTGTTACTTCAGGCGGTAAGAGGTTCAATATCAGTATTGTTCTTGCCATTGGTAACCACAGAGGTTCCGTAGGTATTGGCACCGGCAAGGGGCTGGATACCGCGTTGGCGCTCGACAAGGCTCTGAAAAGCGCAAAAAAGAATTTGCTTTTGATCCCCGTGACCAAAACCATGTCTATTCCCCATAGAGTTGAATCGAAATATGGCAGTGCCGAGGTATTGATAATGCCAGCACCGAGACGTGGCAATATCGCCGGTTCGGCCATGAGGAGTATTTTCAATTTGGCCGGGCTCAAAGATATAAACTCAAAGATATTATCTGGTAGCAAAAACAAGTTGAATATTGCCAGAGCGACGATCGAGGCTCTACGAAAATTAAAACCGGTAAAAAAATAATCGGCACCAGGCCCTAGGCTCTAGGCGTTAGGAAACACTTTCCTCCCTAGAGCCTAGTGCCCAAAGCCTAGAACTTAAAAAAATGCAATTAAATACTTTAAAACGAGTTCATAAGTGGAAAAAGCCGGCTCCGGTAGGCCGTGGTTCTAAGCGTGGTAAGACATCAGGACGAGGTACAAAGGGGCAGAATGCTCGTTCTGGTCGTAAAAAGCGACCTGAAATTCGCGATGTCATTATGCGTTTGCCAAAGTTGCGCGGCCGAGGCACCAATTCTTTCGTTTCCAGGTTTACGAGGCCTGTTACTTTTAAGTTGGGAGAAATTTCCGCGATGTTCAAGAAAGGTGAGGTTGTCAGCAAGGAAACATTAATCGTTGCAAAAATTATTTCCAGAGAAGAGGCTAAAGGGGGAGTGAAGATTTTGGGCGGAGGAGAAATTGACAAAGTTTTGAATTTTGAGGGATGTGAGGTCACAAAATCCGTAAGAGAGGCGATAGAAAAGGCGGGAGGTAGCATAAGTTAATTTCTAATTTCTAATTAACCTAATTATTCTAAACAATGCCCAAGTCCCAATTTAGACATTTCTTCCGTTCGGACATTTTTTAGGTCAATTAGAAATTAGGTTAATTAGGTCAATTTTAATGAAAGATTTTATATCTAAAATTTCGCTTGCGATAAAAGACCCCATGCTTCGGGCGAGAATCCTTTTTGTGGCGGCGGCGCTTGTGGTTTTCAGACTTTTTTCGGCAATACCCATTCCAGGCATTGATACGGACGCACTAAGCCGATTGTTTTCGGGCTCTCAATTTCTTGGTCTCTTAGATATTTTTTCTGGAGGTGGTTTGGCTAACCTTTCTATTGTCATGCTCGGCGTAGGACCGTACATCACTTCCTCGATTATCATGCAGCTCCTTACCATGATTTTCCCCAAACTTAAGGCCTTGTATCACGAGGAAGGTGAGGCAGGTAGGAAGCGTTTTAGCCAGTACTCCAGACTCTTGACGGTGCCTCTTGCCGTTCTACAGGGCATCGGGTACTTAATTCTCTTTGAGAGACAGGGTGTTTTGCCGAACCTTTCTCAGTTTGATATGGCGACAAATGTAATCATTATTACCGCCGGTTCCTTGCTTCTTATGTGGCTTGGAGAGCTTATGACCGAATTTGGTATCGGTAATGGTGTGTCTTTGCTCATTTTCGCCGGTATCGTGGCTCGACTTCCTACGGTTTTGTATCAATTTGCGGCTGGTTTTGACCAGGCACAGATTCCTTTTTACATTTTCTTCACTGCCGCGGCTGTTCTTGTGGTTTATGGCGTTGTGGTGGTTACTGAGGCGGAAAGACCGGTGCCTGTTACTTATGCAAAACGTGTGCGCGGCAACAAAGTCTACGGCGGAATATCAACTTATCTTCCGCTTCGAGTGAATCAGGCGGGCGTTATTCCGATTATCTTTGCCTTGTCACTTCTTCTGTTTCCTCAAATGGTGTTCAATTTTTTCACGACATCAAATACTGAAATTATTAAATCTATAGCTATAAAACTAGTAGCCATATTTAATAACGGTTGGTTTTATTCCATCTTTTACTTTGTTTTGGTTTTTCTTTTCACTTACTTTTATACCGCTGTTACTTTCGACCCGGAGGCTATCTCTACCAATCTTCAAAAAAATGGAGCTTTTATCCCTGGGGTTCGCCCCGGGCCGGCTACGGCGGAACATTTGGGAAGAGTGGTCACCAGAATCACTTTAGTCGGTGCGGTTTTTCTCGGTTTAGTCGCCGTTTTGCCTCTTGCGATGCAGGCTGTAACAAATAACCCGGCTTTGGCCATCGGCGGAACAGCTCTTCTTATCGTAGTTTCGGTGGTTGTCGATCTTTTCAAAAAAGTCGAGGCACAAGTTTCGATGAGGGAGTACTAAATCTTAAAACGCAAAACTTTAAAAAGCCGGCCTGTAAACAGGCCGGCTTTTTGCCTGTTTCGGCAGGGTGTTTAGACGAAAACACCACTGCAACAATATTTGTCAAATGAAATCGGCAAAGTTTTTTGCTATACTCAATAACTGTACCAATATACTAATACCATCTCTAATTAACGCTTTCACATTTAACGAATTTTTGAATTTTAGGCGAAAAACGAGTTGGAGCGCGAGTCATATCGAGATATGGCGAGCGCGAAACGAAGTTTTGTAGCCAAAATTCGGGAATTCGTGTGAAATGGTTAATTAGAGATGGTATAGGGTTACTAATTAGTTGATTAGTATATTCGTCAATCTATGATCAAAACAATTTTAATGATGGGGAAAACGGGCTCTGGTAAAGGTGTACAGTCGGAGATGCTTTCCAAAAAGACCGGCTTCAAGATTTTTTCTTCTGGTGATAAATTCAGGTCTTTACGAGTGAGGGAAGATTGGCTTGGTAAGAGGGTGAGGGAAGAATACGATCAGGGACTTTTAATGCCTCATTGGTTTGCTTCCTATATTTTTGAAGATGTCTTGCTTTCAACCCCGCCCGAAAGTGGATTGATATTTGAGGGTACCGGCAGAAAAAAGCCCGAGGCCGAACTTTTTGATGAAGTTGCTACCTGGCTTCGCCGCGATTACGTTGTTTTTGATATTAAAGTAAGCGATGAAGAGGTGATAAAACGTTTACAGCTTCGTGGCCGTTCGGATGGTTTGGACGCGAATGTGGAAAAAATCAAGTTTCGACTTGATGAATACAGAAAGCACACTGATCCGGCGATCGGATATTTTAAAAGTGTTGGACGTGCGATAGAGATAAATGGGGAGCAAACGCCGGAAGCCGTTCACGAAGATATAAATAAGGTTCTCCGATTGTGATGTCTAAACAAGAACCCATTTTGATATCGGTTGGAGGCTCTATCATTGTGCCTGACGAGATAGACGCGAATCTTATCACCGAATTTAAAAAAACAATCCTTCGCAAGGTTGATGAAGGGTTTAGGTTTATTTTAACGCTCGGCGGGGGTAAAACTTGTCGGAAATACCAAGCGGCTGCGAAGTTTGCGGAACCCGATATCACAAATAACGAGTTAGATTGGATCGGCATTCATAGCACCAGGTTTAATGCCGAATTCATGAGAATAATTTTTGGCGAGCATGCTAACTCGGAAATAATTCTTGATCCGATGCAAAAACAGGAATTTACCAAGAGTGTTATTTTTGCCGGTGGTTACAGGCCGACAGCCAGTACGGACCACAGTTCTGTGCTTATAGCTCGCACCTATGGTATTAAGAGTATGATAAACCTCACAAACATAGATTATGTTTTTGACAGTGATCCGAAAAATAATCCCAACGCAAAGAAAATTGAACAAATAACTTGGTCAGAGTATCGGAAAATCATTCCCGCCAACTGGAGTCCTGGAGCTAATGCTCCGTTTGATCCGGTTGCATCGAAAGAAGCAGAAGAGCTAGGCATGATTGTAGCAATTTTGAATGGCCGTAGAATGGAAAACCTAAGCAATTATTTAGACGGCAAACCGTTTATTGGTACAGTGATAAAATAATGCAAAATGCAAATATCAAAATTAAAAATTATCGAGTGAATATTGCTTCGCAAAATTTACAGTTTTATTAGGATTTGTCTGGCATCGGCGGACACCGAAATTTTACACTTTAATTTTTAACTAGTTTGTTTAGCGAGATACTCTATATGTCTATTAGATTGAAAACAGATAAGGAGATTGAGGTTTTACGAGAGGGCGGCAGACATTTGGCGGAACTTCTAAAATTGCTTTCAGATAAAGCTGTGCCCGGAGTTTCTTCTGCCGATTTGGATAAAGTGGCGATTGAATTTATAAAAGGAAAGGGAGATAAGCCTGCTTTTTTGGGATACAAAGGTAAATATGATAAGGAAGCATATCCGGCGGTAATCTGCGTTTCGGTCAATGATGAAGTTGTTCACGGAGAACCAACGCGCAGTCCACGCATATTTAAAGAGGGTGACATCGTAGGTATTGATGCCGGAATAATTCATGCTGGTTTGTATACCGATTCGGCCGTCACTGTGCCGATCGGCAAAATTAAGAAGGATGTGGCAAAACTATTAAAAGTCACGAGAAAAGCTTTGGAAATTGGCATCGAGGCGGCAAAAATTGGCAATACTACGGGGGACATCGGATACGCAATTGAAAAATATGTAAAACCATTTAAGTTTGGCATTATAAGAGAACTTGCCGGACACGGGGTCGGTTACGCGGTACATGAAGATCCTTTTGTACCTAATTACGGAAAGGAAGGTGGAGGGGTTAAGTTGGAGCCGGGCCTCGTTATAGCTATTGAGCCGATGCTTAATCTTGGCAGTGAAAAGATATATTTGGCTGAAGACGGGCACACCTACAAGACAGAAGATGGTCAGTTTAGCGCTCATTTTGAGCACACAATTGCAGTAACAGAGAGCGGGCCGAAAGTATTGACGTCTCTTTAACGTTCAAGAATAAGCCTTTTTTATTGAAGCGACAAAATGGTTGGCTGATGCTTTGCTGTTCCGGAAGGTGTACAATATTCAGAGATATTTAATAAACTAATAAGCATTTAAATAATATGGAAGGAAAAGAAAATGAGGAGCAAAGCGTGCCGGAAAAATCAATGCCAGATGTGGTAAACGGCGAAAAAGACTTCAAAATTTTTCGGCACGATAGCGGTGTTCAATCTGAAGAGATGGAGGAAGCGCGTCAAGCTTTGGCCGACGGAGAAGACCTAGAGGTTGATTTTAAAGAGGGGGCGGGCGGTAAAGTGCCGATTTCAATGACGAAAAAAGAAAAGGAGTTTGCCGAGCCGATTGTTTTAGCCAAAGCTTCTCTTTGGGACAGGCTGAAAAACAAAGCGAGGAGGGCATTGTCGATTGGCGGGGCAGTATCGGTTGGGCTCGGCGGACTTCAAGGTAAGGTTGAAGCACAAGATACAACAAACGCGGGAGCGGTACCCGTCTATAAGGTTGAAAGTCAGGAAAAAACCAATTCGGTTGAAAACATTCAGATGAGGGGTGCGGGTTTTGAGCAGAAAAATTGGAAAGCAGAACCAAAACCGGCGGAAGTTTCGTCTGAGGCAGTGAGTCCTGGCGGCGGTTGGGCGGCCATACTTCTTAATCAGTACCATGGCGCAACGAATAATATTGAAAACGCATCTGACGCTCTTGAGTTCGTAAAAGAAGCGCCCCAGGTCTTTTTAAGCGAATTTAGTCGGTCGGGGGAAAAAACCGAGAGTGACTGGAAGTTAATAAAGGAGTGTGGTGAACAGTTAAAAAATATGCTAAACGAGATCGTTTCGTCGGAAAAATGGCAGGTTGATCCCAAAGAAGCTAGTGAATCGTTGGAGCAAATAGGGGCGATTATCCGGATGGCTGACAAGGTCGTGTCTAAAGGCAAGTTTGATTTCAAAGTTGAGAGACGGGAAGCGAGGGTGGAGGAAAAAAGCGCTCCGGCTAAAATTGATGTAAAAAATATGCCTGGAGCCAACCTTGGCCAAAATTCCTCCGCTTCAGACAAACAACCCCTTGTTACTTATGGGCCGATGAGAGGGGATGTTCGAGAAAATAATACAGGTGTAAGGAGACAGTCGAGAGGGGTGCCCGCCAATATTAGAGTGGTCGGTCCAAAATCTACGCGTTCCTCAAGGACTTATTCAGCGGGTGGAACTTATTCCGCCGGTAGCGCTCGGGGTAGACGGTAGCGCTTTTGGTTTCAGGGAAAATTATAGCTCTCGAATTGGTGATAGCTTGTCAGTGTGATTTTGAGTTATAATTGTTATCGTGGAACTTGGCAAAGTCTATTATGAAGGGAAAAAATTTTCCTCTCCGGAAGAGGAGATTTCTTTTTTGCGACAGGAAATAAAAAAAAGGGAAATATTGTCGGGGAAAATAGGAGATGTGCCAAACGAGGAAGTAATTAAAGGGGCGGTTAAAGATTATTCTCTTACGCCTCATGAGGAAGTCATTGAAGAGAAAAGAGTCATTCGTCCGGAAGAAGCCGGGTCAATAGTTTTGGAACTTGCGCCTGAAACCCACGACAAACAGATCGAAAAATTGATCGGCGTTTTGCATGACCACGGTCTTCGAAACGCCCTTCACCTCGTTGAAAAATTAAAGAATCCCCATCTCGAGGATGATTTCCATCGTTTTATTGTTCAGTATATTAAAGCCGGCTATTCGGCGACAGGTCTTAAAGAAAACAATGAATTGTGGAAACCTTCCCACATGACGCTTTATGAAATTACTTTACCGGAAGTTGAAAAAGAAGATGCCAGAGAGGAATTGAAAAAGTTTATTTCCGGGATGGAGCAATTTTACGCCGGAATGTTGGGTGGCGCATCCGAAGAAGACTATTTTACCGTTGAAATCGCTAATGCGAATGGTAGTGATGAGTTTGTGTTTTATATCGGTGTTGGGGACAATAGGAAAGAGTTATTCGAAAAACAAATCCATTCTTTGTTCGCCGGGGTGAAAATCCGAGAAGAAAAGAACGATTACAATATTTTCAACAGTGAGGGCGTATCTGTTGGAGCATATGCCGCGCTTAGCAAGAATGCTATTTTTCCGCTGAAGACGTACGAAAATTTTGACGTTGATCCTCTGTCCGTAATAATGAATTCTTTTTCAAAAATCGATCGCGATGGAGAAGGTGCGGCTATTCAGTTTGTAATAAAGCCGGCTAAAAGTGAATATTCAAGCAAATGGAAGAAAGCTCTCTCGGAGCTGGAAAAAGGCGTGCCGACTTATACTGCGGTTGA
This sequence comes from Candidatus Taylorbacteria bacterium RIFCSPHIGHO2_02_FULL_43_32b, assembly GCA_001820955.1. GTDB lineage: Bacteria > Patescibacteriota > Minisyncoccia > Phycocordibacterales > 2-02-FULL-43-11 > 2-02-FULL-43-11. The sequence continues at coordinate 21,713 of MHRK01000038.1, forward strand.
CGTTCCCTTTACGGTTGGAGGAAAGATAATGAAAGTCATCAGTGAATTGGTAAGTCCGACCGAAAAAAAGAAGAAAAATAAAGATGAACCGAATGAGTTGCCAAAAACGGATCAGACTGCCATAGAAAACGTTAAGGTTAAGATTGGAAGCCCAATAATTCTTTCTACTGTGAGGGTAATTGCTTCGGCGAATGATACGGCCTCTGCCAGAGAAATTATGTCTCATATCGAAGCGGCCTTTGCACAGTTTGAAAATGCGGGGTGGAACAGGCTAACTTTTAGGGAAATGTTCGGAGGAAAGTTGAGACGATTATTGCACGAGTTTTCTTGGCGAATGTTTTCGAGTAGGGAAGAAATACCCATCAATATAAAGGAACTAACCACGCTTATGCATTTTCCGACCAGTCATATGAAAGCCATGTCTCCGGAGTTGAAAAAGGCTGAGGCCGGCGTTTCTCCTGCTCCGACAGGGCTTCCCGAATCCGGGACGCTTATAGGAGTAAATAAAGCGAGAGGAGAAGAGACAAAAATTTTTGTTACTGAAGAAGACAGACTGCGCCATTTTTATGTGGTCGGGCAAACGGGCACAGGAAAGACAACTTTGTTAAAAAATATGATTGTTCAGGACATCGAAAGGGGGGCCGGTGTGTGCATGATCGATCCTCACGGCAGTGATATCGAAGACGTACTTGCTCAAATTCCAAAGTCGCGTTACGAAGATGTGATTTATTTCGATCCTTCATATGTCGAAAGACCGATGGGTTTAAATATGCTCGAGTTTGACAGGCGCTATCCCGAACAGAAAATTTTCGTGGTCAACGAAATGCTCTCGATTTTCGAGAAACTGTTTGATCTGAAGCAGACAGGGGGTCCCATGTTTGAACAGTATTTTAGAAATTCGGTTTTGCTCGCCCTCGAAGATCCGGATTCCGGAAGCACCCTTCTTGATGTGGCTAGGGTTCTTTCGAACAAGGCCTATCGCGATTACAAAATTTCCAAGTGCGTAAATCCGATTGTTATTCAATTTTGGAAAGAAGTGGCCGAAAAGGCGGGCGGGGAAGCGTCGCTTCAAAACATTGTGCCCTATGTGACATCCAAATTTGATAATTTTTTGGCCAACGATATCATGCGGCCGATCATTGCTCAGCAAAAATCTTCTTTCAATCTTCGTGAAGTAATGGATTCGAAAAAAATTCTGTTAGTAAATTTGGCCAAAGGAAGGTTGGGGGAGCTCAATTCGCATCTTCTTGGTCTCGTTATTGTCGGCAAAATATTGATGGCCGCTTTGTCGCGGGTTGATTCTCTTGGCTCACCTCTGCCCAATTTCTATTTATATATCGATGAATTTCAAAATGTCACGACGGACTCGATTTCGGTCATTCTTTCCGAGGCAAGGAAATATAAACTTGGATTAAATATTGCGCACCAATTTATCGGTCAATTGACCGACAAGATAAAAGGTTCGGTGTTTGGTAACGTGGGGACGATCGCTTCATTTAGGGTTGGACCTGAAGACGCAGAGTTTTTGGAAAAACAATTTACTCCGGTTTTTTCTGCGCGCGATGTTATGAATCTCAACAACCGAAATGCCTATGTTCGGTTGTTGGCACATGGCCGGCCGGTGCGGCCGTTTAACATGGAGACTTTGGCTCCGAAGGAGGGGAATATCGGAAATATCGCAAAGCTTAAGCAACTATCGTACCTTAAGTATGGCCGTGACAGGATCGGCGTTGAGGCAGAGATTATGGAACGCTACAAGAAGTGATACCATCCCCAATTAACCCGTGGACACATTATCGCGTCTCGTCTATACTAGGGATATGGCAAAACCCCTTTCTGTCGCCGCGCATGACAGC
>MHRK01000039.1 GCA_001820955.1 Candidatus Taylorbacteria bacterium RIFCSPHIGHO2_02_FULL_43_32b
ACGCTCTGGTATCATTAAAAATATTAAAAGTGAGAGTGTCCTAACTCTGGGGTGAATTTAGGCAGTCAAGATTGAGGAAAGGTTACCATCGAAGGTAGTGCCTGTCGAAGGTAATCCGGTCACAGAACCGGAAAAGGTGACGTTGCGGAGTTGGTCAATACGGTTAGTCTGGGAAAGAGCGCGGTAGACATCGTTTAATTCGGTCTTTGAAGCCAAAGTCTTTGTTTGGGAGAGGAAAGAAGAAGCAAGAGCGGCAAGACGGTTACTAAGCTCTTTTTCGTCCAAACCGATGTAAATCGGCTGTTTTTCTATGATTCTGGTGGTGGTTTCCTTGTTAGTGACAGGAGGGATGGCCCCAGTAGTAGAGTCCGAAGTATCGGACTCACTACGGGACAGTGGATTGTCTGTGAGATTGAGAGCGACTTGCCCGTTTAGACTTTGCCCTTCTTCGGACACAGTCTTCTTGGGAGGAAGAACGTCTTCCTCTCTCGCCGCTATGGTAGAAGCCAGTTTGACATCTTTACTGTCAGCATCTCCTCCAAAAAAGGAGAAGAAACCGTGCCAGAGTGAGGAGAAGAAACTGCCGATAGTCTTCCTCTCCGCGGTAGGCGTACTATTTGGAACTATGGGTTCGCCTGTCTTTGAGAGGGCAATTCGGGGAAGCAGAGGATTGATGTATGAGAGCTCTTTTAGAATACCGGGGAATGAATTGCGGATGACAAATACCGAATTACGGACGGGATCGGGGACGGAAAAACGGGGTGATGGTAAAGGTGTGGGGAGAGAAAGACGAGTCAACAAAGCCGCTCCAATAACTATAGAGACTACGGAAAAGAAATATCTTTTCCCTCGAGAATACATAGGGATATTATAGCAAGGTACTTGAGATTGCTAAAGGAAAAACGAGTGGATAACTTTCTTTTCCCCATAGGTACTCATTTTAGCATAGCTATAGCTATCTTATAATGAGTAAAAGATCTTGCCTATTTTCTTACATAGGTACAGGAAAAAAACGTGCGGTCGTCTGTTACCATCCCCTACCCGCGTAGAAGGATGGGGGCGTGTCTACCTATCTACATCTCACCAGAAATCCTGGGCCAAAACTTTAACTGTCTATCTCCTGGCATTCTGCCAAAAATTCATCTTGCCAAACTGCTCCGCAAAAGGCCCGAGAATCGAAGGCCACTGCGGCGGCACCGACACAACTTTGTTTCTAATAGTATGAAGGTCTTTGAAACCGTGAACTGAATCGTTTTCGTAAGTAACCTGTTCCACGTGAGCGAAATCGTGTTTGAATTTTTGCTCTCCCAAAAAATCATAAATCCCCTCCATTGTTTTTTCCGGATTGGAAGTCAAATGTTCGAACTGAACAAAATATAGACGATCGCCATAACCGCGATTTAAAGTATCTCGCACTCTGTTGTATGCCAAACCAACCGGCTGATCTCCCCTTAACCAGACACCGGCGCGTCCTTCGACAGTTTGAAAATCAAAATAAAAAGCCGACTCCTGACCAACTTGAGAAGTCTTCGAGGTCTCTCTCCAAAGTTTCTCAAAACTGGCCAAAACATCTCTCACATCTCTTACCGGCACCAAAATTTTTACCTTGCGACCAAGTATGGCTTCCGCCATTTCAATCAAAGAAAGCCAGCCGCGGCACTTATCGAAAATAACTGGCTTGTCGGAATTGGCATAATAATTTTCCAAAATTCCGCGCATCACGCGAAGCTTGGCCGCTTCGTCGGGGTGTGCCTGAAACTCAATATGCTTGTCCCAAGTATTTCGCACTCCAAATATCACATCCATTATTCCAGAAGTGTTTGATACTCCAAAGCGGGGATTCTGCGCCAAAATATTGGTGAGCAATGTAGACCCGCTCCGCGGCAAACCGGAAATAAAATAAAAATTTTTCCCGACACCCTCCAATTTATTTTTTCCGATACTTTCTGCGCTTTTTTTGCTTTTATAATTGCCAGTCATCTTAAAAAATTAATTGCTATCAATCGTTGTTGGTATTGTAGGCACATTTATACGCAAGGTCAAAGCTTTGCATTTTTCAACTGCTTTCTACTATGCCAAACATACAGTCCGTAAATCATGAGGGCGTAAGTTATAAAAACGAGCCAAATTGGAAAAACAGATAAAGAAAAAGACGCGAAAGGAACTGCCGAAAATAATTCCACAATTTTCATTTCGTAAAAAAGTAACGCATAAGCAAGGTATGCGAAAGGCAAAGCGATAGCGGAAAAAACAATGCCAATCATGCCTGCCAAAAAACCGTAAAACATTGTGAGAGGGATGAACCCGAGAATGAGCAAATTTACGGGCAAGGCCACCACCGAAAAATTTCCCGTCATGTGTAAAAGCAGTGGCAAAACAAAAATTTGCGTGGCTATCGTTGAAACTACAATTTCTCGAACATGAAATTTTTCGGTAATAAATTTGGCTTTGGATTCAACGAGAGGCGAAACATAAACGAGCGCGATTGTGGCCATAAAAGAAAGCTGAAAAGACGGATCAAAAACAACGATGAGTGGGTTATGAACGACCATCAAAACCGCGGCAATAATTAACGCACGGGTAACCGCGTAGCGTCTTTTGGTATATCGCGCGAGGAGAGCAATGATCGCCATGATGGTCGCTCGCACAACCGTCGCCGATCCACCTGTCATGATCGCAAAAAGTATAATCGCCAAGACTCCGATAAACATACTCGCGGCCGATGAGAGAAAAATACCAAAAAATTTTATAACCGAACTCGCGACGATGGTTATGTTGTACCCCGACAGCACTACGATGTGCATGACCCCGGTTCTTTGAAAACGCTCCGTCCATTCCTTACCAAGAGATTGCTTGCCGCCGACAACAAGACCGGAAAGTAGCGACACTTCAGGCTCATTGATATTTTTCCGAAGTGAATCAATGAATTTATTTTTAACCGAGAATAAAATTCTTTTTACAGAACTTCCTCCGCCCTCGGAAATTTTTTCCACGCTTGCCTTTCCCACGATGTACAAAATACCGTCTTTTTCCAAGTACGACGCGTAATCGAATTCGCCTCCGCCCTTCGTTTCAAACGACTTTGGTTTTCCAAGTGTCCCCCCTATCAAGACCCCGTCGCCATAACTGAAACGTTGAAACTCGGCCGTTTTTACCAATATTTTGGTACGGCTTTTTTTAATTTCTGAAATGATTTTTTCATCCAACACCTTCCCCACCCTCCCGACTTCCACTGTCAGAAAAGTTTGCGACTCCCTTCGATCTTCCTCTTCGACGATCAACCCTTCAATATTTATTTTTTTATCAATGAAACTCTCGAGAGTAAAATTTTGAGGAAGCGCCACAGTGAGACGCAGTGATCCCAAAGCCATCGATAGCAAAAAAATCGCAACGTAAAATTTTTTCTGATCGGCAAAATCGTTTTTGCTTATAATTTTTTGCGCCAAAAAAATCGCACCTCCCAGCACAAAGAGAAAAAAGGCTTGGCTTGGACCAATACGCAAAATTGATTCGACAAAAACACCAAAAACAAAACCGACTGCAATTACAAACAAAGTGATATTCGTCACATAAATATTATATATCTTTTGGAAACCTGAAACTTGCGCCAAATATAAACGTCTGCTACTTTTGAACGAGATGCTATGAAAGTTATGTTTCTTTTTATCGTGATGTTTGGTAGTCTGATGTTCGTCTTGATACGCAACACATCGCCTAAAACTCGAACCAAAGAAGTTGAGCTCCTCGACAAGATTAAGCGAGTGCGAAGAGAAAGGCACTCGTATGTTAAATCGGTCGGTTTCGAAATGAAGCAAGACCCAACATTTCAGAGACTGGTCAATCGGGAACTTTACCTTAGAAGACTACTGCTAAACCGAACACCTGCGCCACTCTCGGAAAAGGAGTTCGAAAACCGCACGCACATGCAAGACGCGATCGATAGGTTGGAAGAGCTCACAAAACCGTTTTCCTAAGAACCTATTCGCGATCTAATCCTAGCTAAAATCTCCAAATTTCTGCTGTAAATTGAGAATTTGGAGGAAGCATATCGAGATACGCTGACGAGAAATTCGCAATTTACCCGTCCGAAACGTACCGTTTGGTACGGGCGGGCAGCAGAAATTTGGAGATTTTGGCAGGCAAGCAGGGGTTCGAGCATATTGTGCAGTTAGATCGTGGATAGGTTCTAAAGCAGTTAAGACTGCTTTTTTTGTTTCAAAAAATGTTCAATTATCTTTTTTTCGTCTTCCGCGGAAATTGATTTTTGATATCTCACCTTGCTTTTTCCTTTTACACGTGCCTCGCAATCTTTCCAGCTCTTATCCACGCTGATCATTCCGCTTACCAAAGAAACGTATGAGTACGCTTTGGCAGATTTTCTCTGCTTCTCCTTTTTTATTTTTGCGACATTTTCAAAAGACAAACTGTTCGAAACGTCCAAAATATTTTTTACAAAATAACCGCTGATTGGTCCTGAATACAATTTCGGCTGTTCTCCTAAAGCAAAGGAGGTTGCAATCTCATCACACCTTTCATTGCCTTCGACTCCGATATGACCGCCGACATATTTCCATTCGATTTTTTTGTTTGAACAAAGACGGTCAAGAGATTGCCACAAATCGCGATTCAACACATCTTCCTTCGTGCTTGTTTTCCAATTTTTATTTTTCCATCCATGCACCCATTTAGTAATCCCGTTGATTAAATAATTGGAGTCCGTGTAGACACGAATTATGAATGATGAATTATGAATTATGGAAAGAGCCTGAATGACCGCAACTAGTTCCATCCGATTGTTGGTTGTGTATTCTTCCCGGCCTCCGATTTCTTCAATTCCATAATTAATAACTCCCAATTCATTATTCTTCTCGTTTTGCTTTGGCAAAACAAGAACTGCCCCCCATCCACCAGGCCCCGGATTTCCCCTCGACGATCCATCCGTAAAAATTGTAATATTGTTTTCCATAAAATTTGTCTCGTCCCATCCCCGCGACAAGCCGTTCCCCAGGGAGTTCCTCGGCGAGGAATTCTCCCCGCTCCCAATAAATCGTAAAAGATTATAACATTCCAAACACAATCATTTTGTACTAGTATTAATGACCATGAAAAAGATACTAGTGACCGGCGGAGCAGGTTTTATCGGCTCGAATCTCTGCGAACAGCTTGTAAACGCTGGCAGTAGTGTAATCGCCCTCGACAACCTTTTTTGCGCTGACAAAAAAAATATTGAACACCTTTTGTCCAACAAAAAATTTTCGTTCGTTTTGCACGACATAAATGATCCCTTGCCAAAAATGAAAGTGGATGAGATATACAATCTCGCTTGCCCAGCTTCCCCGATCTGGTACCAAAAAGATCCCGTCATGACGCTTCGCACCAACACCCTCGGAGTAATCAACGTTCTTGAATTCGCAAAGAAAAACAAATGCCGAGTTCTTCAGGCGTCAACTTCTGAAGTTTACGGCGATCCGGAAGAACACCCCCAACGCGAATCCTATCGCGGCAACGTGAACACTTTGGGACCCCGAGCTTGCTACGACGAGGGCAAGCGCTCCGCCGAAACCCTGATGATGGACTATCACAGAGAATACGGTGTCGATGTAAAAATTATTCGCATCTTCAATACCTACGGCCCCAAAATGGCAGAAAACGATGGTAGAGTCGTTTCCAATTTCATTATGCAGGCACTTAAAGGTAGGCCGATAACAATTTACGGGACAGGAGAACAAACCCGCAGTTTCCAATACATTGACGATCTCATTCTGGGCATGACAAAAATGATGGAAACAGAAAATTTTTTGGGCCCCGTTAATATCGGCAACCCGGTTGAATACACAATTACACAATTGGCGGAAGAAATCGCCAAAATTACCGGCTCCAAAATCAAAATTGAGCTTAAAACGCTACCTGTCGATGACCCCCAAAAACGTAGACCCGATATAACTTTGGCAAAAGAGAAATTGGATTGGGCTCCCAAAGTACCGCTTACTGAGGGACTGACCAAAACCATTCAGTATTTTAAAACAAACTACTAAAAATGCTTGACCGGTACCCCATTTCCTGGACACATTTTCTCTTCTTAACAGAGTAAAATAATGTCATGGAAAACAATCAAACAAATTAC
>MHRK01000040.1 GCA_001820955.1 Candidatus Taylorbacteria bacterium RIFCSPHIGHO2_02_FULL_43_32b
AACCTGGCCATACTGCTTTCCGTCCTTCTGTCGCGACGGCAGAGAGATCCACTCAACTGGTTTGGGGTGTGGTTGGGGGTGTGAGGGGTTACGCAGTTTTTTGTCAAATTTACGAAGGTTGTGTGGTATAATTGCGTCATGAAAACTTTGCGAGAATGCATAAATGAGGCGGACGAGCATCGTCGGGCCATTGGCCATTTTAATTTTTCAACCTTGGAAATGTTGAGAGGTATAGTTTTGGCGGCGCAGGAGCTCAAGGTTCCTGTTATAGCGGGTGTTTCGGAGGGGGAAAGAGATTTTGTTGGAGTAAAGGAGGCAAGGGCGCTTGTCAGTGCTTTTAGAGACGATTTTGGCATTCCAATTTTTTTGAATGCCGATCACACCAAGTCACTAGACAGAGCAAAAGAAGTTATTGATGCCGGCTACGACGCTATTGTGATGGATGGCTCCGCAATGCCGTTTGAACAAAATGTTGCTACCGTGAAAGATACCATTTCGTATGCAAAGGAAAGGGAGAGCAATATTGTGGTTGAGGGGGAGCTTGGTTTTATCGGTACTTCGTCCCAAATTTTGGCGGAATTGCCGCCGGGAGTTCCCGTTGAGGAATCGAAAATGACCAGCCCGGATGAGGCCAAAAAATTTGTTGAAATGAGCGGCGCTAATCTTTTGGCCCCGGCCGTCGGTAACGTTCACGGTGTTTTAAGTAATGTAGGTAATCCGGCACTGTCGATAAAGAGAGTTCAAGAAATTCGACTGGCCTCAGGAGTGCCTTTAGTTTTACACGGCGCGTCTGGCATTTCGGAGTCCGATGTGCGCGCGGCGGTAAAGGCCGGCGCGGTTATTGTGCATTTCAGCACCGATCTGCGTGTTTCTTACAGAAAGTCTTTAGTGGCCTCTTTATCGGATTCTCCTGAAGAAATTTCGCCTTACAAGTACATGAGATGGCCGATTAAGGCCGTAAAGGAAGTGGTTTTATCACGCATGGCGTGGCTCGTTTAGAGTTTTTTAAAAAGTTTAGTCATAATATTAAATTGTAATTTATGGTAGATGTGGATTTTGAAGAATCGGGAGACTTGCAAGCGGGACGGGGGGAACCTCAAACGCCAAATTCAAAGTTTGTGGACTTGGTGTTAAAGACAGGTGTTGTCAAAAATGCCAAGCAAGCTAATTATGTGTTGGTTATTTTGGTACTCGTCGTTGTTTTGGTGGCGTTGTATTTGGTTCTTTAGCTCGTGAAGTGTAAGCATACTAATAAGAAGGTGCGTTTGCCTTTTTTGACTATGTTTGGTAATCTGGTGAATCCTCAATCCTAGATGCTAATGCTTGGTGCGAGACTTTTTTATGTCGTTAAAACTTACAGTTGAAAAAAGAGACGTAAAGGTAAAGCCGGCCAAACTTATCGCCGCTGGCAAAATGCCTGCCGTTTTTTATGGTAAGAAAACTCCGTCAACTCCTATAACGATGGAGATTGCTGATTTTGTGAAGACTCTAAAGACGGCCGGGGAATCATCGGTCATTGAGCTCAATTTAGGTAAAGAAATATACGAGTGTCTCATTACGGATGTTTCAAGGGATCCGATTAAGGATACTCCAAGACATGCGGATTTTTATGTGTTTGAAAAAGGGCAGAAGCTCAAAGTTAAGGTGTCCATCGAATTCGTAGGCACAGCGCCGGCGGTCAAGGATTTGGGTGGCGTTTTGGTTAAGGTTTTGCATGAGTTAGAAATCGAAGCCTCTCCGAAGGATTTGCCGCATAAGATAGATTTGGATATTTCTCCTCTCGTTGATTTTAAGAGTCAAATTTTGGCGAAAGATATCAAGTTGCCCCCCGGAGTAACTTTGATTAACCTTCCGGATGATGTGGTGGCCTCAGTGTATGAACCTAAGGAAGAAAAGATAGAGGAGGCTCCAGTGGCTCCGGATTTGTCGGCAATCGAAGTTGAAAAGAAAGGGAAGAAGGAGGAGGAGGGAGGCGATGGTGCCGCCGCTGAAGGAGGCCAAGCTCCAAAGACTGAGAAGAAATAATTTTAAAACAACAAAAAAACACGCGATGCGTGTTTTTTTGTTGTTTTGTCTTTAACGATTCGAATTTGTTGCTTGGGTACATTTCAAACTTCTTGGTACAATAGGGACATGACAAATTCGTTTTCATGGAAGAGGTGTCTTTTTTCGGCTGTAATATTCAGTTTTATCTTGCCATTCATGGTTTTTTCTCAGGTTGAGGACGCTGTTTTAAAACGGCAGGCCGAATTACAGGCTGAGCTCGATAAAACAAATGCGGATATTGAATATTGGGCGCAAGTATTGTCTAGCAAACAGAGAGAATCAACCTCATTGGCCCGTGATCTGGCTATCCTTACCGCCAAAATCGAAGAAGCCAAAGCTAAAATCAGAGCAAAAAATATTATCATTCAACAGTTGAGCAAGGATATCGTCGGTAAGGCTGATGAGATTGAAGATTTGAGCGCCAAATTGGAGCGGGAAAAAGAGTCGTTGGCCAAGATAATCAGACAGTCGGATGAAATAGAATCAAAAAGTTTGGCGGAATTCGTTTTTTCGGAAAAGAAATTGTCTGAATTTGTTTTGGACTTAGATTCTTATAACACCGTTAAAGTCGCGCTTAACGACTCTTTTGTAATGATCAAGGATTTGAGGGCGGAGGTAGAGACAGAGAAAAATACATTGTCCAAAAAGAAAAACGCGGAGACGGACGCCAGGATAGTGATTGAGGCTGAACAAAGAATTATTCAAAAGAATGAGGCCGAAAAGAAAAAATTGCTTGCTATTAACCAGAATCAAGAAAAGTCCTATCAGTTGATTCTTTCAGAAAGACAAAAGAAGGCTGCCCAAATAAGATCCGCGCTTTTCTCTTTGCGTGACACTGCCGCCATTCCGTTTGGAACCGCTCTTGGTTTTGCCGTTGAGGTTGAAAAGATGACAGGTGTTCGCCCTGCTTTTTTGCTCGCTATTTTGACGCAGGAGACGAATTTGGGCGAAAACGTCGGGCAATGTTTTGTCACCAATTTTACAACGGGTGATGGAATCGGAAAAAAAACCGGTAATATTGTGAGAGGAATAATGAAACCTTCTCGGGACATTAAGCCGTTTCTCGATTTGGCTATTAGACTTGGTTTTGATCCGAAAACCAGAGCGGTTTCTTGTCCTCAGTCGACGGGTTGGGGGGGAGCTATGGGCCCGTCTCAGTTTATCCCTTCGACTTGGGTGGGTATAGAGTCAAGATTGGCGAAGGCCGCTGGGGTTACAACTCCGGATCCCTGGATACCTCATGATGCTTTCTTTGCTTCGGGACTTTATCTTTCGGATCTTGGCGCGGGCGCCGGTGGTTATACTGCCGAGTGGAATGCCGCGGCCAAGTATTACGCCGGGGGTTCAACAGGTTGGCAGACAAGAGGTAAGTCATACGCGAACAGTGTTTTAAAGATAGCCCAAAATATTCAGGAAAATATGATTGATCCTTTGCAAAGTTATTAATCATTTCGGCGCGATGAAAACGTTATTTTATTTACTAGTTGCGTTCGGTCTTATCGCTTTTATATATTGGATAGGGTGGGGTTCTCTAAAAGCCGAGAAATCAGACCTGGTTCTCTTGAATGAAGAAGTCGGCAGTCTGGAGAGAATAAGCAGTATCGCTCCGCCAATCCGAAGGGATTTCACTTTAGTAAATAAATCGGACAGCGAAATTATTATTGCAAAAGTATATACGGATTGTTCATGTCTTTTTTCTTCCATTCCTTCTCCCGATGGGAATAATCTTACATTCGGTCTTCCGAAGGAAGTTTTTACTCGACCAATCGGTACTGTTGTAAAAAAAAGAGAAGAGGTTAAAATGTCTTTTGAATTTCGACCGGGAGGATTATCGCCCGGATTCAAGCAGTATGCTGTTTTTGTCGAGACGAAGAATAAATTAATAACGAAAGTGCCTATAACCGTTGAAATAGTAAGGTGAAAAAATACAAATCGTTGATTATCTTGGCAGCTTTGATCCTCGTGTTGGCGGGTTCTTTTTGGTTAGTTAAAAGTGGCGTAAGCGTCACAAATGTCAAAGATCCTGCTTTTATCCCACTGCTTGTGGCGTCTTCTCTGGTTGACAGTGTAAATCCTTGCGCTTTTTCGGTTCTGATTATCACGGTTGCTTTCTTGGCAAGCTTGGGTCTTCCGAGAAAAAAGGTTTTGGGAATTGGCCTAACGTATGTCGCCGGAATATTCGTCGTATATTTATTGATTGGTCTCGGCCTGCTTCAATTTTTGAGCAAAGTTAGCGCTCCTCATATAGCCGGGAGAGTTGGCGCCGCCATACTTTTGTTTTTTGGACTATCGAACGCACTTTCATACTTATTTCCAAATTTTCCGATTGAATTTAAAATCCCCGAGTTTATAAAGTGGCCGATGGCCAAGCTTATAAAAAAAGGCACATTGGAGGCGACGTTTCTTCTCGGTGTTTTAGTGGCGCTTTTCGAGTTTCCCTGTACTGGCGGTCCGTATTTGCTCATTTTGGGGCTTTTGCACGACTCAAGAACTTACACTTCCGGACTCTTATATCTTTTGCTTTACAATTTAATTTTCGTAATGCCACTTCTCGTTATTTTGCTTTTGGTCAGTGATAAAACACTGCTCCAGAAAGCCGAGGATTGGAAAAAGGGGGCTGCGGGCAAGGGCAAATTTTATAGCGGTTTGGCTATGATATTTTTAGCCATCATGATATTCTTGGTCAACTGAGTGTTTTTAGTTGTAAGTTAGCAGTGTAATATAGAAAATATGGGTTATACACAAGAGGAATTTACCAAAATAGTGGAACGCGTTCGTGGCGAAAAAGGAGTCGATCTTTCAATGGCGGAGGATCTTAGCATTGCTGTTATGAACCTCATAAGCCTCGAAGAACATTTTTTCTTCACAGCAGAGAAAACAGGCAAGGATAATTATTTCGATTCGGCTAACGAAATCAGAGAGGTAAGGAAGGTGGCGCTAAAGACGTTAGTCGGAACTCATGAGGGGGAGACTTGGTGCGCCACAAAACACCTTCTTGCCGCAACTATGCGTTTAATAGAGGTGGGAACTAAGTTGCAGTCTGACGGAAAAAAAGATGAGGCCAAAAAAATGTTTGATAATGCCTACAAGGTCTATTCAATTTTTTGGGCGCTTCGTCTTAAGTTGATTGAGGTTAAGGATGTCGCTCTCGCAAGCAAGAAGGACGAAAAACCGTGGACTACGGAAGATTTGGTTACAAAATTGGCGGATTGCTGCAAGGAATAGAGAATAATGCAAAATGTAAAAATCAAAATGAAAAATGACAATTCAAAATTATTGAAGTTGTACGTGGTTGTTGTGCCCGGAAAAGCGGAGGAGTCAGGCCATTAGCGGCTACCGTTGATTCGGGAATAACGTCAGGCGATTTTTTATTTTATTTTTAATTTTGATTTTTTAATTTTAAATTTGAAATATGTCATCAGATAAAAGAAATTCAATAATAACTTTAGTTGTAATCGTGATAATTATAGCCGGAGTTTTCTTGCTTCCGAAGGCTGCGCCCTCGAAGTATACGGGATTGGATAGTTTTGCGCAGTGCCTTACCGATAAGGGGGTAGTGATGTACGGCGCGTATTGGTGCGTTCATTGTAAGAACCAAAAGGCGCTGTTTGGGGATTCTTTCAAAAAAGTTACTTATGTTGAGTGCACCGAAAAGGCCGAGGAGTGTACTGCAGCTGGTGTAAACTCATATCCCACTTGGATATTTCCGGACTTTGTGGATCAAACAGGCTCAACCACACCGGGCAGAATTTTCCGCGGGGAGGTGCCGCTCGAAACTTTGGCGGACGAAAGTGGATGTGAGTTGGGTATAAAGCAATAAACATTTTTTAAAACTCACCCTCCGTTTTGCGGAGGGTGAGTTTTCGTTTTAGTAACCCCTCACACCCCCAACCACACCCCAAACCAGTTGAGTGGATCTCTCTGCCGTCGCGAAAGAAGGACGGAAAGCAGTATGGCCAG
>MHRK01000041.1 GCA_001820955.1 Candidatus Taylorbacteria bacterium RIFCSPHIGHO2_02_FULL_43_32b
AAGAAATTATGGAGAAATCAGAGGAGCATTAAGGCTGAGGCTGAGATGGCGGCGGTTTCGGCGCGGAGAGTGGCGTTGCCTAAAGAGAAGATTTTTACGCCACGCTGTTTGAAAAGCTCCAGCTCTCTTTCGCTCCAACCTCCTTCGGGACCGATGAAGACAGAACATGAATTATGAATTATGGCCGATGAATTATGGAGGGGGGAACCGGAGGCATCGAAGACGATGGAATCGTTTTTGGTTCCGGCCAAAGCGTCTTCTAGCGTTACAGGTTCATGTATTTTGGTAATGAATGCTCTGCCCGATTGCTCGGCCGCTTCTTTTCCTATGACCCTCAATCTTTCAATGTTGAGATTTTTCTTTTCGCTTCTCTCTGCAATCAAGGGTACGAATTCTTCCACTCCGAGCTCCGTACATTTTTGAACAATCCATTCAAAATTATCTTTTTTAATTACAGCTTGGCACAATAAAATTTTTATTTTCTGTTCGATTTCACTTTTTTTCTTGCTCAAGATCTCGATAACCGCTTTATTTTTCTCCAGTTTCAAAATTGCCGCTTCATACTCAAATCTCGAATTATCGAGAACGATCACTTCTCTTCCCTCTTCCATGCGAAAGACATTGTTCCATTGATGAACGAGGGCTTGGTCGTCAATTTCTATTTGGTTTCCCGGGGTGTAGTTTTTTGGTTCTTCGGAAATAAAAAATCTATGTTTGCGCATGTTGGAAGTTTAAAGGGTAAAATGTAATGCGTAAAGTATTTAAAAACCCGCCGAAGAGGCGGGGGTGGAAATGTGACAGGGGTTCGTTTGCCGGGAGAAACAATTTCTAACGATGCCGGTAGTGGTGACCTCTTCCTCCCCAGTGGTGATGATGGTGACATGTGACCGTCTCGCACGCGCTAGATAGTCCTAAAATTAACGCCAGCAATGCTAACGAGATGAACTTTTTCATAATATAAACAGCCAAATGAAAGATTAAACAAAGTTTTGTTCTTGTCAAGATGATGTAACGGGGTTATACTGTCCGCGTTAAAAACGATTAGCACTTAATCTTATCTACATGAATTTAATACCAACAGTTATAGAGAAATCTCAATTTGGAGAAAGAGCTTATGACATTTATTCCCGCCTATTGAAGGAAAACATTATTTTCCTCGGCGGTCCCATCGACGACGACACAGCAAACATTGTGATAGCCCAGCTTCTATTTCTTCAGTCGGAAGATCCCAAAAAAGATATTTCCCTTTACATAAATTCGCCAGGAGGCTCTGTTTCTTCGGCCATGGCAATATTGGATACAATGAATCATGTTAAGAATGACGTTTCCACTGTTTGTGTCGGTATGGCGGCAAGCGGTGCGGCCGTACTTCTCTCTTCGGGCAAAAAAGGCAAAAGATATGCCCTTCCCAATTCAGAGATCATGATTCACCAGCCTTTGGGGGGTGCCCAGGGTCAAGCGACTGATATCGAAATAACTGCCAAGCAAATACTCAAAATAAAACAAAAGCTTAATAAGATATTGTCTTCAAATACCGGCCAGACACTTGCGGTAATAGAGCGGGACGTTGAGCGTGATTATTATATGGACGCTGAGGAGGCCAAAAAGTATGGAATAGTAGATAAGATTTTGTCTTAAGAACTGAAATTTATAGAAAGATTAGAAAACGGGCAACTTTTTAAAAAAAAGTTGCCCGTTTTCGGCGTTTTTTTCATTGCGACACAAATTTTTTAGCGTGTATATATAGACATGAGGTCGTCTTGCGCAAGAGCCGCGGATGTTCTAATATTGCAGTATTAATATTTATTATATGATTTCGTTTCTTCCCTACAATTCATTTCTCGGCATGAAAGGCACAGATCCCAAAATCCGTCTGTTTTCTACTGCCCTAAATCAAAAAATTTATTTTCTGAGAAATAAGCGTATCGAGGGGCGAAGTCTAGAAAAATAATGAGTGAAGCGAATATATTTTTCAGACCCCGTTAAGTGATTTCAAATTTCCTAAAAGAGATATGTACTACACTTACGTGTTACGCTCTAAAAAGGATAAGAAGTTCTATACTGGATATACAGAAAATTTGAAATCAAGATTTGAGGAGCACAGTAAAGGTTTGGATAAATCTACTAAGAATAGGAGGCCCCTAGAGTTGGTGTATTACGAAGCTTGCAAAGCCAAACGTGATGCCATCCACAGAGAAAGATATCTTAAAACCTCGCACGGAAAACATTATCTCAAAAATCGACTCAAATCTTACTTAACGGGGTGATGATTTTTATACTCGCACAGGCTCGTTAAAAATCAATCATGTCATTAAAAGTCGTTTTCCTACTTCTCGGCGCGGCCTTAGCGGCGGGTGTTGCTGTGGGTTATTACCTGCGGCTCATTATTGCGCTCGGGAAACGCGGGTCAATGGAACTTGAGATAAAGGAGCTTATGGTCAAAGCGCAGGAGGAAGCAAAGAAAATATTGCTTAGCGCGGAAAATCAGGCGGCAAGCACTCTCAAGGAAGCCAGAGTGGAAATTAAAGAAAAGGAGGAAGCAGTAAAAAAGAATGAAGATCGTCTTATCAAAAAAGAGGATCTTTTGGATCGGCGTCAGGCTGATGTTGATAAACAGATCGAAGAAGTGAAGACAAAAATTGCTGAAGTCAAAAAAATCAAAGAAAAAGTCGATCAGATGGAGAAAGAGAAACGGTCTGAAATTGAGAAAGTTGCCAGATTGTCGGAGGAAGAAGCAAAGACCGAGTTATATTCCGCCATTGAACGAAAGCATGAGGACGATATTCTAGCCCGAATGCAAAAGCTAGAGAGAAACGGAGAAGAGAGACTTGAGAAAAAAGCTCAAGAAATATTAACCACGGCCATCCAACGCCTCGGAAACTCTGTTTCCCCGGATATTCTTACCACCTTCGTTAATATTCCTTCTGATGAGTTAAAAGGAAAAATTATTGGTAAAGAGGGCAGGAATATAAAGGCATTCGAAAGAGCTACCGGGGTAGAAATAATAGTAGATGATACTCCGGGGTCAATTACAATTTCATCTTTTGATCCGGTTCGAAGGCAAATTGCCAGAGTTGCACTCGAGAATTTAATTTTGGATGGAAGAATTCAACCTGCAAAGATCGAAGGAGCTGTTGAAAAGGCTACTCAGGAAATAAGCAAAATCATTAAGGAGAAAGGACAGCAAGCGGCTTATGAGTGCGGCGTTTTGAATCTTGATCAGAGGGTTTTAGCTATTCTTGGCAGGCTTCACTTCAGGACAAGTTACGGTCAGAATGTTTTGCAACACTCGGTTGAGATGACACATATTGCTGGAATGTTGGCTGAGGAATTAGGCGCCAATGTTGCGGTTGCTAAGGCCGGCGCTCTTATGCACGATATCGGCAAGGCCGTTGATCATGAAGTTCAGGGCACGCACGTTGAAATTGGCCGTAGGATTCTTCAAAAGTTCGGAGTAAGCGAGGAAATCATAAAGGCGATGCAGGCTCATCACGGTGAATATCCTTATGAAACGCCGGAATCAATAATAGTGCAGGTCGCCGATGCCATTTCAGGAAGCAGGCCGGGTGCCAGAAGAGATACGGTTGAAAATTACTTGAAGAGATTGGAAGAATTGGAAACAATTGCCACTTCTTTCAAAGGGGTTGAGAAGGCTTATGCCATTTCTGCCGGGCGCGAGATTAGAGTTTTTGTGACTCCTTCCGACGTGACGGATTTGGAAGCCAAGAAAATCGCCCAAGATATTGCGAGGAGAATTGAAGCAGAGATGAAATATCCGGGGGAAATCAAAGTTGCTGTTATAAGAGAAACGAGGGTTATTGAATACGCGAGATAGGGTCATAGAACAAAAGAGAAGCCGTCCGGGCCATAACCTGTTCTCAGGTTTTCTGGACGGCTTTTTGCTAGTAGCATTTTAGGCTCAGAAAATCTGTTTATTCTAAGTGCTTTGAGTTTGTGAACAGGGCTTTTCGTTGGAATTTTATAAATTAGCAACTAATCTTTACAATGTGTCAAAAAAGTATCTTAAAAAAGATGTTGTTGCCCTCGAAAAGCCTTAAGCTATAATGGTTATGCCACTCGAGCTTTAGGTCGCCGAGTAGCAGTAGAAAAACGCGCGCGTTTTTCAACATTTTAATAGTCATTGCAAAACCAATGAATAAGCAAAGTATTGTTGAAGCGGTTCACGCCAAACTTGGCGGCACAAAGGTCCAGGCAGAGCAGGTCGTCGATACGGTCATAGAGACTATCGTCGGCTCACTCAAGAAGGGCGATGATGTTTCTATAGCTGGGCTAGGTATATTTGCGGTAAAAACCCGTGCCGCTCGAACCGCGAGAAATCCTCGAACAGGCGAGTCGGTGCAGGTCCCGGCCATGAAAGTGCCGAAATTTCGCGCATCCAAGGCCTTGAAGGATGCTGTAAAATAAAATTTGCCTCGTCCTTATTTATGGTGAGCCTGTCGAACCATCCCCGCCCTAAGGGGTACCCTCGGATTACCTCGGCGAGGTACCGATAAAGACCGTCAAGTCACAGCTGTGGATAACATTTTTTGAACTGTTAAAATATACTTTGTGGCAACCCGAGTATTGTTAAATCCGCCGCCGCAATGGTCACTGCGCTGAAGCTTGATTTCAATTACCGATCCGTGCCCGGGGCACATTCTGCTAGTGGGAAACTCGAAGCCTCACAGCTATTCTAAGCGCCCTTTGTGGCGAAACCCCATTGGTGAGCTCTTCGATTATCCCATTCTTCGGAAGGTACGAACGGACGTTTGTCCGAGAGTACTCTCCAAACGACGGCACAGAGTTTCCGTGCCGTGGCCACTGCGGCGGTTTTTTGCAGGATCTCCACAAATTTACAGGTCATTGAGTATTTTTCGATCTATAAAATTGTAAAATTTATATAAGGGTTTAGAGCCGGAACCACTCAATCTAAGCGGAGTTCAGGAATTGTATCAAGTAAGTAACTTTACTCTATGAATCCGCGCGTTATTCATCCACGAACTCAATAAAGCGGAGGATTACGAATAAAACGTAATCCTCCCATATGCATTCTTCGAAAGAACTGTTTAGCCCACCAACACCGCGTTGGTGGCGAGCGGCAATACGCCGCGCGTCGTCGAAATCTCCATGACGTTCCAAACCGCAATGGCCGCTCCGTCACGTTTGGGTAGACGCACGATGCTCTCGCGCCCCAACATCACTTCTTTGCCGTCCGATTCCCGTCGAAACCAATCCCGATAATTCCACTCGAATATTCTATCGGGAAGACCGGCGAGAATTGATTGACGAAGAGCATCCCCCGAGCCAGCGGTGCTGTTTGGTTTGAAGCCAAACGCTCGCATGGACGAAAGAAGCTGTCGTGATGTGTCCCAGATTTCATGGAGCGCAAGATATGAAACGTAGTTTCGCTTGCACCATGAGCCCAAGGATTCCTCGCCGCGCTTCTCGGCGGCGTTTACCACCGAGACAAACACCGATGCGTCGCAAACGGTCGAAACCGATTTGAAGACTGAGTGCGCGCGGTCTGCCGCAAACGCTTCCTCTTCGTCTTTCGGACGATAGAGAAGACGCTTGGCCTGCACCGCGCCAATCGAGATTGCCGCTTCACGCAAGCACCCAAGTTCCGATGCTTTGAAAAGCATCGCGGCTTCACGAGGGTCGCACCCGAGTTCGACCGCTTTTTCTCCAAGCGATGTGATGTTCGCCTCAGGTGTGGTGTCCACGAACCCAAGCATCTGGAGTTGGCGTTTCGCCTCTTTCCAGTTTGCCTTGGCCGGGTTGTCCACCAGCCGGATCGGTTTCCCGATCCGCGAAAGACCGAGCGCTTTGATAGTGAGTACCACTTCGCGAAGCGGCGTTCGGAAGATTTCCGGCGTGGTCCGCTCAGGACGCTTTTGCGTATTCTCTTTCGAGAACATGCCGACGTACATGCCAGGCCGAACCCGCCCGCACCTGCCCCGCCGCTGTTTGAGGCGATCTTGCGCCACGTCCCGGAGTGCAAGCGAGGAAATGTCTGAGACTGGGTCATACCCCTTCTCCCGCGCTTCGCCGGAGTCAATGACCCAGGAGATGTTGGGAAGAGTTGCGCCTGTCTCAACAATGTCGGTCGCCACCGTGATGGTGACACCCGCCCGATCAACGAATGGCGCATGCCGATCCGAAGGACCAAGCTCGCCGTGAAGCGGGAGAATTGTGCAGCCTTCTTTCGGCAGTGCGCGGCGCAAAGCATTGATCGTCTTATCAATCTCCGCCTTGCCGGGCATGAAAATCAGCCCGTTGCCTTCCCTTCCCGCGGAAACGCTTCGTGCCTCTTGCGCCACGTTACCAAAGTAATCGTAGCGGTCCGGCTCGGCATACCTTTCCTCGATGGGAAAGGTCGTAACCAAATCACTCCCATCCACTACGTCGCACGAAAAGTGCTGCGCAAGGTAGGTAGGGTCA
Organism: Candidatus Taylorbacteria bacterium RIFCSPHIGHO2_02_FULL_43_32b; assembly: GCA_001820955.1. GTDB lineage: Bacteria > Patescibacteriota > Minisyncoccia > Phycocordibacterales > 2-02-FULL-43-11 > 2-02-FULL-43-11. Next base: position 6,442 of record MHRK01000041.1, read on the forward strand.
ATTGTCGCCGACATGAGAAGGAATGCCGTCTTCGACCCTTCCTTCTGCGCCCGCTCGACAAGAGCCACATTGAAGTCGCTCATGAGCGTGCGCATGTGGAACTCGTCAAAGAGGATGCATGAGATCCCCTCAAGTAGAGGATTACTGCGGATTTTTGCCCGAAGCATACCCTCCGTCATGAAGAGAATCCGCGTTTCCCGCGACGTCCTCTGTTCACCGCGAATCTGGTACCCCACCAGGCCACCGACCGAGACTTGCACCTCATCGGCAACCCGTGTTGCCAGTTCCACCGCAAGAATTCTCCTCGGGACCGAAATGTAAATTTGTCCCTTGCGCGTGAACCCCCGCTCATGCAAGAGCTGGGGCGTCTGCGTTGTCTTACCGGTGCCTGTCGGCATCACCACGATACCTCGACCAGCTTGCGCCAGCGCCGTTACTTCGTCCGCCTTTTGCCAGAACGCGAGGCCAAGTTGCCTCCCGTTCACTGTGCTTTTATTCATTTTTTTCTTTTCGCGCCGCAAAAATTATTTCGCGGCCGGTTTTCCAAAGCCGTCCTTTTGGAGCGGCTTATTCTATTGAACCAATCATTCATCGTCTCACACACGTGAGCACAAATCACGGGTTCAAAAAAATAGGGAATGTTTGTCTGGCACATTCCCGAAAGCCGATTGTTACAAACCCGGAAAAACCGCCATGAGGCCCTTTCTCGCCCCTCGATCATTCATCCGTCCTCTCTCGAGTTTTCTTTCTGAGAAAACGGTGGCCAGTCCCATCTGGTACTTCTGTACCAGACCAGCCCGTGCTAGAGCTTCGAGGTTTTTCCGGTCACCTCGCCTGCCGGCCTTCATGGAGAGAGCAACTACCCCGTGCCGCCACAAGTCCATGTCACCGTTCGACACGCTTGTAAACAAACTCAGGCCGGAGACTGGCAAATCCGGTTCCAGAATCATCCTTCCAAAGGAGTGGTCCACACCGTCAACGAAACAGTCGCGGGGATCGAACGTCATGAATCCCTGGCCGCAAACCGACTGAAACTCGGTGATGCCTTTCGACATCATCCAATCCAGTGGCTCTGACGATGTCTCGAGACCCATTCTCTGAACCTCTCCGACAAGGAAAAGAGTTTTCTTCCCCTCGACGTTGAGAAGCTGAAAAGGCTCTCCCTTTTTCCAATTAGGCACCATGAATGACTCGCGCCCGAGTGGGCGATCGGTAATCGGGTCCCAAATGAAAGTTTGGAGAGTACCCGTTGACGGTGCCATAATAATTCCTGCCTTCGGCAGGAAAACATGGAACTCGCACGGGACGTCGACTTTGGCCGTGGTGGACCTCCACGGCTGGTCGTTTCTTTTGAGTTCAGCCAGCCTTTCGGCTAGTGACTCGTCGAATTTCTGACGCATAGCCCTCAAGCGGGCTGATACTCGTAAATCTCGCGCGGAGCCAGCCGCGCTCTGGCCTGATGGACAGGCTTCATTATGATTTTGTGTATTCATCCAGCTGTTGCGGCGTATCTGCCGAAACAATTGGATGAATACACGTTTTGTAAAGAACTCTTCGATTCGCCGTACTCACTCAAAGCAAGCTGCACTCTACAGACCCACTTCGCTTGAAATGAATCTGATAAAGTGCTCAAGAGTAGGGGGCTCATGAGCGGGACTTCGATTCAGCCAATTCCGAATATTTCGGAAGAAGTCCTTTGCGCGGGGCTTGTGGCCTGTATCCGCGCCGAAATTATTGAGGTTCTGCTCCCTCATGGCTCCAGTGTGGATTTTTTAAGAGATCACCCTGGATACAACTCTTTTCCTTGATTTACACCGCCGGATTTTGCGGCAACCTTTACAGGTGTTGTCCTATCCGCGCTGGCGCCACAGCCGAAATTGTTTCGTCCACTTTACCGCAGAAGGAGGAACAACTGCCGCGAGAATAATCTCGGGCACATTACAGACCAAAAAAGTAATTCCATTTGGTCTGCCCTGTTTTTTCCATGATGGTTCCGGTACCCATTCCGACACGGGCTCCCAACCTATCTTGGTCAGTTCCTTCTTCTCCCATTGCCTGAGAGGTTTCGACTGTTGCCCTAACGCCAGTTTGAAATCTGGCGCCTTGGGGTGAAGACCGCGCATCCTTGTAACAAACCAGTCTCCACTAACCACCACATCCACATCATCGGCAATTTTCACAAGCGAGATATTGCAGTCCCGCCCGATAAATTTCCCACTGATGAGAGTGCGCGCCCAATTACCGAGCACTGCACGGCCCTGCATGCCATTGATAAACGGCATGAGATGAGAGCCAACCCCAAGATAGGGGTGACGCTTGTCATGAAGTTTGATGGCGAGCACGCGCCACCCCCTTTCTTTTTATTTTTTATGAACTTTATGAATCCACGAGTTATTCACACGAATATTCGCGAACTCAATGAAGTGGACGAGTTTCCGCAAAAACTCGTCCGATTGGAATCGGCGCCCATGCGGGGGCGCGTACTCAAGCCACTTCCGTTTCGGATGAAGTAGCCGTCCTCGCCGCATCAATCGCGGCGGTGTAGAGCTCACGACAAGAACAATACTCGTCATGAGCTAGCCCGCAGAGCGAACGAGCCGGAATTGTTTCCGAGTTGGACGGAAGCTCTGACCCGAAAAGAGCGGCCTCGAACTTTTTGCTCGTGGCCCCGGCTATCGCGAAGTGCTCCCGTGTAACGAGGAGCCCTTCAGGAATGCCCTCCACCTCCTGCCGTTGCCGACAAGGAGGGCAAAGGTGGTGGGTCACCTCCACTGTCGGGAGAGCGTGCGAGGACATGTCCTCCCGGAGAAGTACGTATTCTGAAAGAGTACTCCCCGAGTAGGTTTGCACCCACACGAACCCCTGTTTGGGTTTCGGCAGGTCTCCCCGTCCCACATAGCCGCTCATCACGGCCAGAGGGTTTAGGATAGCGTGCCCCCCGCACCGTCCCGACCAGTTCCAACACTGGATCTTCGAGAGATCCAGGTCGAGGTTCTCCCATTCCGTTGCCGTATTCACGGCGTTGGAACAGGTTGATCCGACCCCGCCCATCGTGAGGAACAGAGTCTGAACTTCCAGAGCCTCGACCGCTTCGGGGGAGAATGTACTCTCCTTGTCGACCCGAAACACCTGGGCGGTTCCGATCCTTTTTCCGTCATGCCCGCACTGCGGGCATATCTTGTGAAGCAGTTTGGCGTTGACCAAACTACCTGTTTCGGGCTCATCCCCCGTCCACAACTTTCCGGGGTTTCCGATTCCCCGGCAGATTTTTACAATCATTTTGTCCTTTCCGGCGCATTTCGCGCCTTTGTTTTTCTCGTTTCGGCCCCGTTGATCGGCCGCTTGAATTCGCGCAAACGAACTCAAGCGGCCGATCAAAAATCCGCTACAAAAAAGAATTGAAAACTCTGCAGATTCACTTCGCTTGAAATGAACCTGGTAAAGAGGAGAAGTTTATTCCGCACAAACATCTTTTTGTGCGAGGATTTTAACCGAAGCACTTCTCCAAAGCTTCTGCAACAATTCGTCCATTATGGATCAGGAAGTTGCTCTTCCTTTGTTGGCTGCGGATTAAAGCTTGCGCTCAATCCTCGCGGCAATCGCCTCAAGTTCCTCATTCGTAGCGTCCTGGCGATCGAGGACATTGCGGATCGCACGAAAGCTGTCACCAAGACCAGCTTCATTAGCCAGCCCTTCGGGAGACATTCCTCCAGTGAATCTTTCCTCGCGCTCCATATAGGCAGCGCGTGGGAGCAGGTCACAGGCAATCCTGTATAACGGGAGCACTTTCTTGACCTGTGGCACTGAAGTGCCTGCTGCGCGCCGACTTGCCCAACTTTTCCGGTTGGAAGCATCGGAGAAAATCTCCTTTGCCACCTTCCGGTATTTTTGAGCCAGTTCGGCAGGAGACACCTGCCCCTGAAGACGAGCAATGAGTGCTTTGCCTTCAGGTGAAATTGCGAGACCGTTCGCCAGTATCATTTCTGCCACCGACTGAAACGGTTTGTGACCTCCGACAAGCTCGTCTTTCGGACCCAATTCCGGAGCAACCTGGATAATATCCATGCGCTGACCGGATAGCTTGTCCGTAAGTTGTACAAGTCGAGGTTCGGTCGCGCCTGCGGCAACACTCACAACGTCCATGTCATGAGCATCCGGCGTACCGAGCACGATGTCATACGACACCAGCTTAGAACCCTCGTCCAGCGAAACTTTCTCCGGCAGAAGGATGACCCGACCATGCTTTTCGGCAAGGCCAAGTTCCAGATCATGAAGTGCTTTCGAGCACTCCACAAGTCCACCGAACTCGATGATTTTCGCTGAGACAATCGCCTCAGCTTCGTCCGCGAGTGCCGTTCCTTCGGCAAGCGTGAGCTCACCGCTTCGTCCTCGATTGGCTAGCTCAATGAGCATAGCCACAGGAGATGAAGTCAAGAATGCATCCTGATCTTCAGGAAATTCTCCCGATAGATACAGAACGCAGTCCTGCAATGCCCGCGTCAAACTCTTGTAGAGCTTCCGCGGACTTCCCGTGTTTTCGACGAGCCGTTGCCGGAATTCGTCGATGAATCCAATCGCCTTGGCGGTAAGAGCTTGCCATTGGGCACTGGGAATTGCTGCCCATGCCGAACGGCGAATCTCCAACCCCGAGGTATCCCCACTTTCGTGCTGGCTGTGACAGCCGACGACGAAGGTGAGGCAAAGCCAGCTTTCTTGATGCGTGGGATACATTCCCCACTTCTCGATCTCCCGAGGGAGGCAGAGAAGTACGTCTTTCGACGTATCCACCAGCTTGGTGGGGAGATCGAAATCTCCCACCAACACCCCGTTGTAATTATTCGTCACAACGGAAGAAAACCGACCGGAACCGAATGTGAGTTTAGTGTTCATGCAATTTGTCGCCGACCCGTATTCAGCGACACATTGCATGAACACACCCCATTCTTTGAATCCGCAAGAAAAATCTCACGAACTCAAAAATGGGGAGGAACAAGACAAGCTAGTTCCTCCTTTGAATTTAGCCAGCACTAATATCTTTAGTGCTGTGCCCACGGACACTTTTCAGTCTCCGTGCCGGGAACGACCGGCTCATATCCAAAGCAGAGCGCGTGAGCACTCCAGAAAGGAATTGAGTCGGCTTTGGCATCCTCGTCCCACGGTTCTGCTACGCCCGCGTCACCGATGTAGGCAGTACGAACTTCGTACTTGCCGTCAGCAAGACGGTGTAACTTTACCGTGAGTCTTGAAGTCGGCTTCGGTTCGCGATTCTTAACGAACCGAGACAGTCCGGGCCGATTGACTCTTTGAGCGAAAACGATTTCGTCGTCCTCACTCGTGGAAACGCAATTTGACCTTCCGATTACTCGGCCGAGATCAACAGTTTTCTTGATCTGCCCACGTCCGAGCGAATCAATGCGCGTTAACGCCTCGGCAAGATGTGCCTCCGCGCTCGCGTGTAGATGGCTAACCTCGCGGTCAACCACTTCTTCGCCGGACTTCATCCGGCCCAGAATTTTTTTACTCATAGAACTCTATGAGCCGATCTCCAGACAAGAGACAAGCTCAATCGAATCGGTTTTGATTCTGGCCGAGGCAATGGCTTTGACTTTCATTGGATTGGTAATCGTTACGTTGATTCCCAAGGACTCGATGAAATCAGCATAGCAGTACCAATGCGAGACTGGTTCAAGAACGAGCGACGCTCCAGTGTACGGCAACAAGTATTTACCGATCACCTTCTTGTCTGTCGGCATCATTTGCTTGTCCAAAAGTTTTCCGTCTTTTTCCTTGACGACGAAAGTGCTGGTTTTTTGATGCAGATCCATACCGACAAAAATATTTTCATTCATATCAAAATTACAAAACTAAAATTGTTAAATCGACCTTTGGTCACTGACTATTATATAGTCGCGGGACTTAAGGTCTTTATAGCGCTATTCTGGCCACTTCTAAAGTGGACGATTTTCCGCAAAAAATCGTCCGGTTGAGTTTTCCTGTTGCGGCAGGTAGCCTCTGGCTAAATTTTGTGAGCAAGGCGAGCGCGGTGAAGTGCCAGCCTCTGTTGCTTCGACGTCATTCCCTGCCATTCTGTGGCAGAGATGCCCGTGGCCGCGCAAGTCGCAGCGATCTCAGCCTGCCTTTTGACCTCGGAGTCTGCTTTGGCTTTTTCGTCTGCCAACCGCGCCTGTTCGGCCTCAAGTTCGGCCATAATCCGAGCCTCGTCCTCGGCCTGCCGCTTGGCGACAACTCGGGCGTGGACTTTCTCCGCGAGATCTGTCGCTACCGGCCCAGCTGTTCCGGCGATTTCCTCCGCCACCGCGATGTATTCACCGCCACGCGTCGGGTTGTAACCAAAACCGACTCGGACCGTCACGTCGTCGAACTCACCCGCTACAATAGCGGCGCGAACTACTTCAGCATATCGATCATCCTCGGCCTTACGTCTTGCCGACTCAGCCTCGTGCCATTGACGCAGTGTCATACCGTGCTCAGTAAAACATGAGACTGCCCGCTGGATAAACTCGACCGTATTCGGAGAAATCTCCTTATTGAACGGCATGGAAGGGGACACCAATCCACACCAATGACCGCCTCCATTGGTCGTATTTAGGCGCGGGCCGGCACACCTGGTTCCACTCCATTTGTGGAAGTCCTTGTGAGCCGTCCAGCCAAACATCACCTCGCGGCGAGGCGATGCCAGGTCAATGACCCAACACGTCCTTGCCCGATTAAGACGAATTTCGCCTTTCTCACCATCGAGTTCAAGTAGTGCCCAGTTGGCACACGATTTTCGCCCACCACATGCGGCGATGAACTTCTCGGCCTTCTCTTGGCCAAGTGCGTGAATTCCCAAAACAAGAACTCCCGCAACTCTTTGACCGCTAAGAAAAACTTTGTCTTCCTCGGCGGCGTGTTGTGCCCGACGGAGGGCATGCAGATTAAAACCCTCCCTATAAGCGGTGTCTTGCGACACAACAGAGAGATGGGTAATTCTTTCCGACAATTCGTCGGCGGCCTGTTTGTATTTTTCAGCATTCATGCAATCTGCCTCCGTACTTTCGCACCGAGACAAGTTGCATGAATACTTTTTACAAAGAACTATTTCAGTCTATGAGTTTGCAAATATCTATTTCCAAACTCAACAAAGGGGAGAATTAACCAAACCTAAAGTATGAATGATTCTCCCGAACATTCACGCAATCTCGCTTTTCTGTTGCCACCTCGCGAGCCGAGGCCGTCTGCCATCTTTTTATCGACGCAAGCAGGACACCGCGCTGGCTAGTTGCCAGCGATGATAGCCAGGTATTCGGCCCAGCCCATCACGGTGCCGTCCTCGAGGATCACGTACATGACGTTTTCCTCCGTCACCCACTTTCGCAGGGTGCGTCCGGGTGACCAAACCCAGACCGCTTCGCGATATTGTTTCTTTTCTCGGGCAATACTCCCCGCGCGATTCGTGCGTTTTCTCCGCACAATTTCAAGCTGTCGCTCGGCTTTTCCAGCACTAACTTTCGATTTTCGGGATCTTAAGGTCTGACCTTAAATTCTGAGAAAGGTCAGACCTTGAAAAATCAAAAGTTAGTGCTGGGTGTACCTATGAGCTCGCGAACTATCCGTAAGCTCAAAAAGTAGGAGGAACTTGCGTATTCCCCCAAGTATTCGCTTTCGCGAAACGCCGAGAACCCCTCGGAAAAAGAACAAACTCATTAACCTCCATGAGCAGGAGCGTTCTGTTTAACCCGAAGCTAAAGTCAAACGCACAAAACTCTTTCGCCTTTTTTGACACGACCGGCTTGTCCCTCCGAAACTCTTGCGAGCGAAGGAGGAATTTTGTCGCAACCAAACTTTCGTATGGTGTTTTTCTGGATAGGTGTCTATCCAACCAACTGCCCGACGGTGTAAGTACCGCCGTGAGCGATGCTCACGACGTACTTGCCCAGCTTTGGGTCGAAGCATGCTACGGCACCAAAGAGGTGACCCAACTTGTGGGCCAACACCATTGCCACGGGCAACGATGCCGGGCCGTTGACGAGCGCGAGCTCGCCACCCTTCACCTCCGCATCGGGGTTGTAGTTGTCGTCCTCCGGCTTTCCAGCCAAGATTTCCGTCATTCGCGACTCGGCGTCGCGAACGATGACATCGTTCTGTGCAGGATCACCAAATCCCACTTTGAACATAGTGGCTTCGGTGCCATTGACAGTCGCCTTCGTCGCTTCGATTTTGTATGTGTTCATTTTCAGAACACTACAAGGAAACTCTTATCTTTATTTCTAGGACACAACCGTGTCCATAGCTCCATTTCGGCAGCTCTTTCGAAACACATGATAAGTGTCTTGCAGTGTGTACGTTGAAAGTAATTATTACTTCCAAGGTACACACCACAAGACTCTGTTTTCACTCTTTCGAGCTCATCAGTCGGGATACACATCCCGAGAACAGAGGGAGAGAACGAATTGAACATCTCCCCCGCATAACCCCTTAACCAAAAGAACAATTACTTACAGAGCGAAACCAGATGCTCTGCAAGCGCCCGAACCATCGGGCGATTCGCAATCGGTTCTCCTCGTTCGAGGTGATGAACCGATCCTTTGAGAACTTCGTCAGAGCTTGCGCTCAGGACTTTATCCTCAGCGCCGTTGTAATCCGAGTGAATCTCGGCAATTACGGTGAGTTTAAGTTTTCGGGCGAACTCATACCATTCCGGCAAGCGACCCATGTCGCCAGCCAGAAAAATGATGTGAGTGGCGGCTGAGCAAATCTGCTCGTTTTCTACTGATGGAATACCGCCGATATCCACCAGTGTGAGCGGAAGGGAACAGTTTTTTACGCTGTCCGCAACCCGCGAAACAAACTTCGGCGTGAACTTGGCTTTGTAAGCCGCCTTACACGCCGATGCCACGACGGGATCGTGATTCACAGTTTCCTGAAACCACGCCCCTTCGCCGTCGGGACATGCCGTAATGATGTAGGGGTACGGCGCCCCTTCAATTGCGCGAATGGCCTGCTTGAGACCTTCACGCATACAGCTCTTGCCAGACCGAGGAGGACCGGCAATGACAATCTTTTTCATGAGATTACCTTTCAAACCTCGCCATCGGCCGGCGAATTGCCTGGAATCGCACCTTGAACATCCGTCCAAGATAAATGCGATCCCTCAAAAAGCATTCGTCTTGACGAATGACTTTTGACGAATCGCAGAAATAGAAAGAGTTGCCTGCGACAATCCCTTTCTGAAAAATTATATCCACTGCCAGTCGCAGTAGAGATACTTCACATCATTTATTGCTTCAGCCTTGTTCACTTTCAAACTAATTTCCTTTTCGTCGCTGTGCCATGTGCGCGGCCGACCGAATTTTCTGACTACATAACCTTTTGACCGCCACCAGCCGGAAGTCGTGTCTGTCTCGATGACGACGACCACCCTCACACCCTTTTGTGCTCCCTCAGCCGCGCTGAACCGAGGTTCATTTTCGGCAAAATAAACGCCCTTACCCTCCGCTCCGTTAGATCCGGGAGTCAAAACGAATTTGTCGCCCTCTTCTTTCTCAGTTAACTCCGCAAAACCGCTGACATGAAAAAGTTTCATAGTCGGTTCGCGCTCCGGGGACATTATTGATTCGGGGTTCTCTCTCATTACAATACATTTTATCGGGTCTCTTTGAAGTTGCCAATCCTTTGGGTTTTGCGACCCCTCTTACCATGCCGACCTTATGCTTTTTACCTGCCTCCGGATCTCCTCCGACGAAGCAAGGCGCCATCAATCAGCAAGGCGAAGAGGAATAACATTGCAAAACGAATTTCTCGCTTCGCGGTACTCCGCTCCTCGCTATGCACTTGTCAACGTTCTTTCGTTCGGTCAAAGCCCTCTGTAAGGTTACATGGTAATTATAGCACCATGATAGAAAATGTCAAGGATAGATTCGGAGAAAGTGGCTATAAATATACGTATTGTGACATAGGCTTTACAACTATTGCGGCGCAATGATATAATTGTCACATTCACATGACAGATTCTGATCAAAATAGTTTAGCAGCTTGCGGCCTGTCGTCTGAACAGGGGAAAATTTATCATTTCTTATTGCAAAACGGTTTAGCGCCAGCAAAAGCAATCTCTCTAAAAACGGGGATCGGCCGCCCGCTTACTTATAAAGTCTTGGAGCAATTAATAGAACTTACTCTGGTGGAAAAGCGCGAAAACGCGGGCAAGGTGACCCTATTTTCCCCACTTCACCCGGAGCGTCTTAAAGAGTTTGCCGATAGGCGGCGAGAAAAAGCAAACAAAGAGGCCGAGTTGCTTCAAGGCACAATTGGCCTTTTAGTATCGCAATTTAACGCCTTAAAAGACAAGCCTAATATCAGATTTTTTGAAGGTGAGGAGGGCGTTAGACACGTATATGGTGATATTCTCGAAATGGGTTCGGATATATTGATCATCACATCCCCTATTCGTGAAGGGCGACAGGAAGTGCTGCACCTTATCAAAGAGCAGGTGCATAAACAGGCCGCGGCAAACATCAGGACCCGGGCGATCACTCCGCATCACGAGGGGAAAATCATGGCGCTTCCGGTAGAGGAGGATGAAAAATTTCTAATAACGAGAAAAGTTGTTCCGAGCGAAAAATTGGATATTCCTGCCCAGGTAATCGTTTACGGCGATAAAGTCGCTATTACCAATTTTCGGGAGTCGCTAATAACGGTATTGGTAGAGAGCAAATATATTGCCGAAACTTTTCGCATCATATTCGAATATATGTGGGAGCATGGTCAGCACGGTCAAGGTAATACCGAAACGACATCTCCTAAGCAAAGTTGAAGAAAAATACTATAACAAGCCATGGCCGGTTCATGTTGAAGGTCGGTAAGAGGAATGGGCTATTCTCCGGAGGAGGCTTCCTCTTTTTTAGTTTCAAAAAAGGATTTGTAGTAAGCAAGCCAATCGTTGAATTGAAGATCTTCGGAATCGGCTAGCCGCCTATTTTTAGGCGCGTGTTCGAAAAGTTCCTTTCGTGAGGGGTATGTAGGAAGCGAGTGTCCTGATCGCATTAGCGTAAAATTCGCCATAGCCATCGACGTTTTGCCGCAACCATCCGCAAAAAAATGGTCAGTTAGATTCATTCGGTATTCAATCCACGCCGCAAGTTCTTCCGGACTGCTCGAAGGATCATCCATTTTTCGAAACAGTGTTTCGTAAAATTCCTGCATTGAGAGAGCCAGCTCACCAGAAAGCGTGTAGGGGTATTTGGTAGAATCATGTTGTCGAAAGAGCACCCCCTCTTTTGTGATGCCGTTATTTATCTTGCGGGCGACTCCTTCAACAAACTCACGCAATTCATCGACGGAAGTGAATCTACGGGCACGCTCCGAAAATAGATATTGGTTTGTCGCCATGAAATTTTCGCGCGCTTGCTTTGCAATATCTTCCTGGGAGCGATCTTGACGCATTTGGCCACTTTTTTCGTTTGAGGAAGAAACATCGATAGTGCCAGCTGCCGTTCTGCTAATCTTGGCCAGATTTTCCAGGGCTGTGGCTAAATAGATGTCCTCGCTGATTTTTTCCGAAGCAGACTCTGTTTTAATTGGAACAGGCTCAATTTTTTCTTCTGCGAATTCAATAGGAATTTTAAACGGTTCTGGCATGTTTTAATCGTAGTAAATAAAAAGAATTATAATATCAATATTTCATTATGATTTCTATGCCGGCTACGGAAGCAAGCAGTTGCTTCCTATCCTCGCAAAATATACTCGCTTCGCTCATTATTTTGCGGGATAGGAGAATCGAACTCCTGACATTTGTTTGGAAAACAAATATTTTACCATTAAACTAATCCCGCGAATTTCGTAATACTAGCAGAGCCTCTGCAACCAAGCAATTAGCCTAAAGACCCTTTTTTGAAAGGCTTACGATCTCATCAAAGTTGTCATCTTTCGATGTCTTATTCGAAATAGTTTTTCCGCAAAGCATGCATTTGTGGAAAATATCGTAGCTTCCACTACCCTGTTTCAAGCCGACGGGCTCCATCATTCCCTTGCAAACTGCCAATCGGTCTCCCGGATCAATATCCACATGCTGGCTCCATAGACATATAGGGCAATGATTAGTGTACCCATTACCTTTTACTAAGTGGCCACAATGGTTACACGTGAAATTTTCAATTTTCCTTGTAAAGTTCATCGCCTCTAAAATTGTCGGGGTATGCAGATTTGAACTGCAACCGCATCCTCCCAAAGGATGTATGCTACCGTTACACTATACCCCGTATTTTTAAAAGGACACCTGTCCTTTTGGAATGTCCTTTACTGGTAGCGGCCAGAACATTTCTTCGAATCTGAAGACTTTCAGAGTCTGAACGACCTGATCTGCGCGGAGCGGCCCCGATCCCTAACGACCTGCGCTCTGTGCAGGGTTCTTTACAAAATGACATTCTCTAACATATGAATTTGTGCTTTTTTCGATGCAGAGTCTATTCTAACTGTTATTGCGTCAAAAATCCATTTTGTTTCAGGTGAAAAGTTTTTTTCGGCAAGATATGAAGATATTGCCCTTTTTAGCCGTTTGACCTTGTTTGTATGAAGGTTATCTTCTGCTCTGTGCCGGTCGTTGGTTTCAGGTGTAACGTTCTCTTTAACTCGTCCTGATGTGGTCTTAACTTCAACAAAGTGAGCAATGCCAACCTTTTTCGCTATTATATCGATTTCTCCCCACTTTTTTCTGTAATTTCGACCTATAATGTCGAACTTTTTTGATTCCAGATACAAACAAGCGATGTCTTCGCCAAGCCTACCTATCGCGTTTCCAATTTTTTGATCTCCTTGCATGTTTTCACGCGAAACGTAACACAGTGCGATTTCTTAGGATTTCTTTCAAATACGGGTCTAAATTGGCCATTTTTAGAGCTGTTTCTTCTGAAACCCACATATAATCGGTATTTTCAGCAGTGTCTAATTTGATTTCTCCGGTTGTATTAGCTAAATAGGTAATTCTGACAACATGTTTATCCTCAAGAATGATGTCCTGTGCGGCCACAAGCGTCACAGTTTTCGTAAGTAAATTTAGATTGGTTTCCTCCTCCACTTCCCTCTCCAGATTTGAAATCAATGATTCTCCTGGAGCTATTCTACCTCCGGGCATATCCCAAAGTTGTTTTATTTCCTTGTATTTATGAGGATTGCGTTTAATGATGAGGATTTCTCCGTTTGGGTTAACAATTAGGGCTTTAACACCGACCTGTAGGGTGATATTTTTTTGTTTCATATTGAAACGTTTTTATTTAGGTCAATTGTTCAAGGACAAGGATATTTCAAGTGTAACGGACTGAAGTTGTCAACATCTCCACTGAGTTATCCACAATCTGTGTTTGTAAATAAAGCGTTATTTGCGGACATAAATATTATGGCCGAAATGATTAAGGACTTGTCCAAATCAATGCGGGTAGGGGTAATCGAAACCCCGTTTCAACATTGGCAATGTCGTGTTCTACCACTAAACTATACCCGCAACTTGTTTTCAAAAATCAATAGTGTAACGAGAAGATAATACCAGGAGTTGAAATATTTTCAAAATTTTTTCAGTAAAGTCATTCTCAAAAAAGTTCAACGAGGCTTCGAGCCCTGCACGGAAGCGACCCCGCGCTTCCTCGGGGGCATCAGTCGCTTCGCTCCTTATGCCCCCGGCAGGAATCTCTCCCTAGACTTTTCCGTCGCCGTCGCTCTGGAAAGTCTGGGCACCGGCTCGCGGCCTCGCTTTCTAGCTCGGCAACGCTCCGCCGTTCTCGTCCTGACGAGAGCCGAGCAGTCGGCTCTCTCCGGGTGCAACTCACTTTGTTCGTATGCCCCCGGCAGGACTCGAACCTGCAATAACGGTTCCGAAGACCGTTGTGATATCCATTTCACCACAGGGGCATTTAAAATTGCTGACAACGTTAATAATAGCTAGATTATGAATTATTTCAAAGTTGTAATAGAATTTGTTTATGAAAAAAGGTCAGAATTCTAATGTCCGGCAGACAGAAGGCGGTATTGCGGTTATTGAGTTTTCCATTCCTACAGAAGTTGTTGCTGTCGCAAAAACTCTAGAAGGGAAGAGTTTTGAGGCGTATCTTGTCGGCGGCTGTGTTCGAGATCTTATTCTAAATCGTAAACCTAAAGATTGGGATATAACTACTAACGCTAACCCGGATAATATAATCCAATCTTTCAAAGAGACATTTTACGAAAACGAATACGGTACCGTAGGTGTGGTTAACGAGGGCGTAGAAGATCAATCACTGAAAGTGATCGAGGTTACCCCGTACAGATTGGAAGAAAAATATTCTGATAGCCGGAGGCCCGATAGTGTAACCTTTAGCGGCGAATTGAAGGATGACCTGAAGAGAAGGGATTTTACGATAAACGCTATTGCATTAAAGATAATAGGGGAGGGAAGCAAAAAAGGGCTTTATAGAGCCACGATTACCGATCTTTTCGGGGGCATCAAGGATTTGCACAATGGTGTCGTGAAAGCCGTTGGCGATGCTAACGAAAGATTTTCAGAAGACGCTTTGCGAATGATGAGGGCTGTAAGAATATCCGCTGAACTCGGTTTTGCGATTGAAGAAAAAACAGAACAAGCTGTTATAGACAATTCGGCGTTTCTGCAGAAGATAGCGGTTGAAAGAATTCGGGATGAACTGATTAGAATTATTATGTCAGATAATCCGATGGCGGGGATTAATCTTTGTAGGAAATTGGGTCTTTTGAAGTACATTTTGCCAGAATTGGAAGTTGCTATTGGAGTGGAGCAGAATCAAGCACATTCATATGACGTTTGGGAACACATTTTAAGATCGGTTCAACATGGCGCAAAGAATGGCTGGTCATTAGACGTCAGGTTGGCAACACTATTTCACGATATCGGCAAGCCAGGCACCAGAGAGTGGTCAAAAGAAAAGAACGATTGGTCTTTCCATGGCCATGATTTGTTGGGCGCAAAGATTGCCGCCAAAGCAATGGCCAGACTGCGTTTTTCGACAAAGGAGATTGATAAAACCACGAAATTGGTGCGATGGCATATGTTTTTTTCAGACACTGAACAGATTACTCTCTCTGCGGTAAGGCGTATTGTGACCAGAGTAGGCCCGGAAAATATTTGGGATCTGATGAAAGTGCGCATGTGTGATCGCATTGGAACGGGGAGGCCAAAGGAGAGTCCGTATAGGCTACGTAAGTACCAGTCTATGATTGAGGAGGTCTTGCGAGACCCGATTTCAGTCGCTATGCTCAAAATAAACGGTAGTAAAATTATGGAAGTCACAAAACTCGAGCCCGGGCCAAAAATTGGATATATATTAAATGCACTTCTTGAAGGAGTACTTGAAGATCCAAAGAAGAACACGAACGAATATTTAGAGTCGAGTGCTGTAAAGATGGCTCTACTAAGCGATATCGAACTAAAGAAACTTGGAGAATCGGCTGTAAATAAAAGGGAAGCTGAAGAAAATAAGGAAATAGAGGAAATTAGAAAGAAATATTGGGTGAAATAATATTGTCTTTCTTGCAATTCAACCTTGATTTACAAGGTTTTTTTGCTGTTTCTCCCAATAGAAAACCGCCTAAGCGGACCTGTTCAATGAAGGAAAAAAATTAAGATCCGCCAATAGGCGGTAGGGAGAGCGGACAGCTACAAATTTATTGGTGATAAGCTACACCATAGGATCTATGCTTAATGTGGGGCTTTCACAAGAAAGTGTGAGCTGTCGTCTATAGGAGTTTCGGGTTGTTACCCGAAATGTTTGTGTAACGAACTATTTCGCCAACCAAATGTGTGGACTGTTGACGGATGACAATCATTGTAAACTGTGAACTCGATTATTGCCCGGCATCAGTCCAGAAACATTTTGTCGACTCTTCCAGTATTTTAACACCAACAGAAATATCGTAAAGGACAACTGTGGATAACCCCAGTAGTAAAATTATAATTCTGTCCTTTATAAACCCCTGATTATAAGCCAGAGTACGCGAAAGGTATTTGCGTATACAGGAATATGTTGTGTAATTGTAATTTACTACGGGGTAAACTTGTCCTTTATAAATAACTTACCTACTTTTTCGATAATCTTTTTTTAGAGCTCTAGTTCCAAAAAAACAGGGCAGTGATCCGAACCCATAACTTCGGCAAGAATTTCGGCGGACTTGATTTTGCCCTGAATTTTTTTTGAAACAAGAAAATAATCTATTCTCCATCCCACATTTCTTTCTCTGGCGTTTGCCCAATGTGACCACCATGAATAGTGCCCGTTGCCTTTATGAAAAAGTCGGAATGTGTCTACGAATCCCCCGTCGATGAATTTTTGGAAACCCTCTCTTTCTTCTTTTGTAAAGCCTTTTAAGCCATCATTTTCTTTAGGACGGGCCAAATCATCCGGCGTATGAGCCACATTTAGATCCCCGCAAAAAATGACTGGTTTGGTATTCTCGAGTTCTTTGCAATATGCAAGAAAGGCAGTGTCCCAACTATTTTGACGTAATGGTATTCTGCTCAAATCATCTTTGGCATTTGGGGTGTAAACGTTCACTAGGAAAAAATCTTTATATTCAGCCGTTATTACGCGCCCCTCTGTCCCCGGATCTCCATATTCATCAGCTTTTACGCCATATTTTTGAGTGATAGTGTCGGGGAAGCCGTTCCAGACATCAACTGGTTTGGTTTTGGTAAATATTGCCGTACCTGAGTAGCCCTTTTTTGTGGCAGAATTCCAGTATTCTTCGTATTCGGGTAAGTCAATTTCCGTCTGATGTTGTTCAGCCTTTGTTTCCTGTAGGCACAATATATCGGGCCGGTATTTTGAAACGAAAGGCACAAAAAGGCCCTTTTTTACAACTGCCCTAATGCCGTTTACGTTCCAAGATATGATTTTCACTAAAAAATGATATCACGGAATGCATGGACGAGATAAGCCTTGGCGACCTTCCTCCAAACACTAGTGTCCCATTAAAATTCTCTCGAAAATGAAAAACCC
>MHRK01000042.1 GCA_001820955.1 Candidatus Taylorbacteria bacterium RIFCSPHIGHO2_02_FULL_43_32b
AGTTATTCTTTCTCTGAAATGGAACAATCCCGAGAATTGGTTTAAAACATATCTTGCTCTAGGGCGTTGAAAACAAGGGGGGGGTTGGAGGGTGTGGATACTTACTTTTAGAAAAAAGGCCGGACCCATCTAACTATTCTTAAAAAAATATGCAAAAAAACGCCGTAAGGTGTTTTTTTAATTATGAAAATCAATTCTTCAGCCTAAATCGGCTACCGTCCGAAACAAATCTGATTGTCCCCTCCTTATCTGTACGATATGTCTCCACCTCAAACTGATTTAAAGCGTCTATCGTCTCCTTGTTCGGATGACCATACGAATTGTCTGCGCCAACCGAAATTGCGGCATACTGTGGCGAAACATAGCCAAGAAATGGTATCGAGGTAGAAGTTTTCGAACCATGATGTCCGACTTTTAAAACATCGCTTTTTAATCGTTGTCCATCAAGACGAATCAAGTACTGCTCTATGTTTTCCGGAGAATCACCGGTCAAAAGCATTGAACTTTCTCCATAAATCAACTTGGCGACCAGCGACCCGGTATTAGTATCGAGCCCGGAAACATCTCTGTCGGGAAATAAAACGTCTATATATGCGCCCCCGCCCAGATTGATTTTTTCTCCCCTTCTTCCTTTAATAATGAGAACGCCATTCTCTTCGATGACAGAAAGCAGGGTCTCGTACACTTCACTCTCATTTATTGTTCCTGGCAATAACACCGCCCCAACTTCGTAAGAACGCAAAATATCAATGAAACCGCCAATGTGATCCTTGTCCGGGTTGCTGATAACCAATAGGTCGATCGAGTGATCGAAAAATGGCATCACGCGTGGTAAGGCCGACAAAACGATTCGGCCGGGACCACCGTCTACCAAAATTTGTGAACCGGTTGGAGACTCGATAAATATGGCGTCGCCCTGGCCAATATCCAAAACTGACACGGTCAAATTACCCTTTTCGGATTTAACAACCACCACATACCAAATAAAAATGGAGGCAAAAAATAGGATAAGCAATATGTATGGCCGTAAGTTCCGGACTGTTTTGTTCATCGGTTTATTATAGCCTTTAGAGTATTTTGGTGAAGTCGTATGTTAATATAGACAGGCTTCGGTGATTACTCATCTAACACCACAAACGAAATGACACAATTTAAAGAATCAAAATTTAATATCGGCGAACTCAAAGGCTTTTCCCCAAAAAACATTGAGGAGCATCTAAAACTTTACGCAGGCTACGTTAAACACAGCAATCTTATACTTGAACACATCGAAGAATTATTGAAGGACGAGGAAAAAAACGCTTACGAACTTGGGGAGTTGCAAAGGCGATTTAGTTTTGAATTTAATGGCATGGTAAACCACGAGTATTATTTCGAATCTCTTTCAGGCGGCGCTCGGGAACTCGCAGAAGATAGCAAACTCAAAAAAGCTATCGAAGCGGAATGGGGTTCATTTGAAAAATGGCAAAACCGCTTCAAGGCAATCGGAGCGACAAGAGGAATCGGATGGGCAATGCTTTATTATGATCCAATCACAAAACGACTTTTGAACGCTTGGGTAGACGAACAGCACTTGGGACAGCTAAACGGATGCCAAACTATTTTGGCTATGGACATGTGGGAACATTCTTATGTTTTTGACTACCAGCCAAGTGGCAAGAAAAATTATATCGAAGACTTTTTTGCAAACCTGAATTGGTCTACTGTAGAGAAGAACTATTCAACTGCGAGAAAATAGCTTACAGCTAGACCTCTTTTGAGAATCTAAACTGATCCGCTACATAAAAAATTAGATAACACATTCGCTTTGAATAAAATGCGCCGATTATCGTATAATCGGCGCATTATTTTAATAATTAAACTTAAATAAAATCTCACCATTCAGATGCAATTCAGGGCACAAGCGGGGCTTACGACCAAACAGTACTAGCAGTACCGCGCGGGAGCATGCGAGCGAAGCAGTGATGAAATGCACCGAGTAGTGAGGTTTTCTAAAATGTCTAAATCTCTTTTTATAGGACGTTATCAGCCCTTTCATGACGGACACAAAGCTCTCATCGACACTGTTCTTAAGGAAGGCAAACCTGTCGTAATTGCCGTAAGAGACACTCCGCTTTCCGAAAAAAATCCTTATCCAATCCATGAACGAGTCGACAGAATCAAATCCGTATACAAAAAAACGAAGGGCGTGGAAGTCATTGCTATTCCAGACATTACGGAAGTCTGTTACGGCAGAGATGTTGGATGGTCTGTACGTCAAATCAGACTAGAAAATCAAAAAGAATCAATTTCGGCTACAAAAATCAGGAACAATAAAAAAAGGGTTATATGGCTAACCGGAAATACAGGTTCCGGTAAAAGTTCGCTCGCTTATCTGCTAAAAGATAGACTAAACGCAATTGTCCTCGATGGCGATGAAATGCGAGCTTCAATTTCATCAGACTTGGGATTCAGCAAAGAAGAGCGGGAGGAACACAACCTACGAGTTGCAAGATTGGCAAAAATTTTGAACGAACAAGGTCATAATGTTGTCGTGTCTGTCATCGCCCCATTTCGCGCAACTAGAGCCAAAATCACAAAACTTATTAACCCCTACTGGATTTACATAAAAGGCGGCAAAGTCGGGTCCAAAACACCGTACGAAATCCCTAAAAAACCGGACCTGACAATTGATCCGACAGAAGAATCTCTCTTAAATAGTCTCGAAAAAGTGTTAAAGGAAGTCGGGGGACTAAAAAATATTGCCACTTCTGGCAAAAATTTAAAAACCAAAAAGTAGATCGAGCGCCGATTATTTCCGGCTAGCTCCGGTTAGTCTGACTGCTGTAAGTATCCTCTTACAGCAGTCAGACTAACTTAAATTTACGAAAAAGGCATTTCAAAACATCCATCAATAAAATAGAAGTGGCCGGAAAAACCGATAACAACGCCAAAAAATCCCGTGTCGGCTGGTATCAGATGTGGGGATTCGGCTTTTCTACTCCAGCACGAATCCTCTCTCTAATCATTGCCGACTGTATCTGCCGATGATGAGGAAACTGCATCTTCAAAAATATCGCTGGACGTCGCGACGTCCCCAACAAATGGTTCATCAACAGACGGAACAAATAGACTGCTTTCTCTTGGTTTTACAATAACCGTTCGTGTAGAAGTGGCTGTATTTTCTGCTCCGTCTCTTGCTACATAGTCTATTGTATAAGTGGTTGAAGTCGATGTGTCCAAAGAAATTTGCTCAACTTTTATTCCATTCACAAAATATTGAACGCTAAGATCATGTCCTTCCCCATCAACAGCAATCACACCAAGGTCATT
The DNA here is from genome assembly GCA_001820955.1 of Candidatus Taylorbacteria bacterium RIFCSPHIGHO2_02_FULL_43_32b. Lineage (GTDB taxonomy): Bacteria > Patescibacteriota > Minisyncoccia > Phycocordibacterales > 2-02-FULL-43-11 > 2-02-FULL-43-11. Next base: position 3,313 of record MHRK01000042.1, read on the forward strand.
ATAAGTATCGCCAACGAAAATTTCTGCCGGATTATTGCCATTAATAGTCAAATTGATGTTTTCTGAAACGGCGGGGGGTAGGAGGTCAGAGGAAACTCCGGCGGACTCACAATCACCCGCAGTATTTTTCAACACTCCATTGTCTACAAAAATACAATAATTTTCACCCGTTGTTTTGTCTTTCACAACCACACCCTTGTTGCTTAATATTTTGTTCGCTGAAATAACATCGGCATTCAAATTGACCACAGTAATTTTGTCAGAAATTAAATCCTTAAATGACGCCGGTACCGCAGAAATTGAATTGCCCACCCAATCCGTCACAGCCCCCAATAATGAATTATGAATTATGGAAGATGCGGAGGAGGAGGCATTCTTCAAGGCAAGAATGTCGGATTCGATTTGGTCTAGGCGTACAGAAGAAATACCAGATAATATGATATTAGATACTGGGGAAGAAGTTGTGGAAATCGGATTTCCACATTCGGTGCTTGTGGCTGTGGAAATCGGATTTCCACAGACTTCAATGCCAAGGATAGTGGTTAAGTCTTGGATTGACTGCACGGTTAGAGCGGCCAGGTTGCCGTAGGAGATACCCATTTTGCCTTCTTCGCCATCTACCACTTCGGGTACTAGGGGTTTAAGCTCTTGAGCAATGAAGCCGATTTGGGGTTGATTGGTGCCTTTCATTTCGTAATAGCGGGGTTTCAGTTGTATGAGAGTTTGGAGACCGTACCTTTCTCCCAAATCTTGGATGTTTTGCTTGTAGCTTATGTCAGAAGCATTTGTCCAAGCGCCGGCGGCGTTTAAGGTGGCCACGTTTACTGTGCCTGTATCTCCGCCTGCGAAAGAAAGAACTCCGCTTGCGTCCATGTAGAAAGCTCTCGCATCACCTCCCATTCCTGCCAAATACAGACCGCCTTGGCTTGTGTTGGCCGTTTGCTGAATGCTGAACTTGGCCGCAGGGGAAGTCGTTCCAGTACCAACCCACACTACGCCGTCTCCCGTTGCCGCTCCCAAAATCATACTGCTTGAGGTCGCCACCTGCGCGTTGTAGCCGAGGGCGGTGGAGGTGGAAACCCATGAAATTATTCCGTCTGCACCAGATCCAATAAAAGTATTTGCAGCTCCATTTGTAATTATGTCACCAGAATTATATCCCACCGCAGTATTGTTCGAGCCTGAATTGATTGCAGATCCCGCCCCATACCCTACAAGGGTATTGCCAGTGCCTAAACTCTGGCGACCCGCATCAACGCCGAAAAAACTATTACTGATACCAGACACATTTTCTTTACCAGCATAATATCCAGAAAAAGTGTTCCACTTACCTGTAGTATTAGCCATCCCCGACTTGTACCCGGAAAAAGTGTTTCCATATCCAGATGTAGTGTTATACCCAGATTGGTATCCAATAAATGTCAAACCGTATGCAGCAACGCCGGCGTTATACCCCGCACTATCTCCAATAAAAATATTTCCGTCGTTAATCCCCGAATACAACCGTCCCGCGTTCGCCCCAATCGCAATCGTTGAAGAAGCGGTGGTGTTGGAGTAGCCCGCATTGTCTCCAATGAAAACATTCGAACCACCTGTGGTATTTGATCTTCCGGCACGGTAGCCTACAAAACTGTTGGCAAAACCCAAAGTGTTGGCGAGACCGGATTGATAACCGAGGGCTGTGTTTTCTATACCTCTTGTGTTTGCTTTTAGTGATTCAAAACCGATTGCTGTAGTTGAGGAAACAGTGGAATTGTAGAGGGCGTCCCGTCCGATGGCTACAGTTGTAGAACCCGTCGTGTTGGAGTACCCCGCATGGTCGCCAAGGAAAACGTTCGAACCGCCGGTCTGATTGGAGTAGCCGGAGTAGGAACCGGAAAAGAGGTTTTGAGAACCGGTGGAATTCCAAAAACCTGATTCGTATCCAGAAAACGTATCTGAAGAACCCGTAATATTATAAAAACCGGAACGAGAACCGCTAAAGACATTTTGCGAGCCGAGAATGTTGTAATATCCGGAATAAGATCCAAGGAAACTATTGTTACGCCCGCCGGTATTGTACCGCCCGGATCTTGTTCCGATAAAAGCATTTTGTCCCCCTGTTGTGTCCGCGCCGCCAGCCTCGTAGCCAAATGATGCATTCATGCTTCCACTCGTCAGTGATGTAAGCGCCCCAGTCCCCGCCTTGGTGTTGTAATTAGCATCAGAGGAAAGAGTCACTGCGGTGTTTCCAATACACACATTATCAATCGCAAAACAACCATCGGAGAGTGAAATGCCGTTGGCGAACGTGGAGGTGGCGGAGCCGGCGAGCGATAGCGAGCCGGCTCCTTCGATACCCCCGGCAAAAGTGGAAGTGCCGACTGCCGTGACAGCCCCCATTCCGTTCTCAGTTAGGACACTTGGTAATAGAATTGTGATATGAAAAAGGTCAAAGATTTGTGTCGGACAGAGCG
>MHRK01000043.1 GCA_001820955.1 Candidatus Taylorbacteria bacterium RIFCSPHIGHO2_02_FULL_43_32b
AGATTCTAGGCTATGAGAGCGCCTTGGAGGTCGCCAGACGCTCTGGTATCATTAAAAATATTAAAAGTGAGAGTGTCCTAACTCTGGGGTGAATTTATAAGTTCAGATTCGAACATACACTACCATGGTAGCGTGCTTTCGTCCAATAAGTTCGATTCCTGCCCGGGTCAAGAAAAAACCAGCCTTATACAAAGCTGTTTTCAAAGAGTCCGCCCAATTGGACCGCGAGTACGCTTTTCTCCCTCGACTTTTCGCTTGCCGTCGCTCGCGAAAGTCTGGGCACCGCCTCGTCTGTTTCGTTTACTAACGAAACATGATTCCGGCGTTCGAATCCTGACGCAAAGCGAGCAGTCGCTTTGCTCTGGACGGACATATTTCGCTACGCTTTACTGTCCGCCCTATTGTATGACGTTAGAACCGCTATAACAAGTATTTCTGGTCCCTCACCATTTGCGTTTGTGCGGAAGTGGTAATAAGCTTTTCTGCGCCAAGAAGCTTTTATGGACTTCGTCAAACAGAATATCAAAAGCTTTATCCCATCTTCGTTTAACTTCGGGATCTGATGACGGTTCAAATACAAACTTCACCTTTAACACTTTCTGCTTTTCCCTTTTTGTCATTTTTTAATCATCCCTGCGGTGTTATTATATCTGGTAATACACCTTAAAGACAAAGATATTTTTGCTTTTCAAACACTCTACAAAAAACATTTTGGGGTGGAAATATCAAACCAACAAGCGCTTGAAAATGGCCTTAAACTTTTGCGTTTGATGGAGATTGTATACAAACCAATGACACTGGAAGATCTAGACGCGGTCCGTGTTAGGCAAAAAGTGTTATTAACTCTCAAACTTAGGACAGTGGCCGGAAAACGATCGAAGCAGTAGTGAAGGATTTCCTTTCCATTAACCTTTGACTTTCTGATAAAAAACTATAATCTGTTTTTCAGATAAGATCTATAAAAATCAACGTCAGATAACAAGGAAAGGCCAAGGTGCACAGATGAAAATTCATTTTGTTGGCATTGGTGGAGCAGGTATGTGTGGAGTGGCAAAAATCGCTCTTACCCAAGGGCATCGAGTGTCCGGTTCGGAGCTTGCGCAAAGGGAGTCACTCAATGAACTTCGAGATTTGGGGGCTCATATTTTTCGCGAGCACAAGCCAAGCAATGTCGAAGGAGTCGATCTTTTGATTCATTCGTCAGCGATTAAGCTCGACCATGTCGAGATACAAACCGCCGTGAGTGTGGGTATAAGAGTCGTTAAACGGTCAAAAGGTCTTGGAGAATTGCTGCGGAGTTCAGGTAAGCAAATCATTTCAATCGCGGGAGCTCACGGAAAAAGCACTACAACAACGATGGTTGGAAGAATGTTGGAGGAGGACGGTCGTGATCCGGAAGTGTTTGTTGGTGCCTTTGTGCCGTATTTCAAAAGCAATGTAAGAACAGGCTCGGGCAATCATGTTGTTGTAGAAGCCTGCGAGTTTGATTGTTCATTTCTGGATTTGAAAGGCTCGCTAGCTTTGGTTACAAGCATTGCTCCCGATCATCTCGACTACTACACGGGTGGACTGTCAGAAATAATTGGCGCTTTTACCGAGTTTGCCAATGCTGTGGACAAAAGCGATGGAGTTTTGGTTGCCTGTGCCGACAACGGCATAGTTCAAGAAGAACTTCTTCGACAGTATCACGGTCCTCTGCGAACGTATGGTCTGGAAAATGGTATGTGGAGAGCTAAACTGATTAGTCAGATCGGTAGCGCTCAAAAATTTCAGGTTATCGCAGAGGGTAAAATCTTCGGAGAATTTACCCTTGCTGTTCCAGGAATCCACAATGTGCAGAATGCTGTAGGGGCGATAGCGCTCGCAGATTTTTTAGGTGTTCAACCTCACTCTATGGATTTGGCTCTAAAGAATTACTCCGGTATTCGGAGGCGATACGAAAAACGTTTGGTAGCGAAAGATTGTGTAATCATCGACGACTACGGACACACACCGACAGAAATCGCTTGTGTTATAAAAGCTGCTCGGCAGGATTATCCGGAGGCTACTATCATCTGCATCCCGTGTCTCCGACAGTTCCATCGTACTCGTTTGCGTCTAGCTGAATTCGCCTTTGAGTTCGCAAATTCCAACAGTTGCGTTGTTGCCCCAATTGTCACGGGGTTAGGAGATGACGATGATAGTCGTCGTTCCGTCTCGTCAGACGATCTGGCCAACGCAATTCGGGATCACGGCTGTCCGTCATTTGCGGTTTACGAATCAACGTCTTTAGCTGATGCGGTTGTTAAAATGGTAAGAAATGTTCCCAACCGCCAGACAGTTATTATCACAATTGGTTCCGGAGAGTCCGAAAGTATTCTGACGGAACTGATCCGACTTCAGTCCTTGTAAGAAGTAATAAATAGTTCAAATGGGGTTTGCTCACAGCAGCCCCATTTTTTGTTATAGTTATTATGCAATGAACATTTCAAACATTTTGTCTGTTCTTAATAGCGGGGTTAAGGATAGGATTTTTCCTGGCGCCGCTCTATCGGTTTCGATTGATGGATTCTCAGCACATAAAATTGCTGTGGGTAATTTTACCTATGATGAAAAAAGTCCGATCGTGTCAGTTTCCACCATTTTTGATATTGCATCTGTGACAAAGACTATTGTTGCAACAGCCGCCTTGAAATTATTGGATCTAGGAAAGATAAATTTAGAAAGTGCCATTGGAGAATACTTGCTCCAGATTGCCAATACAGATGTTGGAAAGAGAATAACTGTTTGGAATTTATTGACTCATACGAGTTCGATAAATGTAAGAATGTCTCATTTGGCCGGCGACGCTATAAGTAGGGGGGCTTTTTTCAAAGTCCTTGCTGAATACAATACAAAATTGGAACCTGGCGCAGAGGTAAATTACGCGAATGCTAATACGTTTCTGTTGGGAGAAATAATAACCGCAGTTTCGGGAGTGCCACTCGATGTATTTATCAAAAGAGAAGTAACCGAGCCGTTACAGATGGTTGACACTAACTATGTTCCTTCACCAGATATTATTGAAAGGATCGCCCCGACAGAAATTGAGGATGGCGTAACTATTCAAGGGATTGTGCATGATCCAAGTGCAAGAGGAATCGGTGGAATTGCCGGACATGCCGGAATATTTTCAACTATCTCAGACCTGAATAATTTTTTAACCATGTGGACAGAAGATGGAGTTTTCAACGGAAAGAAAGTGTTGGCTAAAGATACTGTTGATTTGGCACTTACGAATCAAACACCATCTTTGAACAAGTCATCTGGTTTGGGCTGGCACCTTGATAACCCTGACTACTTAGGTCATTTGATGCCTAGTCGCACGTTCTTCCACCCTGGTTTTACGGGGACAATTATCGCTGGCAATATTTCAAGAAAATGCAAGGTGGCTTTTTTATCAAACTGCACTTTTCCGCACAGAGAGAATCATCACATTAAAAATGAGTTCCTTAAAAAGTTGTTCGACGCTGTTTTCAGTTAATAAAAAACGCGGGAACATCATCTTGGATGTCCCGCGCGTCGCGTTTCTTTCAAGAGCGTTGCAGCCGAGGATCGGTGTTGACCCCGGGCAAATCATCAAACCAATATGCCTGCTCCGGCAACGGGAATGACAATACTTTACCGATTAGTGCTTCATTTCTTGCTTGATGGTATTTCAAAAAAATCCACCTTTCTCCGGAACGCATTTCCGTTCCCAACACCTCTATTTTCCCCGAGAAGTGGGCCATAATGAACTTCACTCGCTTGGCGAGGCCATTCAAACCTCTCGTTGCATCGTCGAATAGGTCGCATGATTCTATGAGAGGTATCCTGAAGTGTCCGCTTCCTTTGATAAACTTGCATTGGAAAATGTAGTAGGGAGTGATTCCCCAAGCGGCAAGTTTGTTGAAAAGGTCCCTAAGGATTTCAGGGGAGTCGTTTACACCCCTAAGAAACACGGATTGATTGGCGAGGATCACCCCGGATTTGATCAGACTGTCTGACGCCTTACCGACTTCCTCCGTGAGTTCGTTCGGGTGATTGAAGTGGTTGACAAAGTAAACGCGCTTGTCGTGTTCACTGATTTCTTTCAGAAGGTCCAGTAATTCGGGATCTGATGTGATTCTGCTCGGCAGGAACGTTAGGACTCTGGTTCCAAATCTGATGATTTTGACGTGAGGAACTTTCCGTATTTCCCTAAGGAATTTGCGAAGCATCGATGTCTTTATCATTAGAGGATCGCCGCCGGTAAGCAAAATGTTGTTGACGCTTGGGTGGTCCTTAATGAAAGACAGGGCGTCGCCAAGATTTTTGAGAATTTCTTCGCCCTTTACTTCAGGGTTGAACAGCCGTTTCCGAAAGCAAAATCTACAATACGCAAAACAGACTGGAATCGGAAGCATTAGAACCGTGGATGGATATTTCATTTGTGTTCCTTCCTCCCCGGTGTTTTGTGTATTTTCAGCTTCGCCACTGACGTCCAGAGATCCCGATCGATCTTGCTCATCAATTGAAGGGGCGACGATTCGCAGTAGCGGATCGTTGGGATTGTCCCAGTTAATCAACCCCGCATAATAGGGCGTGATTGAGAAGGGAAAATACTCGTGGATTTTTTCTATCGCGGCCAATTCGCTTTCACGAATCATGCCGCGAGCCAGCAGATCTGCCGGTTTACGGATGCTGTTTTTAAGTTCAACCTGCCATTTTGAGAGTTCCGCCATAAGTTCTCCTGTTTTTTTGTTCTGTTTTTCAAAGAAAGCCTTGAGTTATTGTTTCAAGGATCCGGACACAACTTACCAAATTATGTCAAATAGTGCAATTAAATTTTCCCACAAGCAAAATTGGCCAGAAGTTTTCTTTCCCGATTGTCCCAATAAATAAGAAAACCGGAGTAGTCGTGAGACTGGCTCCGGTGATGGTTCTACAACTCTACGATGTCTCCCTTTGCGAGATACATCTGGATTTTTTCAAGTTCCTCCGCAACTTTGTGTCTGCCAAGTTCCGTGCGATGCCAATTTTGCTTGGTAAAATCAAAAAGCGGTGAAACGTGGGTGGCGACCTTGGACTTGATATTGGGCGGCATGTGCCGCTTGAGAGTCATAAGGACTCGTCTGGCGTGAAAATTTCTCATCACTGCCGTGACTGATCGAATGTTCGAAAGACCAAAAACATTCGCGATGATTTGTCTTGAGAACAGAACATTTTCTAGAGTGCTTTTGGAAGCAGTTTCAATAATTATGTTCTCTGTTGGCATGCCGAGCGCTCGTGCTTTGTCAGCCATTGCTTCAGCCTCAGTGATGCCTGCGGGAACGATTTCTCCGCCACTGAATAAAAGCTTCGGCACTAGTTTTTGCTTATACAACTCCACTGCGTATTATGTTAGTCCCTCCCAAGCTTGTGTTGTACCGAAGACCAGTGCGATGTCTCCCTTTATGTCAATGTCCTCGATGAAAATGTATTCGGTAACCTGCGGAATATTTGAAAGTTCAAGTTTCATATCTTTTTGCACGATAGCACCATTCCGTTCTCAGTTAGGACACTTGGTAATAGAATTGTGATATGAAAAAGGTCAAAGATTTGTGTCGGACAGAGCGTTTAGAAATTAAA
>MHRK01000044.1 GCA_001820955.1 Candidatus Taylorbacteria bacterium RIFCSPHIGHO2_02_FULL_43_32b
TGGAATGGCGCCGAAAAAATTTGCGCGCCAGTACGAAACAAATTACAATCAAATCAAAGAGAAACTAACTGTCTAAGAAAAGGGGTACACTTCAGCTTATGATTTCACCTAAAAAACATCGACAATTCGGAGTCTAATATCCCGATTACCGCCGTAATTCGATTGCTCCACGTGAGCCAAAAGGGAAACTTCATTCCCCTCCAAAAGCGGCTGACCGAAACTTTGAGGGGAAGTAAAGAAAGAGATAGCTTCGATTTTTTGATTATTCTCTCCCAAAAAACGCAATGCCAGGTGAATATTGTCTTTGCCAAATTGCCGGACTTCGTGAATTGGCATTTTCTCAAAAAGGAAAACCGGTTTGGGATTCCCAACGCCAAAGGGCGACAACTTCTCGAGATCAGAAATAATTTTCCAATCCAAATCGCCTATTTTAAAAACATGGTCAGCCTGTATTCTACTATCCACCTCGGCATTACCCGACAGGCATTTCTCTATGGCCAATTCAAGCTTATCCTCGAGTAAATGCACCCTGTCCAGCGCGACTGAAAAACCGCCGGCCGCCGCGTGCCCGCCAAATTCTATAAATATGTCCCCGGCGTTTTGCATCAATTCCAAAATATCAACTCCCGCGGCGCCACGGCAGGAACCCTTGAGCGTCGTCTCGGTATCTCTTCCCCAAAGAAAAACCGGCCGACCATATTCCTCCGCCACATTGCCGGCCGCAAGTCCAAGAAGCGCCGGTCTCCAAGAAGGGCTTCCCATCACAATGACTTTTTTGTTCTCCACTCCGCGCTCCTTCGCCATATGTTTTATTTCTTTGATCATACCTGCCACAACGCCTTTGCGTTCGCTATTTAGTTTCTCCAATTCTCTGGCAAGAGTAACCGCTTCCAACTCTTCCTTCGTTCTAAGCAACCGAAAAGCTGTCATAGGACTTCCCATCCTTGATGCCGCGTTAATCCGAGGCGATATTGAAAAAGCGATATCCTCTTCCGAAAGATTGGCTCTATTTATTCGTAATGTTCTAAAAAGCGCGTTCAACCCGGGACGGGGAGATTTTCGAAGGACGGCCAACCCGTATTTTGCGAACATCCTGTTTTCCCCAACGAGAGGCACCATGTCGGAGAGCGTTGCAATTCCGACCATATCAAGGAGCCATTTCTGCCACCCTTCCGGGATGGCAGAAATGGCTCCAATTTTTAATGATGAATTTTTAATTTTAAAAGCTTCCGACCTTAGAACCGAGAGAGAGGCTTCAACAAATTTGAAAGCCACTCCCGCACCGCATAAATTTTTGTCGGGATATTGGCAACCATCCTGTTTTGGATCGATGACAACTTTTGCCGAAGGCACACCTTGGGTCGGCGTATGGTGATCGGTCACAATTACTTCGACGCCCAAACTCTTAGCCAAGACTATTTCAGCTTCATCCGCCACCCCGCAATCAATGGTGATTATAAGTTTTGATTTTCGATCGGCGATTTCGTTTATCGCATACTCATTTAATCCAAAACCCTCGGTATGCCTGTCCGGAATATAAACATCAAAATTGTCGTAACCGATTTTGTCGAAAAAATCACTCATTAATACCGCGCCCGGAATGCCATCGGCATCGTAATCGCTAAAAATGGTGATTCTCTCCCCTTTTTGAAATGCCTCAATTAATCTTTCGACGCCCTCCTTCATGCCCTTCATGAAAAATGGGTCATGTGGAGCATATACAGGATTCAGAAATCTATCGGCATCTTCTTTGGATTTAATCCCGCGGTGAAACAAAAGCTTGGACAGCAATTCCGGAAATTCTTTAAGTTCTTCCCTCAATTCTTTGGGTACATCTTTTTTGACCAAACCGCCACCATTTTTTTTCGTCATGCCAAAATTGTAACACGGCAAAATATAAAAAATTGTTGACAAAACAGCGTTACGGGGCAATATAAAGACAGAGAAAGGAATCGCAAAAGTATGACAGCAAAACAAACTGTGGACGAGCTCTTTAACAAGATAAGCGCCGAAGTCGCTTATCAAAAAGCTGAATTTGCCAGAAAAGCTTTGGAAAAAGCCTCAAAGACAAGTGAGTGCGAACAAAGGAATATTGCGCTCCGGGCCGCGGCGATTAGAAATGCGATAAAAAAAGCCAACGCCACGCTAGAAGGTCTGAAGCAGTCCAGCGAGGCAACTTTCCTAAGTTACCTCAACTGGGTTCTTGATACAAAAAGCGAAAAAACCATCAGGCGTCGCGTCACCGGTTATCGGAAACCTCAAACAGAAAAAGAGAAAAAGGACGCCGAGTTTCTTGAGCGAGCTCTCGGTCAAAGCATGAGAATCGTCGTCGAAGAAGAAGTGACGGAAAGCTACGCCGTCATCGCGATTGCGAAAAACGATGTCTCACATCACTCAACCTGTGTGGCTCTCTCCGGCTGGTCCAAGGAATTCTTGGGCGATAAAAACTTTAATGACGTTGCTGTTGTCATTATCAGTTACTGGAGAGACCCAAGCGTCGGAAATGTGGATATCGTGACGTGTGATTATTTCCCCAAAAATCCGGCGCTAGATACCGCACTTCGCAAGTTGGCGAGCCCCGCCTCTTTTATACGGCTACTCATCGAGAAGTTCGGCACAGCGGAGCCAATTAGGCTCTTATAACCCCCCTTCACTTAAGAATCGGGGTTTTTTTCTTTCCTTGATTCTTAATTGTTTATTCTTTATTCTTAACTCATGCACGACCCCGATTGTATTTTCTGCAAAATCGCAATCTACTTATCAGATATTTTCGTAAATCCGACAAACATTTGTAGACGCCTTCTTGCCTAAATCATTATAAAATTGTTTTCTTTTCTCGTTTCCTTGAATTGTTAAGTTGGGATTTTTTTCAAAAAGACGAGAGACGTCTGGAGTGGGTTTGTTGCTCGCACAAATTTACATTTCGCTGTTCTAAAGCTTGCAACAAAAAATTTCGGCCAGACTTTTGTCTGACCGAACAAGGTGCCAGATATACTAAGACTTAATTTTTGGGAGACCTAACAACATATCGCCCTCGTTCGTAACACAAAGCACCGTGTTCTCGAAGATCTTTTAAGTAAGCTCTCACAGAACGATGGTCCACCCTGAAACTTCTTGTCTCTGAAAAATATCTTTCCGATACTTCTTGTTCAGTAAATTCAGGTTTGGAAAAAATAATCTTCGTTACTGTCCGTCGGTTGCGTTCCCATTCTTCGCACATAGTTACTCCTCTCTAAAGTTAACACTACCACTCCCTAAATCACTCCGCAAACTTTTTGACCAACAACTTATCCTAGACGCTTGAAAACTCGGCACAGTCTTAATTTATCGCCAAACCTATGCCCCGGCAGATAATCTAACCGAAAAAGCAAAGTCTCCGAATTTCTTGATTGATTTTACAATTGCACATTACGTTTTATACTATCACCATGCACGACCCCGATTGTATTTTCTGCAAAATCGCAAAAGGTGAAATCCCGGCGGAAACTGTCTATGAAGACAAAGACTTTCTGGTTTTTCTGGATATACATCCGCAATCTCCGGGGCACGTTCAGGTCGTTCCGAAAAAACATTACCGCTGGGTTTGGGACTATCCTAACATTGGAAAATATTTTGAAATCGTAAAAAAAATAGCGGAAGCGCAAAGAAAAGCATTCGATACCGATTGGATTCTTTCAAAAATTGTCGGGGATGAAGTGCCCCACGCTCACGTCTGGGTTTTCCCAAACTCAAACGTTAGGGGAGATAAAAACGCATTCAAAGAAAACGCCGAAAAAATTGTAGACGCATTGACCTCATAAAAAAGCTGCCCTCATGAGGAGGCAGCAGGTTCACATTCTTCAATACAACTTATAGCGATTCTGAGCACTGCCAACGACTGCCGACCAAAAGGCACAGAAGCTCTAAACTTGGCGGCTTCTATATCGCGAAGCACGGCATCAAAATTTTGGCTCGATTTCAGAAATTTTTTTATCTCTCGGCCAATAACTCCATTCACCGTGCACCCGAACGATCCGGAAACCAGTGAGAAAAATCGTGAGGTTAGTTTAGACGGGTCCCGCTCAACCTCGCGCACCAGAGGCAATCCTTCTTTCTCAAGAATTTTATCTACCGGAACAAGATCGATCCGCTTTTTCAAGCGAGATTTTTTCAGTTGAGCAACAACCTTCTTTTGATACGCCTCCCGACTACCGAATAGTAATTCGCAGTATGACTTAATTTTCATAAGGAAGAACCTTCCTTATGAGAGACTAGCATATGGCACTACTCTCCTCAACCAACATGTTAACTAAATTTAAGCGCCAACCTTAAGCTTTTTCGGGAAGAGACTACCAACAAAAATAGTTACCGCTAAAGGGAAAGAGCTTCTATCCCCGGCAATGTCCCCACCGCAAGAAAATCAAGCATCGCCCCTCCACCCGTTGAAACAAACGAAAACTTGTCCGCCATTTTGAAACTGTCCAATGCCGCGGTAGTGTCTCCACCGCCAACCACTGAGAACGCGCCCGATGAAACGACAGCTTCTGCGATTCCTTTTGTGCCCGAGTCATAACCACTTTCGCAAATCCCAAATGAACCGTTCCAAACAACGAACTTCGCGGATTTCAAAATACTCCGAACAATTTCTACAAAACTCTCTCCCACATCAACAATTTTGTCCCCTTCGCCCATTTCTGCCGTCAATATTTCCCTTCCGCCGTTTGAACCCTCAACGATTACTTTTTCAGGAGTAACAAATTTTGTGTCAGCCAACCAATCCTTTTTTATCAAATCGGCATCCGAGATTAGTGATTTTCCGACATTAAAACCTTTGGCCTTCAAAAAGTCATTCGCCAGTGCGCCTCCCAAAATGATTTTGTCGGCATTGTCCACAAAACGGGATATTAAAGGGATTTTTGTCTCCGCCTTTTTACCCCCCAAAATAAGGACAAACGGCTTTGTTGGGTTAAAAGCCTTTGACAGCATTTCTACTTCCTTTTTGAAAAGCACCCCCGCATAAGAAGGTAAATATTTTGCCACACCTACAACAGACGAATGCTTTCTGTGTGACACGGAAAAACCCTCGTTCACAAAAATATCACCCAAACTTGCGAAAGATTTCGAGAGGGTGGAACTGTTTTCTTTCTCTCCGGGAAAACCGCGTACGTTCTCCAATAGCACAATGTTATTGCCGTCCTTCGTCAAAATTTTGGCTTCTTCGATTGACGAAGCCAAGACGACGCGTGAAAATTTGGCCATATACTGCACTATGGGACGAAGGCTCTCCGACCCATCTTCCCCAAGGTGGGCCAACAAAACCAATTTGAAACCTTTTTTGAGAAGAACTTTGAGTGTCGGCCATGTTTCATCAATTCTAAATCCGTCCTGAACAATCCCATCTTTTATCGGCACGTTAAAATCCACCCGAACGAGCGCCCTCGTCAACGTGCCCCGCTCTATGTCATTTATATTTTTAAAGAGATACGGCATCGACGCTGGTTAATAATTTTGGAAATGTTTCCACATTCAAACTCTCACGGCCAACCAAAAGACCATTTACTCCACCGGTTTCGATTATCGCTTTTGCGTTCTCCCAATTGACCGAACCGCCATAGAGAATACAGGCACAGGAAGCCGACTCTTTACCAAAAATATCATTCAGAACTTTCTTTATGTACAAGACCGTTTCCAGAATCTCACGAGCCTGCATCGCCTCGGCGAAACTTTTTCCAATAGCAAAAACCGGCTCGTAAGCAATAATGATTTCCGAAAAATGTTTCTTTTTTAACAAAGAAAGACAAATCGATAGCTGATTCCTTAAGAACTGAAGATATTCTCCGCTTTGATTGCGAGTTTTTTCACCTATACAAACAATCGGTCTGAGCCCCGCGTTTAACGCGGCTATGATTTTTTGCGACACCAATTCGTCGGTTTCGCCCATAGCCCTCCTTTCCGAGTGACCGATGATAACGTATTTTCCGCCCAAAGACCGAACCATCTGCGGCGAAATTTCTCCGGTAAATGAGCCCGCCGGTTGATTAAAAACATTCTGAACACCGGCAAAAATCTTTTTATTATCCACCTTAACAAGATGAAGAAAAGCAAAAGGTGGACAAATAACAACTTCCGTTCTTTTTAAATTCTTCGCCGCTTTTTTGGACATCGCGACAACAGCTCTCGCCTCTTCGATGGAAGTAGGGTTCATTTTCCAATTGCCGACGACAAGATGTTTTTTGTTCATAGCATGATTATAGCAAAAACCGAACTCAAAAACTGTCGCGTTACCTATTTAGCCACCGTCTAAAATAGGCACCACGAGAAAATCTTACTCATTTTAAGATAGCTATAGCTTTCTTAAAATGAGTAGCGTCTCTTTCTGGTCTTATTGGAAATTGAAAAATTGCTCGTGTCTTTATGTTGGAATACCGCCTGACAAAAAAGCAGGACACGAAGAAGCCGCGACATACGTCGCGGCTCTTGCACGGAGCTTCTACGGGTTTGCTGTTCCCTCCGCTCCATTGTGCCGGAAAGCCAGTTGTTTCCCCAACTAAATGTTTCCAGAAAGTCGGAGACCACCCAATATAAGATCGGGTCAGCCTCCAGGTGGAAGTCGCAGGGTCGATTAATCGAAGTTTGCGGTAATGTTATTGATGTTCATAGACGAATTTTGCCCTTTCAGCAGCACGCTTTCGTTTTTCTTTGTACCGATCTCCTCTTCGCAGAAACCCTTTACTTCGAAAGGGGCTGGACCAAGCGGCCTTAGTTCCAAAAAAGATATTAGCATATCTTCATTATTGTGAAAATACTTAGCTAAACGGCGCCGCCGCCAAAATCCCCTGGTTACCCTCTTCGGCGCACAAAAGAGGTGAGCTAGCATCCTCTTAAGACAGGCCTCGCGACGGTCTCTATTCACCCCTAAAGCTCAGAATTAAGGGTGTACCTAAATTTAAAACCATCAATTTCAATTACTGAATGGATCCCATCATGGAGTACATCGGGGTAAGCATGGCGTATGCAAAAAATCCCACAGCACCTCCAATGAAAATCATGATAAGAGGTTCAATGATGGTCGAAAAATCTTTGGTCTTTTGATCAACCTCATTCTCATAATATGAAGCCACGTCGGCAAGCATCGCCGCAAGATTGCCAGTTTCTTCTCCGGCCGCCACCATTTCCGTAAAAAAGGGCGGAAATACATTGCCTTTTTCCGCAAAACAGGTGGAAAGTGGACTTCCTTTTTGTATTGTCTCTTTCGCTTTGTCCAATACTTTTTTAAAATAATAATTTTGTACAACTTCACCCGTAATAGATATTGCCTCCAAAACATTTACACCAGAAGTCAAAAGTGAAGACAGCGTTCTTGCCGTTCGTGACGAGTTAACCTCAACAACCATCGGCCCGATTATCGGAAATTTTATAAAAATAAAATCAAAAGTTTGTTTACCTCTTGAAGTCTGCGCGAAAAACCACAAACCTACCCCCGCACACAAAAATCCAAGAAGTGCGATCAAATAGTGGTCGCGAAGAAAGGTGCTTGCAAAAATTATGAGTTGAGTACTCCAAGGCAGTTCCATCTTGATATCTGTAAAAGCCGAAGTAAGTTTGGGTACCACTATAGTAAACATCAAAGCACCGACAATGCCGATTAAAATCATGATTACGGCCGGGTACATGAGAGCCCCTCGTACTTTTCTCTTAATATAAAACATGCGCTCAAGCTGAGCGGCTACGATTTTTAGAGATTCCGAAAGATTACCGCCTTCCTCGCCGGCTTTCACCATAGAAATAAAAAGAGAAGAAAAAACCGTCGGGAACTTTGACAACCCTTCCGAAAGAGGCTCGCCTTTTTTAATTGACTCGTTCAGCGCGACAACTATTTTTTTCATGCTGGGATTAGAAACCTGTCTCTCGATAACGGACAACGCGCGTGTCATCGGCAACCCCGCGTCATTCATAGCCGAAAGATTTTTGGCAAAAATTATTTTCTGATGCAAAGGCACCGAAAAGGAAACGCCCGATAGTATTTTTTTAAATATTGGGTAATTGGCAATTTTTCTGACTTCGTGAGCATAGAGCATCGTCAGCCCTTCCTTCTTCAAATCGTCAAACAGCACAAATTTATCAGAAGCTTCGCGCTCTTCCTCGTATATTTCTCCGTTATTTTTTTGTATTTTTACATGGAATAACATTGCGTTTAGCGTTTAGCGTTTAACGTTTAGTTGATTCCTCTTTTCACTTTACGCTACACGCTTTACGCTTTTCTATTCCGACACTACCCGGAGTACCTCTTCTATTGTCGTTAGTCCTTGAACCGCTTTAAAAATCCCATCCTCTATCATCGTCAACATCCCCTCCTTTTTAGCTTGGGTCTCCACATCTTTTGCCGTTGCACCATGAATGATCATCTCTTTTATTGCCCCCGACACTTTCAAAACTTCATAGATACCGACACGTCCCTTATACCCATCTTTCGACTCTTCGCTCGGCTTTGGCCTGTAAAACGGAATCTTCTCCCAGTTGGCGTCTTTCGGAACAATTTTTTCCTTTTTCAAAGCCTCCATTATCCGATCGAGGTCAACTGATTTTCCGAGAGCGTCAATGCCGGCCTTCGACAAATAATATTTATCTTTCCCAACCAATTTGCGCACAAGTCTTTGGCCGATAATTACATTTACCGTAGTTACAATTAAAAACGGTTCGATCTGCATATCCACAAGACGAGGCAAGGCGCCGGCGGCAGAATTGGTGTGGAGAGTAGAGAGAACCAAGTGACCGGTCAATGACGCGTTGATGGCCAAAGATGCGGTTTCTTTGTCTCGAATTTCTCCCACCATTATTATGTCCGGATCCTGTCGCATAAGAGTGCGAAGTCCCATGCTGAAATCCAAACCTATTTCCGGTTTTACCTGAGTCTGATTAACACGAGCCATTTGGTATTCGATAGGATCTTCAATAGTCGAGATGTTGACTTCCGGAGTGTTCAATATATCCACCATCGTATACAAAGTAGTCGTTTTTCCGCTTCCCGTGGGACCTGTCGTCAAAAGCATTCCCGTTTTTTGTTTCATGCCTGAATGGATATGTTCGAGCGCGTCACCGTGAAAACCCAAAACTTCAAGCGAAAAACCCGAAGAGGTCTCTCGCAAAAGACGCATAACTGTCTTTTCCCCGAAATGCGTGGGGAGGGTCGAAACGCGGAACGAAACTTTTTCACCGCTAACTTCGATTTTAAATCGGCCGTCCTGAGGCAATCTTTTTTCATCCAACTTTAAATTGGACAAAACTTTAATACGGGCAGTAATACTCGCCCCAACATTTTTGGGCAAAATCATAGCGTCATGCAACAACCCGTCAATTCGATAACGCACCAAAAGCTCCTTTTCCATCTGTTCTATATGTATATCGGACGCGCCCTGCAAAATGGCATGCTTTAGCAAAGTATCCACTATCCTCACAACAGGAACGTCCTCCGCTAACTTCTTCAAGTCCTGAGCGCTTGTCGCTTCATCAGCCTTACCCTCAGCCAAAGCACTTATCGTTCCTATATCTCCCTGAATCAAATCTCCGAACTCGGCTTTCAAGCTTTTTTGGTATTGAAGAAGCGCGCTCTTGATGGACTCCGCATCGGTTAAACGTGGCATTATCTTCAAATGAACCTTCTTCTTAACGAACTCAATTGCCGCCAAATCATCCGTATCCAACATGGCAATCTCCAGGGCATCCGCATCACGCTTAAAAGCAATAATGTTGTGATTACGGGCAATGGGCTCAGGAATAAGAGAGAGAACCTCAAAGTCTATTTTTTGAGATTTAAGATCAACAAATGGGATGCCCAAAATATGAGCTTGAATCTTTCGAAGATCGTCCTCTGTCAGTTTTCCCTCGTTCACCAAGGTCTGGCTAAAAGATTGGTTCTTCTCTTTTGCTTTATTTTCGATTTCATCGAACTCAGCGCGGGAAAGAAGTCCGGAGTCGCGAATGAAATTGTCTAGTTGTGATTCTTCTATGTACATGGCTGATTTTTAAGGAGTGAAGCGACTATAAAAATCGCCACCCCGTGAAATCTTTGCCGAAGGCAAAGGAAAATTGTTCTACAATTTTAATTTCACCGGGGTCGACGTTCTGCATTAGTCGGAATTATATCAAACCACACAGAAAACAGCCATCAAAAATGTTTACATTTTTTTCATTTTCAAATGTCGACCAAAAATCCAGGCAAAAAAATAGGCCCGATTCGATATTAATCGAATCGGGCCCCGCGAAGTTCCACGCTAATCTCCAAAGCGTTTTGCAGATTTACCCGTTCACTAACTTTAAGAAAAGTTAGTGTTCGGGGCTACTGCCGTAAAACCCGTTCTCTGACCTCGCGGTAAAACCTTCGAGGCAGCGAGAATCCGTCCTTGACGCAACCATTGTTGAATTTATTGATGAAGTAGTTTTTGCTCCCCCGCCAAATTTCAACAAGTGGAACGTTGCGCACGTTAGGATGGACAACAAAGTCGGGAGTGTCGTTTCCCGGGCATCGCCACACCGCCCCATCATAATGGATGTACAAACCGTGCGTCAGCTGATTGCAAGGAGCTACGCCTATGTAAGGATGAGGCCCTTCATTTTCGAATTGCTGGAGAGCCATCACCCCCCTAGCGATCGCCCAGGAATAGACCCCGGCGGCCAAACTAATGTAGTCGTCCTCGAATTTTTCGTCCGAAGCGCTTTTCACGAGTTTGTGACCCTTTCCGCTCACCATGGTCGGGGGCAGATAGACAGGAATGTTCCTTTCCACTCCCCATCTGAATATCTCCGCCGCGCACCCGAGATTTTCCTCTGTCACGAGACTGCAAATGATGGCCAGTCTTTGTTTGAAAAGATCGGCATTCATTCCGTCACGACAAAGCCTTTCGATCGCGAGGTTCCTGGCCTCATGGTAATCGAATTCCGATCCGATCTGCCGCTCATTCCGGGGAATGAACCGGTTTTCGAAGGCCGGATCGAATGAGCGTCCCCCGACAAGGAATGTCGTATTTTTATACGCTGTGAGCCGACAGACCAGTTCTTCCGAACCGATCCCGTGATAGTGGCGCGACAGAACGTCGTTGCCCATGATGGCGGCTTTAGTGAATATGCCGACGACGATGCCCCTCTTTTCGAATTCGTCGAGGATCTTGAAAAGCTCCGGATTGGCGATAAGTTCGCCTGGTCCCAAGAATTTCACGGAATCAAGACCGAGCTCTTGTGCTTCGTCGACGATTTTCCAAAGCTCCTTAAGTGTCAGAATGGGGTTGTGAAGCTCCGCGTTATTGAAGCAGCCTGGGCAACGGTGAGGACACGGATAATTGCGGACAAATGTGCTTTTAGCGTCCATGAGGGAAGCATTATTCACCTTACTCGCAAATCCGGACTCCGGGATGTTGAGGTCGAGGGTCAATAGTTTTTTAACAACTTGCCCGTTTACTAGCACCGTCTCGTTCAGACGAACTTCAGGATAGCTCCATTTGTAAACCATAAGCCGAAACCCCGAAGGGAGTAGATCTTTCGAAGGCAAACTAACCGGCACGTTGGGAAATTGATTTTTCATGGTTAGGTCCACCCATTTTATGAGGAAGATCGTTGTGAACTTCCAGTTCCGCGCTGCGGAACCGACTTATGTCTCATTCAATAGATGAATGGTGGGCCTCTAGAGTTTTTTGCCCACCGTCCATCTATCGAGAAGGTGATTAACCAATGAAGAGCGCTATCAAGGATCTTTCAGTAGATTCTGCCATAAGTGTAACAGATTATTTCATCATTGTCAATGAATTTCGTCAAGAAAATTACTCAATAATGCTTATTTAACAAGGTAATCATATATTGCTGTATATTTTTGTCGAATAAAGTTGACACAATTTATTTCAGGGTGTAATATGCCTATATGCAAGAAAACAATGAGCTAAAATCTACACTTCTTAATTTGGGTTTTGGGGAAAAGGAGGCGATTGTTTATGTGTCACTGCTCGAATTAGGGAAAGGCACGGTATCTCAAATTTCAAGGAAGGCCGGCATAAATCGCACTACTGGCTATGAAATCCTCGATTCCCTCCTTAATAAAGGAGTGGTAAATCTTTCCGGTAAGGAACCTAAAGCCGAGTATGCCGCAGAATCTCCAGAATCACTTGCCCTTTATTTCAAGAGAGAGGCTGACAAAGCCGTCGAGCGAGTAAGAAAGGCGGAAGATTTTATCCCGCAAATTTCCAGGGTTTACGCCAAACAAAACCGGCCCAAGATTAAGTTTTACGAAGGAACAGAAGGGCTTAAGCATGTGTACGAAGATACCTTGACCAGCTCGGAAGCTATCCGCGCCTACGCCACTGTGGACGACATGCACAAAGCTCTGCCAAATTATTTTCCTGAGTACTACAAGAGACGAGCGGGTAAAAACATCGCCATTCGCGCAATTGTCCCTGAAACAGAATTCGGGCTTGAAAGAAAATCGCACGACACTGAAGAAAAACGCGAAATCGCCTTCGTGCCGGCGGATAAATATTATTTCTCGCCAGAAATAAACATCTACGACAACAAAGTGATGATCGCTTCTTGGAGGGAAAAGCTCGGCATAATAATAGAGAGCGAGGAAATTGCCGACGCGATGAAAAAAATCTACGAATTGGCTTGGCAGAGGGCAAAAGAGATGAATTCTCCTCCAGCCGACACACACCTGGTTTAGGTTGACGGAAATGGCTTCCTTATGCTAAACTACTTTCAACTGAGTTCGCCGTGGGCGAACCTTTTTCTTAAAAATAAGGAGCGACGGCGACTATATTTTTAAGAACCCCGTTAAGTAGGCGCACACTACTCAACGGGCAGTTATTCATCCGTGCTAAAATCTAATCAACATAAAAATTTAAAAGTTTTACTTAACGGGGTGAAGATTTTTATAGTCGTTTCACTCCTTAAAAATCAATCATGTTATTTGATCTCAAGGTAATAAATTCAGTCCTCGACCAGCTCGAGGAAGAGCGCGGGATTCCGCGTTCAAGAGTGCTCGAAGCCATCGAGGCGGCTATCGCCACGGCTTATAAAAAAGAGTACGGAAAAAAAGGTCAAATCGTTAGAGCCAAATTTGACGTGTCTTCAGGCGCCACCGAATTTTATCAAGTGAAAATTGTGGTTGACGATACCAAAGTCATCGTCAAAGAAGAAGGCGAAGAGATCGAAAGGGCGCCGGAAGATGATCGCATTTTTTACAATCCCGAGCATCACATTCTTATCGAGGACGCCCGCAAAATAAAGAAGGACGCCGTTTTGGAAGATGAAATTATTTTCCCTCTGGAAAATAAAGGGGACTTCGGCCGCATCGCCGCCCAAACCGCCAAACAAGTCATCATCCAGAAAATCCGCGAGGCAGAAAAACTTTCAGTGGTCGCCGAATACGGCCAGCGCGAAGGTGAAATCGTTTCCGGTACCGTCCAAAGAGTTGAGAGAGGAAATATATTCGTCGACATGGGACGGGCCACAGGAATTCTTCCCTTCGAGGAACAAATCCCCGGTGAACATTTTCGTCAGGGAGAAAGAGTAAGAGCTTATCTATTCAGAGTCGAAGAAAGCCCGAGAGGAGTATTCCTAAAACTTTCTAGGTCACACCCGAAATTTATTTACGAGCTTTTCAAAATTGAGGCCCCGGAAGTTTCAAATGGAGTCGTTGAAATTAAGGCCATCGCAAGAGAACCGGGCTCCCGATCAAAAGTGGCCGTATTCTCGAACGACGAACATATCGACCCTGTTGGCTCGTTAGTCGGACAAAGAGGCGTCCGCGTTTCAACTGTCATGAGCGAGCTCGGCGGAGAAAAAATTGACATCATTGAGTGGTCGGCCGAAAGCTCCAAGTTTATTGCCGATTCCGTTTCGCCCGCCAAAGCCCTTGAAGTTAAAGTGGACGAGAATGAACACAAAGCCACAGTTATCGTTTCAGAAGACCAGCAATCTCTTGCAATCGGCAAGGGAGGACAAAACGTTCGTTTAGCCGCAAAGCTTACAGGATGGAAAATCGACATTCGTTCGGTTCAGGGAGAAACCGTGGCTGAAGCTGACGGCCAAAGCGAAGACGCTCCCGTCGTAATCAAAACCGAACCCAAAGAAAAAGATGAGTCGGAAACCAAGGAAGTCAGCGAAACTGTCACAGAAGCAAAGACCGAAACAATCCCTCAGTCCGATAAAGAGAAATCCGCTCCCGAGAAAAAATCTTGACTGCCATCTTGAAAAGATTAGAGTTTATATCGTTCCCATTCGTAGCCATTAGTTATCATTAGTATAGATTCGTAGATTAGCACTTTTAATTTGTCGTCATGAATAACTACATTATTTTCGCGATCTCAAGCGGCCTTTTGGCTATCCTTTACGGACTATTTACAGCCTCTAATATTCTTAAAAAAAGTGCCGGCTCAGCCAGAATGCAGGAGATTTCTAACGCCATTCAAGAAGGGGCCAAGGCGTACCTAAACAGGCAATACTCGATAATCGCGCCCATTGCGGTAGTCGTTTTTGCCCTTTTGTGGTGGCTGATTAGTTTAACTTCAGCCATAGGATTTGTTGTCGGAGCGGTCGCTTCCGGCTTGGCTGGGTACATCGGCATGAATGTTTCTGTCCGCGCCAATGTGAGAACCACCGAAGCCGCAAAAGAAGGATTGGCCTCAGCTCTTAGCATAGCGTTTAAGGGAGGAACAGTAACGGGCCTTCTTGTTGTCGGTCTTGCCCTACTTTCAACGACGGTTTTCTATGCCGCAACAGGAGGTGACATCGCATCACTCGTTGGCTTGGGTTTTGGAGCAAGCTTGATTTCTGTTTTTGCCAGATTGGGAGGTGGAATTTTTACAAAAGCGGCTGACGTTGGCGCAGATTTGGTGGGAAAAGTTGAAGCGGGAATTCCGGAAGATGATCCGCGCAATCCGGCAGTCATTGCTGACAACGTCGGAGACAACGTGGGAGACTGCGCAGGAATGGCGGCAGACTTATTTGAAACATACGCTGTCACTTCAATCGCCACCATGCTTCTTGGTTCGCTTATTTTTGAAAACTACGAAGCGGCAATAATTTATCCGCTTGTTTTAGGAGGAGTGTCCATCATCGCTTCCATAGTCGGCACCTGGTTTGCGAAACTTTCCAAATCGGGTGACATAATGTGGGCGCTTTACAAAACTCTCATAGTGTCCGGAGTATTGGCGGCGGCCGCGTTCTATCCGGTCACAAAAATGCTAATGGCTGATAACGGCAAATATTCCATACTTTCACTTTTCAGCGCCGCTATTGTCGGACTTGTCGTTACCGCGCTATTGGTTGTCATCACCGAATATTACACAAGCACTAAATACTCTCCTGTCCAATCAATTGCCAAAGCCTCTACTTCGGGACATGGAACAAACATCATTCAAGGCTTGGCCATTTCGATGAAATCAACCGCCCTGCCTCTCCTTTCAATCGTTGGCGGCATCCTCGCGGCTTATCATTTTGCCGGACTTTATGGCATCGCTCTCGCGGCAATGAGCATGTTATCCCTCGCCGGAATTATAGTAGCCATAGATGCCTACGGCCCGATTACAGACAACGCCGGGGGCATAGCGGAAATGGCCGAACTGCCAAAGGAAGTGCGCGCCGTTACCGATCCTCTGGATGCAGTTGGCAACACCACCAAAGCTGTAACAAAAGGCTACGCTATCGGTTCTGCTGGACTCGCCGCTCTCGTTTTGTTCGCCTCTTACACGGAAGAATTTACAGCAAGAGGCACCGAACTGGTTTTCGCTCTCGGCGACCCAAAGGTCATTGTCGGCCTATTCTTGGGGGGTCTTCTTCCTTATTACTTCGCGGCACTATCAATGGAAGCAGTCGGCAAAACTGCCGGCAAGGTTGTCGAGGAAGTGCGAAGACAATTTAGGGAGATTAAAGGCATCATGGAAGGCAAAGCCAAACCCGATTACTCAAAAGCTGTCGGCATCGTCACAGGCGCGGCGATAAAAGAAATGATTGTACCGGCACTTATTCCCGTGCTTTCTCCGATAATTGTCGGCTTGGTTTTGGGCCCGGTGGCTCTTGGAGGATTGCTTGTCGGAAGCATCGTCACCGGTCTTTTTGTGGCCATTTCAATGACTTCGGGAGGAGGAGCTTGGGACAATGCTAAAAAGTATATTGAGCAAGGTAATTTTGGCGGCAAAGGAAGCGAAGCTCACAAAGCCGCAATCACAGGAGACACCGTTGGCGATCCCTACAAGGACACGGCGGGACCTGCTATTAACCCAATGATTAAGATTCTAAACATTGTTGCTCTGCTCATTATTCCTCTACTTATGTAGAATTCCTGGAATTCGGGAAAGTTTTTGAGCAAAAACAGCGTATTCGCCTAAGACGAACGCGCTGTTTTTTGTTTTTTGCTTTTCTTACACTCTTACATATAGTATTCTTTAGGCACGATAAATAATATTTACTAATTAATTTTTGAAAAATGAACAAGTATATAAAAATTGTAGCGTTGGTTTTGACCCTCGGCCTTGGGAGCGGCGCCTACGCCATTGCGACCACCTCGACCGACGTGATGCCGGGAATTAACCGCGAAGTAAGAGAGAGCCGACAAACTTTTCAAGAGGAAACCGTTAAACCGGCACTCCAGCAAATAAGAGAGCAAAGAGAGAGTGCGAGAGGAGAAACCAATGAGGTGCGAGCACAGATACAATCCGAAATTCAGGAGGGCAGAGAAGCCCTGCAGGAGCAAAAAAGAGTATTCCGAGAAGATTTGAGGAAAAAACTCGCATCCGGACTGCGCGCCCGAATAACAAAGACTCTCCTTAGACTTGATGAAGTAATTGTGCGATTGGAAAACATTAACAAAAGAATCGAAACAAGAATCACAAGATTGGAATCAGAAGGACTGACCCCGGTGACAACAAAGGCCATGGTACAAGAGTCAAAAGAAAAATCTGACCTGGCTAAAACTTCGATCCAGAATGCTAAAATGGCTCTCGCTTCCGCAGCCATTTCGGCAACCACTGACACCGAAGAATTGAGGAATATTCTAAAGGCGGCTGAAATGAGCGTGAAAGAAGCCAAAACTGCAACCGTTGACGCCATTGCTTCCTTACGCGGACTTGGTCAGCCTGCAACAACCACTGAGTCGGTTACACCGTAAAAACCTCTAATCGCATTATTCAAATTAACTAAATTTATGGAACCCAACAACAACATCAACATTATCAATACGGGAGAAAAACCAAATAATCAGGGGGGCTCTATGGGTCCTTTGATCGGTTCGATTGTCGTTATAGTCATTCTTGTTATTGGAGCCGTTTATTTTTGGCAAAATAAAATAAATATTGAGGAGCCTGCCGATGTTCCTCCCCCGGAGCTTTCAACGGGGAATGACGACTACTCACTTGAGTACGATATTCAAAACACTCCCGACGTCGAAGTGGACACAAATTTCTAAAGTTTTCTAAAAGACGCCCCCGAAAGCCGGGGGCGTCTTTTCATTTGCAAAATAGACGATTTTCAAGTTAAACTTCACACATTATATTTTTTGAAGTGAAAAAATGGCAAATTACAAAGTTCTTAAATCGGAAAATCGAGCGGAGAAATGCGAGCAAGTTTTAGAAATTGAAATTTCTACCGAAGAAATCGGGATGTACAGAAGCAAATCGCTTAAAAATTTGACTTCAAAAGCCGACATGCCGGGTTTTCGAAAAGGACACGTTCCGGAGTCGATAATTATCGAAAAACTTGGGGAGCTTGCCATTCTTGAAGAGGCTATAAACGCTTGGCTCAAAGACGCCGTCGGAAACATTATTCAAAATGACACGCCGGAAGCCATTGCTCTCCCCTATGTTTCGGTAACCAAAGCAGTACCCGGAAACCCGGTAACGCTCTCGATGGTCGTACCGCTTCGCCCAAAACTGAAATTGCCCGACTATAAAAAGATCGCAGTTGATAAAAATTCAAAAATGGAAAAAATTCCTGAAACAACTGAGAAGGAAGTGAACGAAGCAATTCTTAGATTGCGACAATACGCGGCGCGTGCGGCCAAAGGAGAATCAACTCCTCAGGAAATAAAAGAGGACGAACTTCCACCCCTAAACGATCAGTTTGCGGAAGTCGTGGGCGGAGGAAAAACCGTAGATGAACTGAGAGACCGAGTCAAAAAAGATTTGGAAAGTGAGAACGAAAATAAATTTAAAGAAAAACACCGCCTCTCCATTATCGATGAGATACTAAAGAAAACCGAAGGCGCCATTCCCGACCTTCTCACTGAACACGAGCTTGAAAAAATGGAAGCCGAATTTGAAAGCGATGTAAAGAGAATGGGGTTATCTATCGAAAACTA
This sequence comes from Candidatus Taylorbacteria bacterium RIFCSPHIGHO2_02_FULL_43_32b, assembly GCA_001820955.1. Taxonomy (GTDB): domain Bacteria; phylum Patescibacteriota; class Minisyncoccia; order Phycocordibacterales; family 2-02-FULL-43-11; genus 2-02-FULL-43-11. The sequence goes on from MHRK01000044.1 coordinate 18,314, forward strand.
CTTGAAAGACTCGAAGAAAATTCGTGAAGATTTAATTAAGGATTGGAAACCGACTGCTGAAAAGAGAGCAAAAGTGAACCTTATTTTGGCAGAAATTAAAAAAGCCGAAAAAATCGAAGCTGACAAAGAAGCGGTAGATCATGAAGTAGAACATTTTCTGGAACACCAGAAAGATGCCAACCCGGAAAGGGTGCGCGATTACATCAATCGCATGCTCTCCAACCAAAAAGTTTTTGAGTTTTTGGAACAGCAAAAGTAACTTTATCTACGCTCGCCATCTTGACTTCGAAACTACCCGGCATAGACTTAGTCTAGACTCCGTTCCCTATGAAAAAAATCAGACGTCTATTTCTTATTATCAAACTCGACTGGTGGTACACCAAACTAGACATATTTGTAGCCTGGCTTGCCGTGCGCGAAGCTGTCAGATCTTCTTACCCCTTTCACCTCCTCGGGCTTCTGCGTTTCATTGGACTGGATCACTGGTACGCCATAAAAGTTCTAGGCTGGGAATTTGACTGCTACGCGAACCCCCGAGATCCGGACGACTACCATTACCACACCCCATTTGGCACCATTATCCGGCCGCGTGACTATTCTTTCACCCGCATCCGCTCTTTCAAACGCAAAACTACCCGCCTCGGGTAGTTTTTTTCATCCTGCGTTTTAAGCTTTACCTTTTTCTCTTATCTCTTTTCCCCCTCCCATTATTCATTATTCCTAATTCATACTTCTTTCCCCTCCCTATCCCCTGCTTCCCAAAAGATACCTCTTCGGATTTTGGTCGAGATCAGTAAAGTCGTCAGCTGACTCGATCAGTTTTGCTGATGTTGATTTGCCAAAGGAAACTACTTCCACCTGGCATCCATGGTCCTTCAAATATTCGACGAGCGGCACATAGTCGCCGTCACCGGAAATAATGATTATCGTATCCAATTTCGGAGCCATTTTAATAGCGTCCATTGCGAGCCCGACATCCCAGTCGGCCTTCTTGGCGCCCCCGGCGAAAATCTGCAGATCTTTTGTCCTGGTCTCTATACCAACTTTTCCCAGTGCTTCGAAAAAACCTTTTTCTTCGCCACCTTCCGTCGTGATAACGTAAGCGATCGCCCTGGTCAAAAGCCTGTTGGCCAGAGCTTCCTTAACCACCTGCCCAAAATTAACCCGGGCGTGATAAAGATTCTTCGCCGAATGATAAAGATTTTGCGCATCAATAAAAATGCCAACCCTCTGATCTTTGTGTTTGATTATAGACATCTTGATAAGAATCGGGAATCAAGAATCGGGAATCGTGATATGAAAACCTCGAATCGAGAAACGCGATTATATAAAAGTTTTAGATTTATTAATAAATGCATTCAACAACCTCTGCACATCATTTGACAATGCCTTAAAAACATCAAAATCTGGTTCAGAAATATATTGCAAATCTTTAGCAATTAAAAGTTGACTTTGGAGTTCGTACAACGATCCAAGCGACATGAAATAGAAATGAATTTTATCTTTGTAATTCTTCCGTCCAAAACCTTCCGCTATATTAGAGGTCACCGAAATAGCCGCCCTCCTCATTTGACTCGTCAGTCCAAAAATTTCTTCCTTGGGAAATTTTTCAGAATTGTGATACACAGCCAAAACGAGCCTATGCGCTTCCTTCCAGACGATGAGATCCGTGAAATCGTGTATCTTTTGCAAATCTTTTTTCGATTCTTCTCGATTCATTATTCGCGATTCTTGATTCTAATACAATTTATTCAACGACCTTTAATGTAAATGATACCTTAGGCCTGTGCAATTGCCAGCCCCGTTAGAAGTCCAACGTGAGGCAGTAACGCCAAAACAATTATCTGCGAAAACGCCTTCGGCTTTAACAGCGATGAGCTACACAAAGTGAGCAACTTCTAACATGGCCAGCCTTTAGTTTGTCGACGATTGTGAGTGAGCCGCGAAGAATATATTTCTTCCGCTCCTAACACAGTATAACTAGTCGCCTCTTTTAATACGATTTAACCTGGTTCCTAAACAGAAACTATTCAGGTAATACCATCCCCAAGTAAGGCTTTCTGATAGCGTTTGAAATCTCGTGGCGAGATGAAGAGAAAGATACGAGGCATATCGAGATATGTCGAGGATTTTTCTCAAAATCACAGCCCGAGATTGCAAAGGATTGTCGGGAATGATTAGTTGGGGATGGTATAAGTACAAAGAGGCACAAATTTTAACATCAACAAGCAAAAGGCAAGCGCTTACGACAATTTTTTTAAAAAAGATTTTTGATCAAAATATTGCCATTCGATTACACACATCCCCGATTTCCATGAGCTTTTGTACTCAAAAGCGAATGACCAGAGCGAGCATTAGTCTATTGAAAAGACTAGCGAGGCTGACTGAGCCGAGCTCGAGGAAAATTTCAGCAGGAATTTATCCGTGCTTTTTAATAGACAAAGGCGAGCGGCCTTTTATTTCTTGAGCTCGAGCTTCTTTATGATGACGTTGTAGCGTCGAGGATGATTTTTTTGCAAATATTTAAGATGAGTCTGTCTGTCAGCCACCATTCCAAGAAGACCTCTCCTCGAGTGGTTGTCTTTCTGATTTTTCTTCAAATGTTTAGCCAGTTCTTCGATTCTTTTAGTCAAAATCGAGATTTGAACCTCAGGCGAACCGGTATCTTTGTCATGGGTACCGAACTCCTTGACCAACTTTTGCTTTTTCATTGTGGTTAATGCCATACGTACATACTAGCATGAATAGAGAATCTTTGCAAGCCGATCCTTTGGAGGACATTGCTGTCCCACTAAACTCCCGCAAGTTGTAATTGGAGCATTTTGTCAGGTTTGAATTTGTGCAGATTCTTTG
>MHRK01000045.1 GCA_001820955.1 Candidatus Taylorbacteria bacterium RIFCSPHIGHO2_02_FULL_43_32b
AGATCTTAATTGTCGATGGTATAAGAGTCTTCCTCATGGCTTTTTTCGAGTTTTAAAAAAATCGTCCCATTGTTTGGGACGATTTTGCTAATCGCGATTGACTCGGGGGTGAAGAGTGCTCATTTGAAGATCTGCTTTTATCAAAACATCTTGAAGATGAAGATTGATGTTTCGCGGTAGGGCAGGCCCCTCATAGACAAGACCAGTATAGATTTGGATCAGACTGGCACCCGCTTGGATTTTTTCCCAGGCGTCTGCGCCGGAGAATATTCCGCCGACCCCTACGATGGGGAGAGTGGGGTTTTCTTTGTGGATAAGGGCTACCACTTTTGTCGAACGCTCTTTGAGCGGTTTGCCGCTTAGCCCGCCTCCTTCCGCGGCGTAGGGGCTTCGAAGTGTTTCCGGTCGCCCGACGGTTGTGTTGGTGGCAATGATGCCGTGCCCGTATTTTGAGATAAGCTCAACGAGGGCTTTGAGGTCGTCATCAGCAAGATCGGGCGCCACTTTTATGAGTAGAGGTTTGACGCGATGATTGACGTAAGAGAGGGTTTCCAAGATCTGTTTGAGCAGGGAAACGTTTTGGAGGTCTCTTAAGTTCGGGGTGTTCGGCGAACTGACATTGATTGTGAAGAAGTCACCGTATTCGGAAAGTGCGGTAAAGCTGTGTCTGTAATCATTCGCCACCGCTTCGATGTCTTCGATGGGGGTCAACTTGGACTTGCCGAGGTTGATACCGAGAGGTATGAGAGGTATTTGCTCATGGCTTCTCCTCGATAATTTTTCCGCCAAGGCGTCGGCGCCAATATTGTTGAAGCCCATGCGATTTATTATGGCTTCATCTTCGACGAGTCGAAAGACGCGAGGTTTGGCATTACCTCCTTGTATAAGCTGAGTGACCCCGCCGATTTCAAGGAAGCCGAAACCAAGAGCCTCGAAACCAATCATGGCATCCGCGTTTTTATCCATACCGGCTGCCGTTCCGATTGGATTAGGGAAGGTGATTCCGAAGAGACGCTGTTTAAGGCGCCTGTGTTCTATTGAGCACAGTCCTCGCAGAAAGGAAGTTAGAACCGTAACCCTTTCTGCCCTTTTCAACCACCGAAGGGCGCAGTCGTGGGCTTCCTCCGTGTCTTTTTTAAAGAGCTGCGGTCTGATGTATTTTTTGTACATAGGTTTGTTCAGTATTGCCGAGTTTCTGCAACAACCCTAGCACAAAGTCAAAAAATAGGGTAATCGGTTGCCCGGTCGGTTTTGTTATTTGGTGCGCACGACAAAATGCCAACCAGTCTGGACTAAACTCAGATTTCTGATATATTTTTCCCCACCTGCTTGTATCTGGAGCAGAATATCTGCGAAATTGAAATTAAGTACCCGCCCATAGCCCCGCCCGCTTCGCCTGAGCGGCGAGCGATGGCGGGCGGGTCAGTAATGATGTACTACACATACGTTTTGCGAAGTAAGATCGATAATAAATTATATGTTGGCTGGACAGACGATTTGAAATCCCGTCTAATCGCACATAATTCAGGTAAAGTTGTGTCAACAAAAACAAGGACTCCGTTAGAGTTAGTTTATTACGAAGCTTGCACAAGTGAAAGTAACGCGATAAAGAGAGAAAAATATTTCAAGACAGGTTTTGGTAGACGTTTTTTGAACAGTAGAATTTAATATCCGCCCGTAGCTCAGCTGGTAGAGCAGCTCCCTTTTAAGGAGAAGGTCTTCGGTTCGATCCCGAACGGGCGGAAAAGTGGAATGATTTAGAACTATTATCGCAAAGCGGCCACCGTGCACAAAATTAAAATGACCGAATGGCTTCTATTAAAGCCCAAGGTCGATGGAGTAGAATCCCGGATGACTGACGAGGAGTGACAAGGCGATTATGAGACAAAGGAATAAGTATCCAAAACTGCTTTCAAAAGAGTCGGGGTGTTTTTTCTTGAGGAAAAGACTGATGAGGAGGATGATAGAGGAAATAAGCGCCCCTATTTGCGTCATGAAGCCCGCAAGAAGTGAAAGCCCCGCCAGAATTTCGATTATTCCTACGATCCAAACAAAAAGAACCCCCGGTTTAAGGTTTATTGATTCAAAAAAAACCGCCTTTTGGGCTCTTTGCCTGGTAACTTTTGACCAGCCGAAATCAATGAATATGAAACCAATGACAAGCCGAAGCATAAGCGGCGCGAGCAACTGGTAAGTTAAAAGCTCTGGGAAAATACTTAACATGGGTGAATTGTATCATGGCCGGTCTTTTTTAAAAATTTTGTATTTGGTTGATTTGGCTAGAAAGGATGGTAACATCACAGACATTATGAAGGGGACAGAGAACATCTATGTGGTTTTGGATAATATTCGCAGTGTCCACAACGTGGGGTCAATTTTTCGAACTTCTGATTGTGCTGGGGTCAAAAAAATTTACCTTTGCGGGACAACGCCGACACCTCTCGATCGGTTTGGCAGGGAGCGCAAAGATTTTAAAAAAGTTTCTTTGGGTGCCGAAAAGAGCGTTGCTTGGCAATATTGGAAAAGTACCATGGAGGCTGTCCTTTATTTAACGAAAGAAGGGGTCAATGTTGTGGCAGTGGAACAGGACGATAAGTCGATTGATTACAGGGAAATTCCAATCAAAGAAAACACAGCTTTCGTTTTTGGTGCAGAAGTTGAGGGTGTTTCAAAAGAAATTTTAAAAATGTGCGACACCGTCGCCGAAATTCCTTTAAGAGGAAAGAAGGAGTCGCTCAATGTTAGCGTTACTGCCGGAATTATTTTGTTTGCTAGTAGGTGTAAGAAGTGATAAGACGGTCGTTTTGGTCCATTATGTCCACAATCTCTCTTTTTGATTTCCAAAGGGCGGTGTCTCGTCCCAAATATATTCTCCATTCCTTGCCGAGAAAGTTTGGATCGTTTCCGAAATCTTGAACACAGCGGTTGTAGTTTGTTCTTTCGGCAACAAAATTTTTGCAGGCTACCTCGATATTGCTGGGGTAGGAAATACGGGACTGGCAGGTTCCTACGCGGTTCAAAAACGCAAGGCAGTTGTCGCTAAAATGGTTTGGCCATGCGGGAAGGGGGTAATCGAGAACATGAGGGCAATTTAACGGCAAACCGATAACAAATTTTTGGGTGCTGTTCGAAAGATAGCCCATGCATTTATTGGTTTTGAAGGAGTATCCAAACGGCGAGTGTCCGCTTATGATGTAGGCTTTTTCTCCAGGGTAAAGCCAAATGGCTTCTTTCTGATTGATGCTGTTCAAATAGTAAACAGGAATTCCTTCGCGGATGTCCTGTTGGTTTCCGGTCATACGGCTTTTAAGAAGCATGCCGGTTAAAAGCATCGGTTTGGAATTCGATGTTGGGGCGGAAACAATCATGTATTCAAAGCCTACCGATCCGTCTTTCTGTGTTGATCTGTTTACTTTTGAAATTTTGAGGGTATCTTGCGATGTTGATAGAATTGGCCTGTCTGCGGCTCCGTAGTATGTCTTGGTAGAACCTCTGTTTGTAATTTGCGCGTTTGGAAGGACGGGGAGGCTTGTTTGAGCCGGCAATTTGGTTTGCGGTGCTACGCGTACCTGGGGTGACAGGAAGCTGAAAATATTTTTTCCATAAAATTCGCCGGTGCTTAGGGGCTGTGCCGGTTTTATGAGGGCGTTTTGCTTGGTCGCGCTTTGAAGTCCCCCCGAAAAAAACCAGGCGAGACCCAGGCAAATAATGATCACTACAAACCATTTTAGCTCTTTTACCGCGTCCACTTTTTTAGAAACAGAAATCACTTCGCAAAAGTCGCAAAGTAATGCCGTCTAAATTATTTGATAATAAATTTAGCATTGCAAACGATGGAGTTTGCCCCGCATTGTCTCCTCGATGTCGCAAATCTCCACTCAAAGTATATCACTGGAATTTGATTTGATGTATGGCGCAAAAGTGAGCGCTTCGCCCCCCGAGTTTAATTTTGGTTATTTGGCCATTGCAAAGGGGGAATGAGCATTTTGTTCCGGTTAGGCGGTAAGCTTTGTGGAAATTTTGGTAGCCGCCTTTTCGGCCGTCCAGGTGGCGAAAATCGGACATTGAATCGCCGCCCGATTCTATAGCTTTTTTGAGGATTTTTTTCATGGCCGAAAAGGCGGCTTTAAATTTTGATTCCGGTATTTTTAGAGGATTTGACAAGGGATGAATGCCGGAAGCCCAAAGTATCTCGTCTGAGTAAATGTTGCCTATGCCCGCGATTATTTCTTGGTCCATTATCACTTGTTTGATTTTGCCGTACGGTTTTTTGAGAAGTCTTTCTTTGAAAAGTTTCAGCGTAAAATTTTTTTGCATTGGATCGGGGCCAATGTTTTTAAGATCGCCAAACTCTCTCCATGCTTCTGTGGGGAAGTAGCAGACCTTGGCGAAACGGCGCATGTCGGAAAACGCCAGGAACTGACCATTTGAGAGGGTGAAAACCATTCTCACAAAACGATTCATTGGGTCTTGAAGCGGTCCCTTGTCGCTTGCTTTCCACAGGCCGCCGACTTTTTCAAAGTTTCCGTAAAGAAAGTGTCCGGTCATTTTCATGTGCACTAGAATCGTTATGTCGTTTCCAAGGTCGATGAGAATATTCTTAGCTATTCTTCTTGCGGAAATTATCTTTTGTCCCGTAATCGTTTTTATGAAAGAAGAAGAATATTTTTTGTCTTTGATGTTATTTTTGCCTATGTGATATTTCGAATTGTAATTCGACCATACATCAGAAATGCGCAAACCCTTCACGGTTTTGTTCAATGAATTTATCGTCGTCTCTACCTCTGGAAGTTCTGGCACAGGGGAAGTTTAAAATTAAAAAAAATAAATGTAAATATTTTAGTTTCGAAAACATCGAGGCATACAATTGCCCTTCTTTCCTTTTGTCACTTTACCTGCGTCTTATACCATCGACAATTAAGATCTGGACATAAGCCCGGACATTTTTAGGCGAGGCGAACAGAAAATTACGAGGCATATCGAGATATGTCGAGGAATTTTCGGGAAGCCGCAGCCAAAAATTTCCGGGGCTTGGTGTTCATAGGTTAATTGGAGATGGTATTATTTCGCCGGTATGGAAAAACCAAAAGTACTTCCTTTGTCTTGCCCCTTTGAGTCAGCCCAAATTTTTCCGGCATGTTTTTCGATTATGGCTTTTGAAATATATAGGCCGATTCCCATTCCTTCGGTGTCGGCTAGTTCCGCGCTGTGGCTCCTGTAAAATTTGGCAAAAAGGCGAGGCAAATCTTCTTTGGAAATACCCATTCCAGAATCGGTCACCAAAAAAATAGCTTTCCTAGCTTCTTTTTTTGCCACTATAGAAATAGTTCCTCCTTCCGGAGTGTAGTGTATGGCGTTTTCAATTAAAACTTGTACCACGAATTTTATTCTCTCCGGGTCGAAAGACGTGACGAGGTTTGGCTCAAGGCTGATATTTAAATTTATCTTTTTGACATCGGCGCTTCCTTTGACGGCATTAATGGAATCGGTGATAACGGGCAATAAATCAGCGGAGCACATTTTGTATTCGTGAAGTTTGTTTTCGCTGTTGGACACATTCAAAAGAGTCTCGGTAAGCTCCACGAGTTTTTGGTCTGAATTAATTATTTGTTCGAGCTGTGTTTTTTGGGAGGTGAATGAGGGGGTATTCAGCAATTCATCGGCAATCCATTTTATGTAGGTAAGGGGCGTTCTGAATTTGTGGGTAACGGTGTTTATGAATTCATACTTTAACAGTTCGTCTTCTCGGAGGCGGTGCCAGACGAATACGCTCGCCGTGACCACCAGCATGGCGGAAATGAACGGTGTCGCTAGTTTAGGAAAGGCAGGGTAACTTTTTGTTATATGCTCAGCAGAGTAGTTGAGAAGAATTATCAATCCTCCGATCGCCGCAACAGCCAAGCTGTACAAAAATGCCTGTTTTGCCACAATTTTAATTGGCAGGAGTTCGTATTTAAGTGCTCCGTAAACGAAAGGCGCGGCAAAAAATAATCCAAAAGTCATTCCCCAAAGCGGGTCAATCGGAATGTCGTAGACAAGAAAATTTGGGACAAGACCTGTAATATAGGCAGTGATTATTGCAAAGAGGAAATAACGGTAACGATTTTTTTCTGCGTTTGATTTGGTATTTCGATATGCCTGGTAAAGGGTTGAGAGGCTGTATGGCACGACTATCATGAACATAAAAATTATGCGCGTTGTGTTTAGTATGCCGGGGACGTAATAGTTTGGGAAATATAGTTTGGGTACGGACGGAAGCAAAAAAAGGTCTTGCCTAATTATGAAAAAAACTATGAGTGCCAAAGCCGTAACATGCGTCAACCAAATGATCCACCGCTTTTCTTTTTCTTGGCCAAGGATTGCTAGAAGCGAGTGCACTTGAAAGGAAGATATCAAAAAAACCGATAAGTTAAACATCAGTATTATTCTTGAAATTTCCGGATCTGAGACGTTTACGCCAATCAGATGAGAAAAAGCGAAAACGGCGGCAAAAGAGCAAAGCATGGAAACAGTAATATTGGCAGTTTGGCGCGGTCCATTTAAATACGTGAAAAGAGCGAGCCCAATCGCGACTACTCCTGAAGCCATCGAAACAATATTATGAAAAAGCAGGTTTAGTTCCATTTATTTGTTTAGATGAAATTTCTTTATCACATCTCTGACTTCTTGCGCGTCGCTCCATTCGATACGACCGCCTTTCGCTGTCATTATAAAAGGGTCGGTACCTTTACCCGTTAATAATACGACTGAATTCAACTTTTTGCTTGCTTGGATTATTGCTTCTTCTATGGCACTGCGACGATCGATCAAGACTGTGAGTTTTTGAGAAGGTATGGCCGCGGACATTTCCTCAATTATTTTTACTGGGTCTTCATCATAGGGATCTTCGTTGGTTAAAATAATTTGGTCGCAATACATGTCCGCAATCTTTGCCATTTCCGGTCTTTTCCAGGTGTCTCTTCCGCCTCCCGTGTTGCCAAGAACACATACGAGGTTTTTGTCCGAGCCGGATTCTTCCTTTGCCGGGGTTTTTTGAGGCTTGAATGCTTCATATATTGCTCGAAGGGAGTCCGGTGTGTGGGCATAGTCAACGACTACATCGAATCCGCGACCACCAATTATTTGCGCTCTTCCGGGGATTTCCTTAAGTTTGGAAATCGCTGTCTTAATTTTTTCAGTATTTATTCCAAAAGCTTTGGCTGTTGTGGCAGCCGCGAGCAAATTGTAAATATTAAATTTTCCCAAAAGCGGTGAAATCATTTTCTGCCCGTCAAACTGAAATTCGCAGCCACTGTCAGATGTTTGAAAAGGCCCGGCTGTTTTTAGAGAGAAGGGAATAGATTTTGCTTCCTTTGCCGCTTCAAAAAAAAGCACAGATTCTTTATCGTCAGAGTTGGCAATCATAAACCGAGGATTCTTTTTCGATTTTCCAAGAGACTTCGCGATCGAAAGTTTCGCTTCGCGATATTTTTCGTACGAGCCGTGGGATTCGAGGTGTTCTTTTTGTAGGTTGGTAAAGATGAGCGCGTCAAAATCGATGAATTTGTGGCGAAATTGCCTCGCTCCCTCTGAAGTCATTTCGATTATGGCAAATTCACATCCGGCGTTCACTGCTCTCCGAAGAAAGTGTTGAGTAAAAAATCTCCCGGGCACTGTCATTTTGTAAAGGTTTGGTTTTGATTCGTTACCGATTTTGAAGCGGATAGTTCCCAAGACCGATGTTTTTATTCCCGCCTCCTCGAATATTGCGTTTATCATTTCAACCACCGAGCTTTTGCCTTTGGTGCCTGTGACCGCTATGACTTGGAGTTTTCGGGCGGGGAAGCGGTAAATGATGGCTCCTAATAATGCCAAAATATAATGATAGGTCGGCTGGAACAAAGCAAAAACCGATCGAGGTATCAATTTTTTGGCCCAAAATAGAGTTTTTTCCATTACTTAATGATACGGCAGAAAGTAATCTTTCCAGCCTTGACTTTTATAAGCAAAAGTTGCAAATTATTGTCGGGCTTCATTCATTGATGCGAGCTCTTTTGAAACAAGAAATAAACAAGCGAAAGGATTGTTATGGCGACGAAATATGTTGTCACCGGCGATCAGGCGCTCCGGATAGGCAATAGGTTGGCGGAAATTCAGAGGCAGGTTTTTCTGCAAAAAGAGTACCCACATGACCCCGAAGATCTCATCAGATATCTTCAAGGTGCTGCTGATGGCAAGTTTGTGGGACAAGCGACAGGAAATGAGATCAGAGAAATTGAGGTTACTGATCCGCCGCGGATTATTGTGCCGAATCTCCGCTCGACGTACCCAACTCTCGCGGAATGGTTGGAAGCTCGCGAAGAGCTCCACAAGTTTTTCACAGGACAATCCGTAATTCTCCGCGACATGTTCGCCCTTACCGACGAACAGCTTGCTCGCACTGATCTAATTCCCGTCTTCCGTCCCTCTGGCGCTACGAACCGGCTGGCGGTGGATTGGAAAAAGAAACTCGGTGTCGATGTCTACGAGGAAACGGATGTGATGAAGTACAAGAACTCCGTCGGTCCGAAAACTCCGGAGCTCTACCTTATCAGCCGCTCCCTCCGCCCTGATGCCGACACTCTCGGTGATAACGCTAATACCCCTGATCAGCTCATCCAAGTTCCAAACAAACTCTGGCTGAACCTTTACGGCTGGGCTGATGCTGATACCCTTCACTTCGCCATTACCGGCGAACACCTTGATCCGAAAACCTGGACATGGTTCCCAAACGATCGGCTCCCCGACGGCGGCGTCGCGAGCGGTTACTGGGGCGGTGCGGGGGTCTGCCTCCGCTGGCGCTATGCTGGCGGCTGCGGCTCGTATGGCGGCGCTCGTGCGGCAGTGCCCGTTTCCCTAAAAACTTAGTTCTTGTTCCCTTCGGTTGAAACAGTGTACGATTCCATGTTGTACACTGTTTTTTTTATGTAATTTGAACGGCTGTGAGATTTGTCCGCTTCAGGCCGACAACAATCCGACACTATTTCAAAACCTTTTAGCTTTTTTAGGGCAGTATTTTTGAAAATGATTTTGGATCAATCGAAACCAGACCAGGTCTGATCAACTGATGTACGGCATAAAATTCGAATAATATTACGTTAGAAACCTGTAACGGCTGTCGTGTGTTTGTAACGTAAGATTTAAACAATAAAAAATGTGGGGAAATTACTTTCCCAGAATTTTTAGTACCGCCTTGACTCTGTTACTCGTACTTTCCAAATCTTTCGGTAGTTTCTTAATGGCATCTCTTGTCTCACGCTCACCGTAGCCAAGAGATATGAGCGCGGCCATTACATCGGCGTCACCTTTCATTACGGCACTTTGGTCTTTTCCGCTCACATCTTCGCTGATTTTTTCTTTGAGTTCGAAGACGATCTTCTCGGCCAATTTTTTACCGATACCGGATATTTTAGTGAGGTATGAAGTCTCTCCGGTCGTTACCGCAGTTTTGATGTTTTCGATGGAGGAGGCGTTTAAAACGGAGAGTGCTGTTTTAGGACCTATTCCGGAGACGGTTAATAAAAGTTCGAAAAATTCCAGATCATCTCTTGTTAAGAATCCATAGAGATCTGACGTGTCTTCTCTAATAACATGATGTGTCCAAATAGAAATATTGCCACCGATTTTTGATATTTCCGACAGGGTATCTGTTGTCACGGCCACTTTATAACCAACCCCGGAAACATTCACTATGAGGAAACTGCCTTCCTTATGGATTATTTGGCCTTCCAAGTGGGAAATCATAAGTTAAGTATAAAGGCTTTAGGCGATAGGCGCTAGGCTTCGGGAGAGAGGGGAGAGCAAAAAATTTGCGTAGATATTGACTATATGGTAAGGTATGGCGCATAACATTAATTTTTATCCGCTTTCCGCATTCAATTTTGATTTTTTCAATTTGAATCTGAGGGAGGGGAACGAGAGAACGTGGCAATAACATCTTCAGCAAAAAAAGCCTTAAGAGCTTCCGAAAATAAAGCGATTTTCAATTTGCGCCGCAAAAGAGCGATGGATAACACCGTAACCGAAATAAAAAAGATGGTCGCGGCCAAGAAGGTCAAGGAGGCACTGAGCTTGGTACCAAAGGCCTATAAAGCGATCGACAAGGCGGCAAAAGGCAATACTATAAAGAAAGGCGCGGCGAATAGAAAGAAGGCAAGACTGATGGCTTTTGTAAATAAGGCTTCAAAATAATCATTATAAAAAAAGCTTCCTCCGGGAAGCTTTTTTAGAACCTATCCACGATCTAATGCCTAGCTAAAATCTTCAAATTTCGTTGCGAAAATTGAGAATTTGGAGGAAGGATATCGAGATACGCTGACGAGAAATTCGCAATTTACAGCAGAAATTTGGAGATTTTAGCA
>MHRK01000046.1 GCA_001820955.1 Candidatus Taylorbacteria bacterium RIFCSPHIGHO2_02_FULL_43_32b
AAAATCTTCTCTTTAGGCAACGCCACTCTCCGCGCCGAAACCGCCGCCATCTCAGCCTCAGCCTTAATGCTCCTCTGATTTCTCCATAATTTCTTAACCATCAATCAAGTCTTGACTAAATTGCTCAAATTAAAGAAAATCGAGCGTATAGGTTCCGGTCGAGGAACAAGATATAGAAAAATATAAATCACGCGTATGAAAAAAGCCAATACACAAAGGAAAAATAATTTAAACATGTTCGAGCATACGACGCCATTTGAAGCGCGTCTAGCACTATTTTTGGAATCGTTCAAGGGGACCGGACATCTTTCCGTGGATGATATCAAAGATATCGTTTGGAATGCTCACGACAACAATCTTCTCTCACGAATGGTATTTATGATCACCGACGACAACCCAAAAGTAGGCTTACAGAAGATTATGGATATTCTGAATGAAGCTTGGAATAATTTTCCTCACCGTGAGTTAAACGGACTGGCGCCTCGGGATATGGTTTTGCGTTTAGCTGATGATCAAGATTTTGAGGCGCATTCGCGACGGGATTTTTTCGATATTTTTGCGGATAGGTTTCCAAAGGAGACGAAACTTTGTCCAACTCGGGACAATGAATGGGAATGTCAGTATCCTGCTAACATTCAGGGAATGAGAGAACAGCTTCTAGAAATGAATGAACCTGTTTCGGAGATGGAAGATGTTTCAGCTTCTGTCGAGATGGCAAGGGGAATGCTCGAACCTTTGAGACTCATTGCCGCGCGCGATTATTTGGATCAAGAACCGTTTCTTTTTGACGCGGCAGTAATTTGTTCAAAGGCGGCGTTTGAAAATGGTGATACCAATGCCGCTCGTAAATATCTTGAATCGGCTATCGAAAAAGCGAAAACTTTATTTCCTTCAAAATTCGTTCAGGGTAAAGACATTTTGCCCTGGCATTTCGCCGATAACAGGCCGCTTCTTTTATTGCTTGGTGAGTACGCAACCTTTGTCGAGTCTGTAGAGGGGCCGCTATCTGCTATTCCGCATTATGAGGAATTAATCGCATTGAATCCGAACGACAATCAGGGTATTCGCGGTTTTCTTGCAACAGCATATTTAAAAACAAATCGTCTAGAAGAATTGTTGGTTCTCGATGGGAAATATCCAGACGATATGGTAGCGGAACTTGCAGTCGGGGCATTATTGGCTGTTTATAAGTTAGGAAATCTGGAAAGTGCAAGCAAACGTATTAAAAAAATGCGCAAACACTGGGCGCACGTATTTCAAGAAATACTGAAGACCGACCATCCGAAGCCAGAATTGTTGTCCGGCCGTGTTCGAGTTGGTGGCGATGACGAAGCATGGCTATATTGGGAAGATCAGGGAACGTATTGGATGGCGACACCTGGAGCTAGGGAGTTTATTCGGGAACACAGCGTTGCATAAAACATTTTGAGATTTCTTCGTTAGTTGTTAGGTTCAAGTTCTTTGAGATACGTATCAATTTCATGATGCGTGAGAATGTGAGTATTTACCACAAAGTAGTGGAAACGGAGAAATGTGCGGGGTTCGTTACTTTTGTTGATAATATCTTCTATGTAAGTGCCGCATGCAACATCCATCGGTATCAAAGAGACAACTTTGGCATAGTTACGTTTAAATTCTACTTTTTCCGCTTGAGAGCGATGGCTTTTATCTATTTTTTTAATTGTATCCCAGATTTTTTGTTTTTCTTCTTTAGTAATGTCTCTACTTTTTTCTGTGCTGACAACAAAGCAGTAGCGCAGCCGTTTAGCATCTCCTCCTAAGCCGCCCATAATAGTTGCATCATCGGCGGTTTCGTCGTTTTCACCGAACATTTTACCCATCGCCTCGTTGATGATACCCGCATGAGATTCATTCCAAGCAATTACTGCCCATGAGGTAAGCTCTGGATCGGGTTTTTTCAGATACTTTTGTATAGCATAGTGCGCGCGCAATACAGGCGTATGAGCTAGTCGGAAGATGATCTTTTTCTTGTCCTCAGTCGGTGTTTTCCTTTTCAGCAATTTTTGACTTTCAGCGATTACTTCTTCTTTTGAATATTTTTGACCATTAGTTTTATTGTGATACGAAATATACTCCGCATGTATTTCGGGTGGAATGATGGTGTTTTGCAGCGTTCCACTCAAATCATTTTGGTTCTTTGTCTTTTTCTTCATTTTTGCTTGTCGGTTGAAATCGAAATTTAAGGCTAACTTTCATTGTAGAGTCCTAGGCCCGTTCACAATATGCGATTCTAAAAAAGTGTTGTCCCGACGCGACTTGAGCGCTGCTCAAACTGGCTGTGTTTCTTGAACAAAATCCGAACTTTCTTCCAAAACAATCCGAGCGAGGACTAATCTGCGCGCCTCGTCCGCTCCCTTCGGTCGCGGGAGCAAAAACCAAAAATTTTCCTTACCTTTCTTCTTTTCCTCGGCGGGGGGTGTGGGGGGAGCCGACAAAAAAATGGAAAGGAAATTTTTGGTTTTGCTTCGCCGTTTCAGACTACTAAAAGAGCAACATTATTTTAACATTTTTGTTTGCTCTTTTCTCCGTCCTCACGGCGAGTGTAATACCCAAGCGAAAATGACATCTCTTCCCAAGTTAAAATGACATCCCCTCGTAGTACCATTTGGCATATTCGTAACTCAAATATGCGGTGGCAGAAATCAAATCAGGCATGAGGGCTGGGGTGTGCCCGCATACTGCTGCGATCCTTCCTCTCCATGGCAGAAACCGCTTGTAGAAGGCACAATCGGTTCTATTGCGGAGATGGTTTTGGCCGAAAGGTACCGATCTCTCAAAAGTGAGTAATTATAGATTCAAGAAAAACATCGGCATTATCAACAACAAGTACCGAAAATCACTTCGTTACAGAAGTGCTTTGGAAGTAGCCAGACGCTCTGGTATCATTAAAAATATTAAAAGTGAGAGTGTCCTAACTCTGGGGTGAATTTAGGGTAGGTCCTGAATTTAACTGTATCACTTTCTAATAATATGTCAACCCATTGCCAAGGTCTAAAAATGAAGGTTATAATTCCGGCCACTAAGGGCCAGCTGAAGGAGCTGGAACAAACTTATTTATCAGTTAATAGCTTTTATTTATATGGAAAAAAAGCAAAACAAGAGTGATATGTCGAAGAAGATTAAGCCGTTAGCTGACCGGGTTCTCATCAAAGAGGAAGATGAGAAAAAGGGTGGTGAGACCAAGTCTGGCATTTTTATACCCGAGACCGTCGGCAAAGATAACAGTACGCACAGAGGCGAAGTTTTGGCTGTTGGAGAGGGAAAGTACGATGATGGAAAATTGATTCCGGTTAGTGTTTCTGTCGGCGACACAGTCTTATTTCAGTGGGGTGATAAATTGACCATTGATGATGAGGAATACTGGGTGGTCGGAGAAAGCAACATATTGGCCATAATCAAATAATTTTTAATTTCCAATTTTTAATTTTTAAATAATTATTAAATTTAAAAATTAAGAAATTAATTAGAAATTGCAAAAATTAAAAATTAAAAATTTTCTATTTATGTCAAAAAAGATTTTATTTAACGAAGAGGCTCGTAAGGCCCTGAAGCGGGGCGTCGATGCTGTTGCTGATGCCGTTAAGATCACTATTGGTCCGAAGGGAAGAAATGTGGTTTTGGACAAGGGTTATGGAAGCCCGACAGTTACCAATGACGGAGTTTCGATTGCCAAGGAGATCACTCTCAAAGACAAGTTTGAGAATATGGGGGCGGAGATTGCCAAGGAGGTTGCAACCAAAACAAACGATACGGCTGGCGACGGTACTACCACGTCCGTGGTTTTGACCCAGGCTATTTTCAGCGAAGGTTTGAAGCAGACAGTAATGGGTGTTGGGGCTATGGGAGTTAGAGCCGGCATAGAAAGAGCTACGGCGGAAGTTGTGAAAGCTCTTAAAGAAATAGCAAAGCCGATAAAAAGCAAAGAAGAAATTCGTCAGGTGGCAACTATTTCTGCCGAGAATGAAGAAATTGGCAAGATTATTGCCGACACTATTGATAAAGTAGGCAAAGATGGAGTTGTAACTGTCGAGGAATCACAGTCGTTAGGCGTTGATTCAGAAGTTGTTCAGGGGCTAAAATTCGATCGAGGTTATGTTTCGGCTTATATGATTACAAATTCCGATCGCATGGAAGCCGAATATCAGGATCCCGCGATCTTAATTACCGACAAAAAAATTTCCAATGTAAAGGAAATTTTGCCTCTGCTTGAAAAGTTGGTTCAAACCGGAAAGAAAGAATTGGTGATAATCGCCGAAGATATCGACGGAGAGGCGCTTGCTACTTTTGTGGTCAATAAACTTCGAGGATCTTTTAGTGTTCTCGGAGTCAAGGCGCCGGGTTATGGAGATAATCGTAAGGAGCAACTGCAGGATATTGCTGTTACTGTCGGAGCCAAAGTTGTTTCTGAGGAATTGGGAGTGAAGCTCGAAAGTGTGGGGTTGGAGGTTTTCGGTAAAGCCAATAAGGTGATTGCCGACAAGGATTCAACCACGATAGTCGGAGGTAAAGGGAAAAAAGCGGAAATTGACGCCAGAGTTGCCCAGCTTCGAAAGCAAAAGGAGCAGAGCGATTCAAAATATGATATTGAAAAATTGGAAGAGAGAATTGCAAAACTTTCCGGCGGAGTTGCCGTTATACATGTCGGCGCGGCTACGGAGACCGAAATGAAATATTTGAAACTGAAAATCGAGGATGCCGTCAATGCCACAAAAGCGGCCATCGAAGAAGGTGTCGTTGCCGGGGGCGGAGTTGCTCTCATAAAGGCTGCCGAAAAAGTTGCTCATCTCATTAAGCTCGAAAAAAATAAAGAAACGGAACTTGTGCGGGAGGAAGCTATCATTGGTTATCAGATTGTTTTGAAGGCTCTCGAAGCGCCGCTTCGCCAGATTGCATCAAATGCCGGAAAGGACGATGGTTCGGTGATTGTTGACGCGGTTAAAAAAGGCAAGGGAAACTTCGGCTATGATGCCAAGAAGGATGAGATGGTCGCCGACATGGTTTCCGAGGGAATTATAGATCCCGTCAAAGTGACAAGACTTGGAATTGAGAATGCCGCATCGGCCGCCGCTATTTTGCTTACTACTGAAGTTGCGATTGCCGATGAACCGGAAGAAAAGAAAGATCACGGTCACGGAGGTGGAATGTCGGGCGGAATGGGAGAGTACTAAATCACGAATTACGAATAATGAATTATGGGAAACACAAGGCCGCCCCCTTTGGGGGCGGCCTTTGTCAAAAGACGGTGTTACTTGAAGAAACTATAAACGTATCAATAGATAAGCTATAATTAAGAGGTTTAGTCCTAAATTTTATCTCATGTCTAATTTTCTTGCCCGTGCGAGAGTTTTTGTGTCCGCAAACAAGACTTTTGTCGCGGTAGTTATTATTGGAGTTGTGCTTGTTTTTCTTACGGGAGGCGGCTCAGTTGTTAAAACTGTCAGTCAGCAAATTGCTTATGATTCTGACCGGGGAATTGATCTGCCTGGCGTTCCGGCTCTCATGCTTGAGTCCGGAGGTGGCGCCGTTGCTTACAATTACTCCGATGGTTATTCGAAGAATGGGGTGACCTCGTCTGTTGCTCCCATGCCCCCCTCTTACAACCCCAATCCCGCAACCCCTGAGTTACCGTCCGATAAAAAAATAATTAAGAACGGCTCGCTTAATCTTTTGGTAAAAAGTGCCGATAGCGCGGCTACTTTGATTGAAAGCATTGCCGTTTCGAATGGGGGATTTATACAAAATTCGGATATTCGTGAAGTGTCAGAGGGAGTAAAGTCCGGCTCAGTTTCCGTAAGAATTCCGTCTGCCAATTTTACTGTCGTTATGGAAGCGATAAAGAAAATTGCGGTAAAAGTGAACTGGGAGAGCGTAAATTCGAGTGATGTCACTGCGCAGTATGTTGACCTCGAAGCGCAATTAAAAAATTATCGAGCCGAAGAAAAACAATACCAGGATATTATGGTTAGGGCGGTAAAAATCGATGAAATTTTGAACGTGGCGTCTCGCCTCTCTGATGTAAGAGGAAGAATTGAAAGAACTGAGGGACAGCTCAATTCTCTTTCTCGCCAAGTTTCCATGTCTGTCATAAGTGTAAATTTGACCGCAGAACCGGAGGTGAAAGTATTCGGTATTGTTTGGAGGCCGCTCACGGTTGTGAAGCAGGCATTTAAGTCAATGCTTACAGATCTTGCCGGCTTTGTTGATTGGCTCATCATGTTCGTATTCAAAGTTCCTGTTTATATTCTCCGATTGGCCGTCGCTGTACTTATAGCATTTGCACTTTGGAGAGTTATTGTTTGGTTTAAGAGAAAATTCATTACTCCAGCTAATACTGTTTAGGTTCTCGGAAGGTCGTGGTGACATTGGCCTTCTCCAGAAAAAAATATATGAAAAAAGTCATAATTCTAATTGCGATTTTGGCGGTTTTGTTTGCCGGAATATTCTGGATTAAGCAATCGAGCGAAGAGATTTCGATTTCCGGTCTTCCGGATGTGTTTGTCGTACAAAGATTGATCGAGCAATGGCCGGTCTTAGAAAAAACTTTTCCGGCCCGGCCCGTTCTCGGTTCAACCAAATGGAATTATCCGACCATAATTCAGTTTTTAAGTCGAAGTGGTAAGGATGCGCTTCTTGTCGAATATGACGATGGTCATATTTTGCATTACTCCATTTTGTATCATGATGGAGAGGGCAGATTTATTTTTGAAGAAACTTTGCCGGAAGATAAATTGACAGAAGGGAAGTGGCAAGCCCTTCGAGATAAGTACTCTGGAGACGGTGAAGTGGTTACTTTTGTCTATACGCCATCGAACACGGAGACAGCCGTGCCGTCCGATTGGAAAAAAATAAGCGACAATCCTTTCGCTATGAAAGGGGAGAGTGTTTACGAAAACCGGGAAGCCGGAGTGAAGTTTAATTACAGCTCGGATTTTACGATTTCAAAATCTAACGATACTGTTTTCGGCGTCTGCAAGGATTTTGGGGGCGCACCTCCATATTCCGGTTGCGTTTCTTTTGTGAAAATTTTGAACGTAAAAAATTCGCTTGATAACCTCCTTATCGGCGATGTTGTCTTTGACGGAAGTGGCATGCACCCGAACTCCATCAATGATTTCGAAAAGATTTCGATGGGCGAAAATGAGTATTTAAGAATAAAAGTCGGACGATTCGAAGGGGTTTTAACCTACAACTATTATTTGCCGAAGGGAAGTAAGGTTTTTGTTTTTTCTTTTGCGGCAAGGGGAGTCGATTGGACGAATCCCGAATTGGACGAAGAAATCGATCCGACGCATCTCGAATTGAAGAAAATTCTTCGCACTGTCGAAATTGAATCTGCCGATAGGGGCTCTCCTCAAACCCAAGTTCCGATTACGCCTCCCAGCCCATCTGTATCTAATAAACCGTGCGTAATTTCGGGATGCAGTAGTGAGGTCTGCGCCGAGGATATTGTTATGTCAACGTGCGAATTTAAGGACGAGTATGTTTGTTTGAAGTATGCTCGATGTGAGAGGCAGACAGGCGGAAAGTGCGGTTGGACAGAGACACCGGAATACAAACGCTGTTACGGTGATACGCTGTTTAACTAGGCGTCCGACGAGATTTGCGGGAAATTTGTGTTATAATAGAAAAGATTTCCTCGCAGCTCTGCTGC